>DATGZC010000036.1:0-12211 GCA_035297345.1 Bathyarchaeia archaeon
ATTCTATTATTTCCAATACATTTCAGCCAATCTGTTCGGTTCCGTCGCTCCGCCGGTTTTTGCCTATCCCGATCTCTTGTTTTCGATTTTGACCGTTCCGCTCCTTTTCGTGTTCTTGAAACTTTTTTTCAAAAGCTCAACGGCGCTCCTGGTGACGGCGCTGTATGCGACAAATTTCGTCGTCATCCAGTTTTCACGATTTGCCTGGAATCCAAACTCGATCCCTTTTTGGACGCTGTTGATTTTCTTTGCCCTTTTGCGGGCAGCGGATGAAAAGAGGCAAACCAAGAGATATATTTGGGTGTTGCTCGTGGCGATCGGCTGGGCGGTGGTGGGCCAGCTGCATTTCGTGGCGCTGGCGGCCGTTCCTGCGGTGATTTTTTTCTTTCTTCTTTGGACCGGCAAATGGAAAAATTTCGGCTGGAAAGAAGCCGCGCTGGTTTTTTTCGTGATGGTCCTGTTGTTTGCGCCGGTCATATTGAGCGACGTAAAGCTGAAAGGGGACAATATCAAGCAATTCATGTGGGCTTTCAAATACAAACCGAAGGAGCACGGTCTCGCGGCCAATTTGGCAGCCGATGTCACGATGCACGCCAATTACTATGCGCAAATCCTCACGACCTATATCAGTCCGACAGGGAAAGCATCGCTTGCGGCCGGCGCCGCCCTGGTGCTGTTCGGGCTTACCTATATTTTTGTCAGCCTAAAAAAGGAAACAGACGAATCGCGGAAAATTTTTCTCAAACTGATTTTTTCCTGGGCGGCCGTTTCTTATTTGGTCCTCATCCCCTTTGCTTTTCAGATAAAGCCCCGCTTTCTTTTTTTCGAAATTTTTGTGCCTTTCATATTCGTTGGGTTTGGGATAGAGTGGCTTCTCAATGGAAAAAAATGGAAAAAAATGGCAACGGCTGCCGTGATTGCGGCGGTCGCCGGTCTCGTTTGTCTCAATACGGAAGCAACGCTTGCTTGGTTCGGGAAATTTGGAAGCGGGGATGATTTCAAAGTATGGGGAGGCCGCCACCCGTTCGTGCAGTATCCAAAAGAGATAACGGTTTCTGATAACCAAAAAGTGGCTGATTATGTGGAAACCAAATGGCTGGAAAGCAACAGGGCGAAGCTGTATTTCTATGGGAACCTGGAGCTTCGCAATCCGCCGATATATATTCTTGAGACTAAAAATCCGGGAATAGATTATAGCTATTTTTCCTATCGGACCAAAGATTTTTCCGGACGGTATTTTTCCATCACCACCGCCGAAGGAGGGTTCGAATCCCTGCCGAAACAATACAGGCCGAAATTCGATATGGTTGAAAACAAAATTTTCCCAAAATTGGCTGTTCAGGAGCTGAATCTCAAGGAGCTTCAGCCCAAGCTTAGCGAAGAGGAAAGCTTGAAAGCCCCGAAAGCGCCCTCCAAACCAGGGAAAAATATCGAAAACAAGATCAAGAAAAGCGACCGGGTGCTGTGGGGAGACCTGTTTTAAAATAATTTCCAATTTCCAATTTCTAATTTCCAAACAATTTTCAATGTTCCAATGATCGAATTTTCAAACATTTCAAAATTGAAAATTGAAGAATTAGAGCATTGATTGAAAATTGAAAATTAGAAATTGAAAATTTGATATGAATAAACAAGAAAATCATCAAGGCAAATCATTCTTTCTAAAAGGTGCAAATGGCACAGGCGTTTTGCTTTTTCATGGTTGGACCTCTCCGCCCGATGAGCTTTTGCCGCTCGCGAAATATTTGAATTCTCTCGGTTACACGGTTTCGGCGCCGCTTCTGCGCGGCCACGGGACAAGGCCGGAGGATTTGGAATGCGTGCACTGGAAAGATTGGCTCAAAGACGCGCGAAGGGCGCTCCAAGAGTTCGAAAAAATAACTCCAAAGATAATTGTTGGAGGAATTTCAATGGGCGGGGATATTGCAATGCATCTCGCTGAAGAGAATTCGGTTGCGGGCGTGATTGTCCTTGGGGCAGCGGTAAAATATAAGGTTCATTTCCTTGCCGGCTTGGCGCTTTTTTTTATGGGATTGACGAAAAAATATCGGAAAAAATATTATCCTCCTTGGGTGCGCAAAAAAATTGGTAATCGGAAAGTGTATATGTACTATCCAATTGAAAGTGCAAAAGAAGTGATGAGGCTTGCCATTGCGACGCGGGAAATCTTGTCGCGGATCACAAAACCGATTCTTATCATGCAATCTACGACGGACCATATGGTTTCAAGAAAGTCTCCGCAGATGATTTTCGACGGAGTGAGCGCGGAAATAAAAGAAATATACTGGGTCGAGAATGCTTATCATGTATTTGTGGAAGACGAAAAAGTCTGGAAGAAGATAGGAGAATTTATTTTACGGGCTTTCTAACATTCAATGTTAGGAAATTTATGAAGATTGCATTCTTCACCAACAATTATCTTCCCAATCCCTATGGCGTGGCCGGGTCGGTGGAAAGTTTTCGAAAAGTTTTCGAGTCTCTCGGGCATGAGGTATATATTTTCGCCCCCGGATGGAAGGATCACGAGGACAAGATTCCGAATGTTTTTCGCTACCCTTCGTTTGAGACGAACTTCAAGATAAGATTTCCCATTGCGGTTCCATATTCACCCAAAATAAACAAGATAATTGAAAATATTGATCTCGATGTCATCCATTCCCAGCATCCGAATCTTCTCGGCAGCGCGGCGGCTCACTGGGCGCGGAAGAAAAAAATTCCTCTTGTTTTCACCTGGCATACGCTCTATGACCAATATGCGCATTTTGTTCCGTTCGCGCCTCAAAGATTGGCCATTTGGTGGACGATCCGAAACGCGCGAAATTATGCAAACAAATGCGATGCCGTGATAACGCCGACTTCGTCCGTTGCTGATATCATCAGAGCGTGGGGAGTGACAAACAAAAATATCACGGCGATTCCGACAGGGGTCGAAGAGGAGCAATTCGCAGGCCCTGGCCGCGAGAAAATACGAAGAAAATACAATACAGCTGACGATGATATTCTGCTTTTTGTCATGACGCGCCTCACAGCCGAGAAAAATATGGAATTCTTGGTCGACGCGGCTTTGGAAATTTTGAAGAATAATTCCAGAACAAAGCTGATGATCTGCGGCGAGGGCAATTTGAAAAACGTCCTGCAAAAAAAAGTGAAAGAAACGAAAATGACAGAAAAAGTTTTTTTTGTCGGCGTTGTTTCGGAGGCCGAGAAGAAAAATTATTATGCCGCCGGAGATATATTTATATATGCCTCGAAATCGGAGACGCAAGGGATGGTTTTGACTGAAGCGATGTATTCTGGTCTGCCGATCGTGGCGGTTCGTGCAACGGGTGTGAAAGATATCGTCGAAGATGGCCGTACAGGCATTTTGGTGCGGGAAGATGTGGAAAGTTTCGGAGAAGTTGTGCAAAAAATGATTGATGACGAAGATTTGCGAAAAAAATTCGGAGAAGAGGCGAGGCGGGTGGCAAGAGAAAAATATACTTCGAAAGTTTGCGCGGAGAAGATGTTGGAGGTTTATGAAAAAGCGATTGCAATTTTTCCCAAGGCGAAGCCTTAGGAATTGCGCATTATGCGAAAAAATATTTTACCTCGAAAATTTTTTGCCAGGAACACGCTCAAAGTCGCCCAAGAATTGTTGGGCTGTTTTTTGGTGCGCGAGTATCGGGGAAAAATTTGGCGGGGGATGATCACGGAAACGGAAGCCTATCACGGCGAAGACGATCTGGCTTGCCACGCTTCACGCGGCCGGACGCCGCGCACAATTGTTCTCTATGGCGAGCCGGGGCACGCGTATGTGTATTTGATCTATGGGATGTACTATAATTTCAACGTCGTGGCCGAGAGAACATATTTTCCGGCGGGCATTTTGGTGAGAAGCGTGAAGATCGAAGGGGCGCCTGAAAAAGAGACAAACGGCCCGGGAAAGCTCTGCCGTTTTTTGAAGATCGACAAAAAATTGAATCGCTGGGACCTGACGAAAGGCGAGAAGATATGGATCGAGGCGCGCGATCCGAAAATAAAACTGCCGCGCATCAAAAAGTCCAGGCGAATCGGAATCGATTATGCCAAGCATTGCAAAGACTATTTGTGGAGATTTCACATTGTATGATAAAAATCCTCCTCCCCTCAGGTGAGGGGAGGATTGAGGAGGGGTGTTGTTCGAAATGAGAACGGTACATAATTTGGAAAATAGAATAGATTATAGAAGAAAATTGAGGGAAAATTCTACTCCGCAAGAAGTTATTCTTTGGTCAAGATTGAGAAGAAATCAATTGGGAATATAAATTCAGAAGACAGCATTCAATTGGAAAATATATCGTCGACTTTTATTGTCCGAAAAAGAATTTAATAATCGAGCTTGATGGCGGACAGCATGATGAAGATAGCGTAAGAAAATATGATAAGGGAAGAAGCGAATATTTGGAAAGTTTAGGCTTTCGAATACTGAGATTTTGGGATAGAGATATCAATATTAATTTAGAAGGCGTAATCGGTGAAATAATCAAGCATTTGGCATAATCACAACACCTCCCCCGACCCCTCCTCAACTGAGGACGGGAGGATATGAAATATGACTTTAATCGACAAACAACTCATTGCAAAAGTATTAGACGGCGAGGAAGGCGTATTTGCCGAAATCGTGAAGGTATACCTAAAACCGGTGTATAATTTTGTGTATCGATTGGCGGGCGACCGCGATGTTGCCGATGATTTGACGCAAGAAACTTTTGTGAAAGCCTGGAAAAATCTTGCGCGTTTTGATCAAAACAAAAATTTTCGGACGTGGCTTTTCACGATCGCCAAAAACACAGCCTTTGATTATTTTAAAAAGAAAAAAGAAATTCCATTTTCAACTTTCACGGACGAGGAAGGGGACAATTGGCTCGAAAATATTTCAGGCGACGAAATTTTGCCCGATGAAATCATGGAGCGCGCCAATCTCGCCGAAGAACTGGAAAATATTCTCCAAAAACTCCCACCGCACTACCGCGCCATATTATTGCTTCATTATAAAGAAGACTTCTCTCTACACGAAATCGCGGAAATCTTAGATGAGCCGTACAACACGATCAAAAGCCGGCATCAGAGAGGAATGGGGAATTTGAAAGAGTTGCTTGCCAAGTAGAGACGCGATTAATCGCGTCTCTATGTGTTTTTC
This sequence comes from Bathyarchaeia archaeon, assembly GCA_035297345.1. Lineage (GTDB taxonomy): Bacteria > Patescibacteriota > Minisyncoccia > Moranbacterales > UBA11712 > JAPLXD01. Next base: position 5,159 of record DATGZC010000036.1, read on the forward strand.
ACAGCAGGAGCAAGGTTGTACCTTGCTTCGCATATTTCACAATTTGCGCCAACAAAAGAAGCAGGTTACAAACCTGCTCCTGCGCACGAATTATTACAAAATTAAAACGCCAGTCTCGAAATGCGGACTGGCGTTTTGGCGCTTGGTATCGTGGCACCTAGCGCTTGATCTTGGCTTTCACTTCGTATCGGTCGAGGATAGCTTGCTCGACTTTTACTTTAAGCTCTTCCCGGCTGTAGGCTGGAGTGGCGATGAAAACTTTGATGTGATAGGGCGAAAACTGAATCATTTGCACACCTTTCACCCGAAACAGTTTCTTTGCAAGGAGCGGCTGAGTTGCTTCGTCATACCCTGGGCTCAAAAAGTCCCAAAGGACTTGCTTCGTCACAATAGGCGTGACGGAATACGCCAGGATGTCTTGGTTGCTGTACTCTATCCTCACGAGGCGGAAGTTATCCTGATCCACGAGCACAGTTTGGTCAATCGCAAATGCATAGGAAGCGACTGACAGCGACAAAACCAAGGCCACCAAAAGAACAAATAAATTTTTCATGGTTTTTCCTTTTTGTTGGATTTTTATTTTCAAGTTTCTATTATATATGAAAAAAGCTGGTTTGTCAATGCCTAGATTGTTTCATGAAACAATCTATATTTTATCGCTTATATAAAGCATTATAGTAAGCCTAAAATAGCGAATGCGTCCAAGCAATTTGCTTGTTCGTATTAACATTATGACCCAAAATATTCAAAAAATCTTCAAAAGCCTGAAAGATATTGAACCTTCGCGGGGGCTCGAAGGGAAGATACTCAAGGCGATTGCGCGCGAAAACAGCCTGGCGATCAGGAAAAAGCTGATGTATGCCCGGGCGGGGCTGACGGCTTCTTTCGGCGTGCTGGCCTATACGCTTTTCGTTTTCGGACGGGCATTTTTGGAGTCGGATTTTTGGAATATGATCAAGCTCGCTTTTTCGGACGGCGGCGTGGTGGCCAAGAATTGGAGCGATTTCTCTTTTTCGCTTCTCGAGACCCTGCCGGTTCTTGAAATTTTTGCGATACTCGTGCCGGTTGTCGCCGTACTCGCTATGTTCAGCTGGTATTTCAAGTTTACAAATAATAATTATCATAAACGTCTAACATAATTAATTTCATTCTATCCTCCCCTCCTCAGTTGAGGAGGGGGCAGGGGGAGGTGTTGCTTCAATCTGCTGGACTCTCAACACCCCTCTGTCCTTCGGACATCTCCCCTCATCTGAGGAGGGGAGGATAGGAAGAATACAAATTTATAAATACTATGAGAACTCAAGAAATATTGAAATCGCACAAGTTCAAAATTGCGGCGCTGGTTGTCGGCGTGCTCGTCCTTATGCTCGTGAGTTTTGCGGGCGGGGTGGCGGTCGGCTTCATGAAAGCGCGTTTTTCATACAAATTCGGTGAAAACTACGAACGGAATTTTGTCGGCCGGCCGTTTCAGGGTCCCGGCATGATGGGCCGAGTACCAGGTGGAATGATGGACGGCGGATTTCGCAACGGACACGGCATCGCAGGGAGCATCATTTCTGTTTCGAACAATACAATCGTCATCAAAGATCGCAGCGGTCAAGAGAATACGATAACAGTCGGCAACAACACGCTCATCAAACAAGGACAAAATACAATTGGCGTCAATGATCTCAAAAACGATGAGAAAATCGTCGTGATGGGCCAGCCGGGAGACGACGGGACGATCAACGCGGATCTTGTTCGCGTATTCGAGAATGGAAATAATAACAATCAATAATTAAATTGCGCTTTTGAGACGCCCCAGCGGGGCGTCTCTACGGGTTGATATCGTTATGAAGTTGAAAAAAAAGTACGTAATTGCAGTAGTCATTCTCGTGTTGGTGATTGGAGGATATTATTACGTCAAAGGCAAACAAGCGAGCAAAGATAAGGTCCAGTATGTCACGGCGACCGCTGAAAAGGGGACGCTGACTTCGTCGATTTCGGCGAGCGGAAACGTGATCGTCGACCAAAGCTCGAACATCGATCCGACCATCACCGGAACCGTTTCGAATCTGGCCGTTGCCGTGGGGGACCGCGTCACAAAAGGGCAATTCCTTTTCAATATCGATAACGACGATCTTTCAGTGGCGGTTTCCAAATCAACGGCCTCTTTGGCGCAGGCGCAAAGCTCGTTGGAAAGCGCAAAAGCGTCAAAAAAACAAGCCAGGGTCGATCTTGACAATGCGACCTCGAAAAATATGGCAGCCCTCAAAGAAAAATTCGAAGCCGCCGAAGCCTCGATTGCTTCAGCCGAGAAAAATATCATTTCCGCTCGGGCGGATCTTGCCAACCAGAAATCAAATGCCGCTGAAAGGAGGGTTGTTTCCCCGATTGACGGAACCGTGAACGCCGTGAACATCAAGAATGGAGATGATTTGAGTAAACTATCTTCCGGCAATACTCGCCAAGTGCCGATAATCATCGGCGATCTCGGTACGATGAAAGCCCAGGTTCAAGTGAATGAAGTGGATGTCGCGAATGTCTCAATCGGCCAGAAAGTGATGATGAATCTTGACGCTTTGGACAATTTCGAAACAGCCGGAAGAGTGGAAAAAATGGATTCTTTGGGAACGCTCACTTCGGGAGTGGTGACCTACAATGTGACAATCGATTTCGATTCTCTTGACCCTCGGATCAAGCCGGAAATGAGCGTTTCAGCTTCGATCATCACGGATGTGAAGCAAAACGTCTTGATGGTGCCGTCGAGTGCGGTGAAAAGCCAGAGGGGAGCGACATACGTTGAAGTTCTCACTGGGTCGACGCCGGAACAAAAAGACGTGGCAGTCGGCGCTTCGAACAGCACGGATACGGAAATCGTGAGTGGGATATCGGAAGGCGACAAGGTGGTCACGCAAACGATCAATCCGAGTTCGACTTCAGCTTCCACGAGCAGCTCAAATTCAAGCAGAAGCGGTGCCGGAGGAGGATTTCGAGCATTTGGCGGGGGCGGGCACTAAAAATATATGACCCGGTAGTGAAATCTCTGCTGCGCTTACGCAAAAAAATATTGGATATTTTTGCGAGAGTTTAATTGAAACAACTTGAAGAATATTTCTTGGCATTTGAAGATAAATGCAGAAATTCTACTACCGGGATGATAGAGTGCAAAAATCTTTACAAGGCATATGTCAACGGGGATGTTGAAACGCAGGCCGTCTGCGGAATTTCTTTCAAGATCGAAAAGGGGGAATTTGTGTCGATCATCGGCCCTTCCGGATCGGGAAAATCAACGCTGATGCATATTTTGGGGGCACTTGATAGTCCGACCAGCGGCCAATATCTTCTCGAAGGGAAAGATGTATCAAAATTTTCGGACAATGAGCTTTCTGATCTGCGCCGGGAAAAAATCGGCTTTGTTTTTCAGTCGTTCAATCTGCTTCCGCGCACAACCGTGCTTCGCAATGTGATGCTTCCGCTTCTGTATTCAGATCTGTCGTATTCACAGCGTGAAAAAAAAGCGAAGAATGCGCTTGAATACGCTGGAATGGACAAGGACAAGTTCTTGAATCTTTCCAACCAGCTCTCCGGCGGCCAGATGCAGAGAGTGGCGATCGCGCGCGCGCTTGTCAACGAGCCGGCAATCATTCTTGCGGACGAACCGACCGGGAACCTAGACACGAAAACCAGCCGTATAGTGATGGAAACTTTCAAAGAGCTGAACTCCAAAGGCCATACGATAGTCTTGATCACGCACGAAATGGAAGTGGCCAATTTCGCCAACCGGGTTATTTCGATTCGAGACGGATTGATTGAGAAAGATGAAAGAAAGAAACATATATAATTTTTTGAAAAATATTTGCGATGATAAAAGACTTATTAAAAGAAACAATCTGGTCCCTTTCCACCAACAAGGCCCGTTCCGGCCTCACGATTTTGGGTATAGTCATTGGAATTGCGTCGGTCATCACTATGGTCGCTATCGGCCAAGGAGTGCAGGGTTCGATCGAGAAGAATATCGAATCAATCGGGTCCAACCTTATTGTCATTATGCCGGGTGCCCAGCGTGTGGGAGGAATCAGCCAGGGCGGAGGAAGCAACCAGACGCTGACCCTCGAGGATTCGGATGCGATAAAGACCCAGGTGCAAACCATCAAGGCGGTGGCGCCTGAAGCGACGCGGCGATATCAAGTGACAGCCAGAGGCGCGAACACCAACACGCAGGTGGTCGGCACGGTTCCTGATTATATGACGGTGAGAAATATAACCATGAACATCGGGTCCTTTTTCAGCGACCAGCAGGTGAAAAGTTCGGCCAAAGTGGCTATTCTCGGTCCGACGACGCGGGACGATCTCTTCGGCGCAAATGCCGATCCGACCGGCCAGTCGATCCGGATCAAAAATGTCGATTTTCAGGTGATCGGCGTGACGGATGCCAAAGGCGGGTCTGGCTTTTCAAACCCGGATGATACAATTTTCGTCCCGCTCGGATCCGCTCAGCATTTTTTGGCGGGGAATGACTTTTTGTCCGACATCAGCGTCGCGGCCGCCGATCAAAATTCGATGACGTCTGTCCAGCAGCAGATTTCGGATCTTCTTCTCGCGCGGCACAAGATAACGGACCCGACGCAGGCCGATTTCAATATTCTGAACCAAAATGACATCATCGCCACAGCAACGACTATCACGAACACTTTCACAATCCTTCTTTCGTCGATTGCCGGAATATCTCTTCTCGTTGGAGGAATCGGGATCATGAATATGATGCTCACGAGCGTCACGGAACGAACCCGCGAAATCGGGCTCCGAAAAGCCGTCGGGATCAGAAAGCTTCATATCAATCTTCAATTTTTGGCCGAAGCGGTGATGCTGACTTTTCTAGGCGGCTTGATCGGGATTGCTCTCGGGTGGCTTGCGTCTCTTGCAGTGACCAGATTTGTCCCAACCCTCACAACCCAGATCTCGGTGTCTTCAATTTTTCTCGCCTTTGGCGTTTCGGCGGCAGTCGGAATCATTTTCGGATTCTACCCGGCCAGGAGAGCAGCCAATCTGAATCCGATCGAGGCATTGCGGTATGAGTAAGGAAAGAAAAAAAACAACGCGCTGTAATAAATTATGATATAATGACTCTATAATTTCTAAAAAAAATATATGAAAGGCTACGTGACAAACATCGAAAACGAAACCGAAGAAAATGAGAATTTTCGAAAAGTCCTCTACACGGCGAAGTTCAGCCAGCTGGTCGTGATGGCGCTCCAGCCGATGGAAGATATCGGGGAGGAAGTTCACAAACTTGACCAGTTCATCCGCATCGAGAAGGGGACCGGGAAAGCCATTCTCGACGATGTTGAACATGAGATCAAAGACGGCTCGGCAATCGTCGTTCCGGCCGGAACGAAACACAATTTCGTGAATACGTCGGCAAGTGAGACGATGAAGCTCTATACTGTCTATTCTCCCCCCGAACACCTCGACGGAGTGGTCCATGCGACGAAAGAGGACGCCGAAAATGACACAGAAGACCATTTCGACGGAAAAACCACAGAATAAGCTAAGACGGATATAAGCGGCAGGAGCAAGGTGGTACCTTGCTCCTTTTGTGGTCGAAAATCGTCAATATTCGGAGCAAGTAAAATGCCTGCTTCTGCGCGCTCAAATTCGCTCGTTTTTTTCCTTTATACAAAGCAAAATATCTCAAATGTTTCACGAAACATCGGCGGCCTTGACAGTCGCCGATTTTTGGTATAAAATGGATAGTTAATACAAAAAAGGTGTTCCTTGAGAAAATCTCGACCCTGCGCCAATTCCAGTAATCGGATCTGATAAAGTAATCTATAATCGCAGAGAAGTTGCCGGAATTCGCGCAGGGTTGAGAAAAAATTCAAAGGAGAGACTAGGAATGACGAATATAATCAAATGGCTCAATAACGAGAAAAATGACGCGACCGTCATGCAGCTCGCTGCCTTCTGGTTTATGGGATGGTCTACAGTTGGTCGGTTTTTTTTCAAGGCGATCGTTGGTTTTTCTCCGCCGTTGGTGCATGTGCATTTCGCGGAGGGGATACTCAGCCTGATGGCTATGATGTTCTTTGCCCTTCATACAGGGAAAGAGGGAAGTAGGCTCTCTTTTATTATGATGGGAGTAAACTTCCTTTTTGCCATCGTGGGTTTCGCATTAGCGATTTGGGGCAATTGATTAAAAGGACTAGCACTCTATGCTCCATAAATTTGAAAAAATATTCGGGGCGAAAAAAGGAGGTGAGATCGGATGATACGACCATACGAGTGACGCCATCAAGGCACACATTCCTAGGCCGCGGCTTAAGCGTCTGGGCAACGCGAAAATCCGGCTGCGTGCGAGAGAAAAAGGTTGAGGGTCTGTATCCAGGGATGACCCAAAGAAAATAAAGAACACACTGGAGCCGTGCGGAAGCAGAGCCGCAGTATTAGAAGAAAAACGGGGTTGTGAGTTGATCTAAACTTACAACCCCTCCTCATCCGAGTTCGCCAGCGCGCGCGTCGCTGACTGGCGAATTCAGATGAGGGAAGTTATTTAAAAAATTGATAGGGAGGAAAAGATATGGTCCCATTGTGGCTTGCGGTTGTTTCTTGGATTATCGGGTTGGCGACCAGTGCGGCAATTATCGTAATGCTGCTCAAATATCCGGGCAATAACATATTTACTCCGATGATCGAGAGTTTCTTCACTCGCATGCGCAATAAGGCTTTGTGCGCGGCCATTGAAGAGGAGACTAAACAGTTTGGCTTGTATAGCGATTTATTTCGACAGAAGGCCGACTTGTACAAGGCGCTGACGAACATCAATGAACATCTGATTGAAATGGGAGCATTGGAGTCTCTAAAGGACATGGAGAAAGAGAGGCTGGAGACTATGAACAAAATCAGAGGCGAATACTTTGAGCTCCAGGCTCGAATGGATGAATTGGAAATTACGAGTGAGAAAATTGAGAGGAACGTTGCATGAAAAATATAATTCTGATTTTGGTGGTGTTGGCCGTGTTGATTCCGGTCGTGGCGATGGCGGAAAATATCACGCTGGTTCCGGAGCACGGT
>DATGZC010000037.1:0-3922 GCA_035297345.1 Bathyarchaeia archaeon
GATGGCGCATATAGGAGCATTTGAAGTGCTGGAGGAATACAATCTCGCGCCGGATATTTTGACCGGTTGTTCAAGCGGAGCGCTTGTGGCGGCGGCATACGCGTGCGGGAATATCGGAGAGCTCAAAAAAATTTCTTTGAATGCCGACAAAAAGTCGCGCCGGCAGATGCTTGATTTTTGTCTAACGGGAGAAGGTTTGATCAAGGGGAAAAGGATGCGCTCCTTCTTTGAATTCATCACGGCCGGAAAAAAATTTGACGACATCGGTCATTTGAAACTGGCTTTTGTGGGAACAGACGCGCTGACCGGAAAAGAAGTTGTCATCGATGAAGGCGATATTGCCGAAGCGCTTGAAATAACCACGGCTTTGCCCGGTTTTGCGCCGCTTCCTCGGCACAAAGGCCGCCTGGTCTTCGACGGTGGTACGGCAATGATGGTGCCGGCCAAGATCGCCTATCGCCTTGGAGCAGAGAGAGTGATTGCAATCGATGTCGGAGCGAAACGGAGTTTCGTGACCCGCCTCATCGGGGACGTGCGAAAACTGATGCGGGAGACGCGGGTCGGGAGAATGGCAAAACCTGTTTTTCGAGTTCAAAAAAAGATCATCAATTCTGACGAGCACAATTTTTTGGGAAAAGCGAGGGAATTGATGCAAAGGTTGCATCTTCTTGATGACTATACAAACCAGAAATTCAGTTTTTTGGAGACATATCTCATCGGTCTTCGGGTCATCAGTTCAGACTATGAAAGAGGGTTGTTCCACGACGATCAGGCGGATATTGCGATCCACCCGGCGGTTTTTAATATCAATCGATCGGATGTGACGAGGATAGAAGAACTGATTGAGGAAGGAAGGATAGCGACACAGAAAAAAATACAAGAAATTATGAAAGCGATAAATTTCGAATAAATTTGCGAATCTCATGGAAGCTGATTGGAAAAAAATCTTCGCCAAAGGCGAATCCGCCTCTGGCGGAAAGAAAATATATTTTATCGGAATCAAGGGCAGCGGAGTGATCGCGCTTGTTGAGATTCTGCAGAAAAAAGGATACAAGGTGACCGGTTCGGATACGACCGAGAAATTTTTCACGGAAGATATTCTCAAGAAAAAATTGTTTGTGAAATACCACGAAGGATTTGACGCGAAGCACATCACGCCGGATATCGATCTTGTGATCTATTCAACCGCCTACAGCGAAAGCAACAATGAAGAATGGAGGGCGGCGAAATATAAAATGATCCCGATGATGTCCTATCCAGAGATGCTGGCAAGCCTGTTCAACGGAAAATACGGCATTGCAATCTGCGGAACGCACGGGAAGACGACGACGACGGCGATGCTCGCCGAAATTTTTCGGGTTGCAGGGCTTGATCCGACCGCCGCAGTCGGTTCGCTTGTCCGCCAGTGGCGCAGCTCGACATTGGTCGGCCGGAGCGAATTCATGATTCTTGAAGCGGATGAATATCAAAATAAGATCGGCCTCTATGATCCCCAGGCGGTGGTTCTCACGAGCGCCGATTGGGATCACCCGGATTTTTTTCCGACTTATGAAGAATACAAAAATACTTTTCGGAAATTTGTCCAGAAAGTTCCGCGCCATGGCTTTTTGGTGGTATGCGGTGATCGGAGTGAGACGCTTGAGATTGCAAAGCTCGCCAAGTGCAAAGTGATTTCCTACGGCTTTGGGAGCGGGGTGGATATGAAAATTGGAAATCACGGATTGCGGGAAGGAAAACAATTTTTTTCCGTCACCGTACGCGACAAAAGGCTCGGGGATTTTGAAATTATGTTGCCCGGCCGGCACAATGTCCTGAATGCCGCGGCGGCGATCGCGATGGCGCACCAGTTCAACGCCAAAATGGAAAAGGTGCGGGAGGCGTTGGCCAATTTTGAGGGCACGTCGCGCCGGTTCGAATATATAGGCCAGCGCAACGGGGCGATTTTGATCGACGACTATGGTCATCATCCCGAAGAAATAAAAGCGACGCTCCAAGCGGCGCGGGAATTTTTTCCCAAACGCCGGATCTGGTGCGTTTTTCACCCGCATACTTTCACGCGGACGAAAGCTCTCCTTTCGGAATTTGCCCAGAGCTTTGAGAATGCTGACAAAGTGATCGTTCTCGACATCTATGGCAGCGTGCGGGAACAGCAGGGAGGAGTGCATTCGAAAGACTTGGTGGAACTCGTCAAGAAATATCACCGCAACGTGGAATATATCCCGACGATCGACGAAGCGGTCGAATTTTTGCAGGGCATTATCAGTAAAGAAGACCTCATCATCGCCATGGGCGCGGGAAACGTCTGGGAGGTCGTGGATAAGTTGAAAGAATAAAATATGAACAAAATTATTTCCGGAAAAGCATTTATTGTCCGAAGCGAAAGAGATTATTATAAAATCAAAAAAGAAGTTATTTTGATTGCTGAAAGGACTCATCCGGATATTGTCATTGCAATCAAAAAAGTAACAGCGATTGTCACCGAGATCGACAACAAATTGTGTCATGCGGCTATAATTTCGCGGGAGTACGGCATACCGCTTTTGATGGGAATCGCTGATGCTACGAAAAATTTCAAAACCGGAGACAAGGTGATGGTCAATTTAGATACTAAGACGATTTGCAAAATAAAATGAAAGATTTGCTGAAATACACATATCTTCTGGATCTGGAAAAAATTGATGCGAACATTGAAAAGCTTTGGAATCGGTATCAGAAAATACTCGACGACAAAAAATCAACCTGGGAAGATTTGAATGAAGCTCGGGCGATACTCTTTTTTCTCGGCCATATGTTTACGGAAGAAATCGCGCTTGGTTCGCTCGAAAAAAGAGTGAAATTTATCAAGCCAATGATTAGTCTCGATAATTTTCTGCTGGCAGTGGACAGAAAAGACGATTCGATTCTGAAAAAATACAAAAATAATAAAAATTTTGCAAAACTCCGGGATTTTTATCTTCTCGTGAAAGGCATCAAAAACCGAAGAAAAGGCGAATGGTATCTGGATGAAAAGAGATTCAACGAAGTTTACGACAAGAAAAAGCCAAAGGATTATTTTTAGACCTATGAAAATCAAAGAAAACATCCCACTTGCGCCATACACGACTTTCAAGATCGGGGGTCCGGCGAGGTTTTTTTGTGAGGCGGAAAATGAGCATGAAATTTTGGAAGCTCTGAAGTTTGCAAAAGAAAAAGATTTGCCCGTTTTTGTATTAGGCGGAGGGAGTAATGTTTTGGTGAGCGATAAGGGGTTTGATGGTTTAGTTGTTAAAATAAATTTAAACGTCTGGAGGTTCGACCTCCACGATGGAGGTCAAACCTCCATTGCCAATTGCGATGCTGGATGTATGCTTTCGAAAATAGTGAACGAATCGGTGAAAGCCGGTCTCACGGGACTTGAGTGGGCGGCGGGGATTCCGGGGACGGTCGGTGGGGCGGTGAGGGGGAATGCGGGCGCGTACGGGGGATGCTTGGCGGATTGTGTAGAGAGCGTAAAAGTTTTGGAAATTTCAAACTTTTCCAAGGTTCGACCTTTCCCTTCCTCCAGCGGAGCTGTCGGAATTCCTCAAGGTCAAACCTTTTCGTCACAAGATTGCAAATTCGCATATCGAGATAGTATTTTCAAACAAAATCTAAACCTGATTATTCTATCGGTCGAATTGAAGCTCAAAAAAGGCGACAAAGCCGAAAGCGGGAAAAAGATCAAAGAAATTTTGGCTGCTCGCAAGGGAAAACAGCCGATGGAGTTTCCGAGTCCGGGAAGTTTCTTCAAGAATCCGATCGTGAAAGACGAAAAATTGATTCAACAATTCGAGACTGATGCTGGTCAGAAAATCAGAGACAAAAAAATCCCGGCGCCGTGGCTGATTGAGGAAGTGGGATTGAAGGGAAAAAAAATCGGCGGGGCGATGGTGAGCGAAAAGCA
>DATGZC010000038.1:0-31204 GCA_035297345.1 Bathyarchaeia archaeon
TTTTGTCCGTTTTTAGAATTTTCGAAGCTTGCTTGATGTAGGTCTCGGCATTCTTTTTGATTTCTGCATCGAGAATCACCGGCCGCGTCTTGTCTTTTCCGGTCGGATCGCCGATCTTGGTTGTTGCATCGCCGATCAAGAAAACCACCTTGTGTCCAAGGTCCTGAAATTCGCGCATTTTGCGAAGTGGCACCGCGTGCCCCAAATGCAAATCCGGCCGCGTCGGATCCGCGCCGAATTTCACCGCGAGCTTTTTCCCGGAAAGGAGCTTTTTTTCGAGCTCTTTTTGCCCGATCACTTCCTCCACTCCGCCTTCCGTAAGCAGCTTTTTGATTTTTTCTTTATCGACTTTCACAAGAGAATAATACTATATTTTTGCATTTCAAGCAACTATTGACTCAATAAAATATATTCTCAACTTTATTTTTGTCCTCATTCCAAAATGTCGGATTGCGCTGAATATATTCTCGAATTTTTCCAAGCGCATTTTCATCACGGATTATACGATCATAAAATCGCGATTGCCATTTGAAATCAATAAATCCTGATCTCCAAATTCTTTTCGTACAAGCAGATTTGAATTGATTGATAATTGAACCCAATGAATTTGGTTTCCAATTTTTTGCTATTGCCGTAGAGACGCCCCGCTGGGGCGTCTCATGGTGCAATGGTTCAAGGAAATTGTTATTTTTAAGTTCAATTATTCCGTGAATATGATTCGGCATCACAATCCATTCATCCAATTTCACATTTTTTCGCATCTCTCCAGTTTTTATCCATTCTTCTGAAACAATCTTTCCGCTGTCTGATAATATAACTTTTCCATTAATAACTTCACCAAAAAATTCTTGCATGTCTTTCGTGCAAATCGTGACGAAATAATATCCATCCTTGGCGTAATCCCAATTTTTGTGCCGTGCGGATCGGGTTTGAAATTTGTTTTGGAATAATGGCATCTTCAGCTTCAGACGCCCCAGCGGGGCATCTCTACGATTTGTTTTTGTATATTTTTACAACCCCAGTTTTTCTTTTGCCAATTTGATTTGCTCGTCGGTCAAATTCCCCGAGGCTTTCATCTGTTCCATCGCTGCCAGGATTTTGTCCTTGTTTTTGGCGATATTTTCCGGCGAAAGCGCCTTTTGCATCAACTTTTCCCGCTCCTTGGGATCCATTTTCTCAATTTTTTTCATCGCCAGGCGCTGAAGCATCCCCATTTTCTGAGGTGAATTATCATCATTATTTTCATTTTTTTTATCCACTGGAGAGGCAGATTTCTTCTTTTTCCAAAACATATTGATTTTTTTATAATTATCAGTTAGTTTATAATTGATCCAATAATACGGTGCTTGGGGTTTGGTGCCGTAATCCATCCGCGGAGAAAGGATCTTATAACCCCGCGCAGCACCCGGGATCAGCAATTGATCCCGGTTTTATTTTCCGCAACATTTCTTATATTTTTTGCCGCTTCCGCAAGGACAAGGGTCATTGCGACCGATTTCTTTTTTGTTGACGATCGTTTGCGAGACTGATGGTTTTTTTTCAGTATTTTCTTCCGCCGCCGCGGTGAATTGGGCCGGCTGTTCTTCGGCGCCTTGGTATTTCGCGTCTTCAAGGACGCTTTTTTGTAAAACTGGTTCTTCTTTCACGACTCCGATCTTGAAAATCGTGTTCACGACCGAATTGCGGATGCTCGCCAGCAAATTTTGAAAGAGAAGATAGCCTTCTTTTTTGTATTCCACGAGCGGATCGCGCTGACCGTATCCTCGAAGGCCGATTCCTTCGCGCAAATAGTCCATATCATCCAGGTGATTCATCCAAAAAGTATCGATCGACCGCAAATAGATCGCTTTTTCAATCTGGCGCATCACTTCCGGCGTTATATCTTTTTCCTTTTTGCCATAGGCTTCTTTCGCAAGGCCTTTGAGATATTCGATTATTTTTGAAATTTTCTGGGCATCATTGATCTCGTTCTGGGATTTCTGAATCTCGGCCATTTTTTTTGCGTCAGCGCAGGACGGGCATATGACATTGAAATCGTTCAAAATACTGTCCATCTGCCAATCTTCCGGATGGCCGGCCGTATTCAGCGAGACGATCTGCTCTATTTCTTCTTCGATGATATTCAAGACCTCGTCTTTGAGCGAACTTTTTGCCAGAATTTCGCGCCGTTTTTTGTAGACCACTTCGCGCTGTTTGTTCATCACATCGTCGTATTCAAGAACGTGCTTTCGGATGTCAAAGTTGAAGCCTTCGATTTTCGATTGAGCTGACTCGATCGAGTGGGAAATAATCTTGTTCTCGATCGGCTGGTCTTCGGGAAGCCCGAACCGGTCCATGATATTTTTCACCTTGTCGCCTCCGAACCGGCGCATCAGCTCATCTTCGAGCGACACGAAAAATTGCGATGATCCCGGATCGCCCTGCCGTCCGGCTCGGCCGCGCAGCTGATTGTCTATCCGGCGCGCTTCGTGGCGCTCTGTACCGAGAATATGCAAACCGCCCAGCTCTCGAACGCCTTCACCGAGTTTGATGTCCGTTCCGCGTCCGGCCATATTGGTCGCAATCGTGACGCCCCCTTTTTCACCGGCTCGTGCAATGATTTGAGCTTCTTTTTCGTGATTTTTGGCATTCAAAACTTCGTGCGGAACGCCTGTTCGCTCGAGCATATCGTGAAGCACTTCCGATTTTTCGATCGCGATCGTCCCGACCAGCACCGGCTGGCCATTTTCATGCCGCTTTTTGATTTCCTCCACCACCGCGTCGAATTTTCCGTGTTCCGTTTTGTACACCACATCGCGCAAATCTTTCCGGATCATCGGCTGATTGGTCGGAATCGGAACGACGTCTAGCTTATATACTTTCGCAAACTCCTCGGCCGAAGTGAGCGCCGTTCCCGTCATGCCCGCGAGTTTTTTGTACATCCGAAAATAGTTCTGGAACGTGATCGTTGCCAGCGTCCGCGATTCTTTCTGGACCTCGACATTTTCTTTGGCTTCGATCGCTTGGTGGAGACCTTCGGAATATCGCCGCCCCGGCATCAAACGCCCAGTGAAGTCGTCGACAATGATCACTTCCCCGTCGCGGACGACATAATCGCGGTCGCGCTTGAAAAGGATGTTGGCTTTCAAAGCCTGCTCGAGCTGATGGACGTAAGAAATTTTTGAAACATCGTAGATATTGTCCACCCCGAGCATTTTTTCGACATTCGAAATTCCTTTGTCGGTGAGCGAAACTGCCCGCATCTTTTCGTCGACGGTATAATCCTCCTCCTTCTTGAGCCGCGGCACGACTTGGGCGAATCGCTTGTAGAGCTGGGTCGATTCCGAGTCCGGCGCGCTGATGATGAGCGGGGTACGGGCTTCGTCGATCAAGATTGAGTCAACCTCATCGACAATGGCATAATTGAGCTCCCTCTGCACCATTTGATCGAAACTCTGAACCATATTGTCCCGCAAATAATCGAAGCCGAATTCATTGTTTGTTCCATAGGTGATGTCAGCCGCGTAGGCTTCGCGCCGCGAAACCGGACGGAGATTTTCCATTTCAACGCTCACTTCATCGCTGTCCTTTATATTTGGCTCATAGACAAAAGACGCATCGTGCTGGATGCAAGCGGTTGAAAGACCGAGAAAATTGTATATCGGCCCCATCCAATTCGCGTCCCGCTTGGAAAGATAGTCGTTGACTGTCACAACATGCACGCCATTCCCGGAAAGCGAATTGAGATAGACAGCGATCGTGGCCGTATGTGTCTTCCCTTCACCGGTTTTCATTTCTGCAATTTTCCCCTGGTGAAGCGTAATTCCGCCCAAAAGCTGGACATCAAAAAGCCTTTTGCTGTCCACTCTCTTGATGGCCTCCCTCACTACAGCCGTCGCTTCGGGAAGAATATTTTCCTCATTTTCGCCATTCTCAAGCCTTTTTTTGAATTCATCGGTTTTCACACGCAGCGCTTCATCGGACAATTTCTCCATTTCCGGCTCGAGATTGTTGATTTTTTCAACGACCGGCCGAAGCTTGTCTGTTTGCCTATCCGCGGAACCGAATAATTTGCTGAAAATCATAGCGTCAACTAAATATTAGTCAAAAAAGTATAACATTTGACTTATAAATCTTAGCTCAAATAGCAAATAAAGTAAATACTTATTATTTAGAAACATTGATCACTGTTCATTGAAAATAAAGACAGCCCACCACTGACAAGTGTGAACTGCCTCAAACCCCTATAATTCACCCTGTTAAATAATTTCGCAAAGCGAAATTGCCGTAAAGCGGCATTTAACAGGGTAAAAATAATACGCGAAAACTAGTTTCCGTGATTCTCTGTGATTTCGTGCCGCAATTTCTTGAGAATGAGTGCCGCTTCTTCTTTTCCGCCAAGGCCGAAAGCCAATCCGCCCGCAAGTGCGAGCATCGCCACAAATCCGATGAAAATCGTATTGATGAGCGATGAGGCCACTCCGAGTTGGATAAGCGCCGCCAGAAGCCCGAAAATCACGATTGCCCATTTGGCAACTGTCGCCAGAAGCGTCGCTGAAACGATTCCAGCTATCTTTGTGCTGCCCTTGATGACCGCGTAGGCGAAATTTCCAACAAGAAACGCGACTGCCAAGATCACCGCCGCTACAATCACATTCGGAAGATAAAGAACGATGCTGTTGAGAAAACTCGTCACCTGCACGAGATGAAGGATGTCGGTCGCCGCCATCAAAAACACGAGCACCAGAAACCATTTCACGAGGCCGCCGAAAAATTTGGCGATATTGAGCTCGACGCCCGCTTTCCGCATCCGCGCTTTTGTGCCCGCCTTTTCCACGACGTCATCGATGCGGATGAGTTTCACAATGTGCTCAACGGCCTTTCCAAGAGCCACTGCCACGATCCAACCGGCGACGAATACCAAAATAGCGCCCAAAAGCGCCGGTAAAAAAGCGATGAATCTTTCCCACAAATTCAAGAGAGACAGAGTGATAGCTTCCCCCCAGTTTTGAACTGAATTCATTTTTTCACCTCCGTTCTATTTTTGTGTTTATATGCTATACTTTGATTATAGCAAAGAATAGGGCAAAAGTCTCTCGAGCTGTGGATAAGTTTATTTATGCAAAACAAAAATATATTTTTCAAATCTTTCCTCAAAAATCCCCTTCGCACGGGATCGATCGTCCAAAGTTCTCCCATTCTCGCCGACAAGATGCTTTCCAAAATAGATTTTCAAAACGCGAATTGCATCGTTGAATTGGGCGGAGGAGGAGGAATAATCACGAAGAAAATATTGAAAAAAATGCACATTGGGTGCGTTCTTCTTTGTTTTGAGATCGAGCCTGATCTCGCAAAAAAATTGAGAGACATAAAAGATCCCCGCCTGATCGTCATCTGCGACAGTGCCGAAAATATCGATATACATCTGAAAAAACACGGCTTCCCGAAAGCCGACTGCATCGTTTCCGGCCTGCCGCTCGCGAGTCTCCCGCCCCGAACTTCCCGGACCATCCTGAAAAGCATCTATGCCTATCTCGCCACCGGCGGCCAATACATTCAGTTCCAATATTCGCTCACCAGCCTCCGCCAGATCAAATATCTCTTCTCATCCGTCGCCATTTCGTTCGTCTTTTTGAATTTCCCGCCCGCCTTCGTCTACGTTTGCGTGAAAATATGAAATAATGCTTGGCTTTGCGGAATTCCGAAAGCTCAACTCTCGGAAAAAAATGCCGAACTTTGGGACGAATTTGCGAAAAAACTTCATATATGATACAAATTTAGCAGGTTACTTGGGAGGCAACAGCCTCTTTTTTGTAAAATTCTTTGAAAATAATAATCCGTGAGGAGGATAGTCAGCTATGATTGAATCCGTGGTCGACTTAACTGCGTTAGCCCTGCCCTCAATAGAGGGCATTCTCAAAGCCAACGCCATGGAGATTCGGGATGTCGACGGAGGCGAGAAACCTTTTCTTTACGCCTCTGGCTTCAGTGGACCAGGATACATCCTGGTAAAAGCAATGGTTAGCCAGGATTTTTTCCGCCGGCTAGTCTTGCTTCTGGCCATCAAACTAGCCTCAAAAGTTACAGACGCGACATTCGTCGCCGGAAACGCTACAGGAGGAATAATTCCGGGTTGGCTGCTGAGCGAATACCTTGGCATGCTTTTGAACCGGGATATGCAATTCATGTATGTAAAAGGGACTCGATTCCGAGGCGAAGTGGAAGTGAGAAATAATCCTGTTATGGTCATTGACAAGAAGCGCCTCGAGAGAATGGCCCAATATCTTGCTGCGGGCACCATTGACAACCTACCCGAAATTGATTTCGTAGCCGGAGCAGCCCCCGGGGGTATGATTCTTGGCTGGCGCCTCAGTGAAATACTGTCGCTTCATATGGGAAAAAACGTTCCCTTCGTTTATGTTAGAGAAAAACCAAAAACCGGAGGGCATAAGGAACTTATCACCGGTATTCAGGGAAATCCTTTTTTCAAGCCTGGAATGAAAGCCCTGACAGTAGGCCAGGTTAGTGATCGAAGCAGTGACAGCACGCGTCACATCACCAAAGCACTTGAAGATCTAGGCTACGAAGCGTATGATATTAGCTCCTCTGGAAGCGACGACCAACTTGCTCCTTTCACGCACGAAGAAATATCTGCGCTTGAACACCCCCTTGAGCACCGCAGAAACCTCAAACCCATCACTGAAGGTGGCTGCGATCCCCTCGATGAAAAACGCGCCATTCCAATCGGCAGTGAAGGTATAGTTGCTGAAGAACTAGCGAACTTTGCTCACAGTACCTATGTGAGTGCTTCGATCCTCGAAGAAGATTTTGGATTGCATGTCCCCAATGCCGCATGTATTCTGTTTTACGATAACCCTGTGGCTAAAAGGGATCTGAGTTTGGAAGGAATGAGTATGACCTACCTACTCACTCTCCCTCAGCTATTGGACGCGGCGAAGCATTTCCGTACTCATTCCGGAAGAGCCATCAAGTCCTTTCGCAGTTTCCTGGTTGATCCGGAGGAATGGAACAAAAAACGCGGCATCGAACGTGTCGCCAGAGGAGGAACCCAGTGAATAAGTACAGACTCCCGTTGGTTTATCTCGCCATGGATTTCACGAGACAGGACGACATGCTCCGCGCAGCGGATTTAATTGCTCCTGTCCAAGGCGACTTCGGCTTCAAAGTGAACGATGACTATGTCACAAGTCGCACACCCCAGGGCGCCATTGCCGATCTGGCCCCCTACAGCAAAAACCTTTTCGTCGATTACAAGCTCATGAAGGGCGGGACGAGGATGAAAAACCAGGTTTTGGAACTGGGGTCGATCGGCCATGTGAATTTCACGAATATTTATGTCCTTGCTGGACCGCTCCTCGAAAAAACCATTAAAAAAACCCAGGACTGTGGTGTCGGCATCCTCGGCATCACAGTTCTGACCCACTTTGACGAAGATTATTGCCAACTCTTCTTCAAGAGATCGCTCGTTGAGACCGTGAAACTGATGACTGAATATGCTTACAAATCAAGCTGCCCCGGGGTCATTTTACCGGGTAACTGCCTTGAAGCTGTAAAGCATATTCCCATCCACAAGGTTTCACCCGGGGTCAGACCTTCGTGGTATGTAGGAAAAAAGCCCAACCAGCAAGCCCAGGAAGTCGAACCTGCAACCATCATTAAAGCCGGTGGCAACACAGCTGTGGTGGGCAGCCCCGTATGGGACACTCCGGATCCGGTCGAATCTCTGAAACGGATTCTAGACGAGATGGGGGAAGCCAAGGCACGCTTAACATAGCGACGCCATCTACAAACAAATCAACCCAAGCCCACAGACCATCGCCGCCCGTGGGCTTTCTTTTTGTCAAAATTCTTTTGGTTTGATATAATATTTTTTGGAGGAGTTTTTTCTGAAACAGAAAAATATTTTTTTTGGAGGCGTCATGAGTAACCAAAAAAATTCTGACAAGCGCTGTTGTGAAAATCCTGATCTTGAAAAAGTCACGGACGATCTTCACGGCTTCGAACTCGGAACGACCTGCAGAAATTGCGGTCGCACAAAGTCCGGTTCAGCAAAAAAATGATTCCCTCCCTATCCACCGGCCGCTCCACAAAGCGGCCGTATTTTTTTCCAAATATTGCCAAAAAATACTTTTTGTGATTATATATAGAAAATCTTTAGACACAAGGGGGTTGCCGTGCATTATATTGTTCGATTTGGCAAACTTTTGGCAAACGGAAAAGCATCACAGCACTTGGTCGAGAAGCTTTGCGAGCTTGAAATTCCCGTAGTGGGAACAGTAAAGCGACCATATGTGCCAGGCGAAAAAATTTCAAATGACATCGTAAAATTTGAGAATGACCCCGATTACAGCTTCATACTGAAAAAGAGCCACGTATTGCAAGCTCTTTCCCGAATTTCGGCTCAAGCAGCCGAAGAATTCAGGGACATAAGTAAGGGGCTTCTTCACATTCCGATGGCAACCATCTGTTGCGAGAGAGTATTGTAAAACTACCTAATCTCGCAAATCCAAAAAGGTTCAGACCAATCGCAATTGGCTCCGGACCTTTTTCTTTTTCTCTAAACCCGAGCCATTTGCAAAAAAGAAAGAAACAAGTTAAATATAGAATAGGAGGAAAATACAAAATCAGCTGAAAAAATTTCATTTCGTGTCATCAGCTGGTTTTTTTGTTTTTTGGCCTTTAAAAAACAACCCAAAAGGGTTAATATTTATTCATTTTCTCGGGAGGAGAAAATCATGTGTGGAATTTTTGGAATTTTTTCAGAAAAGCCTATTCTCATCGGCTCTGTTTTGCATGACGGCCTCCTGGGACTCCAGCATCGGGGACAGGAAGGTACGGGCGTCATGATATCAAATGGCGAACAACCGCCTATCCATTCAAGAAGAGTATCCACAAGCGATAGCTCTGTGCGGCATTTTTTCGATAAAACAGATTTGTCGCAGGTTATGGCTGATAAATGCATAGGCCATAACCGATACTCCACTGCAGGTTCCAAGGCTAATCCAGAAAACCTTCAACCCTTTTTCCGAACAAATAGACATGGCAACGTGGGAATTGGTCATAACGGAACCTTACTCGACACTGAGAAGCACAGGTTAGCGTTAATGGATCGCGGATACTCCTTCCAAAGCAATTCGGACTCCGAAATAATTTTGGGCTATATCTCACTATCCAGAAAACCCGACCTCGTATCGGCTCTCATTGAAAGCTTGAGCAAAATCCGCGGGGCTTATTCGCTTCTAGTGATGAACGACAATAAAATCATCGCCGCTCGCGATCCCCACGGGTTCCGGCCTCTTTCACTGGCCACCTTTGACTATGGACACGTCGTAGCATCGGAAACTTGCGCCTTTGGCTTCATCGAAAAAAGATATGGCGTCAAATACTTTCGAGACGTGGAACCGGGAGAAATTGTTGTCATTAAAGGCAATGATCTCACATCGATCAAACCCTTTCCTCAAGTTTCGCCGCATTTTTGCGTTTTCGAACTTATATATTTCGGGCGTCCGGATTCAAAAATTTTCGGCCGGTACGGGTATGAATTCCGAATGGCACTGGGAAAAAAACACGCCGAAGAACATCCCAGTCATGCAACCTGTGTCATAGGCGTTCCTGACTCGGCCAACTATTTTGCCGATGGCCAAGCGGAAGCATTGAGAATACCCAACCGGCGAGCGCTGGTAAGAAGTCATTACACTGCCCGGACTTTCATTTCCCCTGACGGCGCGAAGCGCTCCAATAACGTACGGCTGAAACTTGCTCCGATCTTATCCCTAATCGAAGGTGAAGACGTGTCGCTTGATGACGACTCGGTAGTTCGCGGCACGACCAGCAAGAAAACTACTTCCATGATAAGGAGATGCAAACCCAAAAGCATAACCTTCTCGGTTAGCTGTCCTCCCCTCGTCAGCCATTGCCCTTACGGCATCAACATCAAATCGGCAGATGAACTCATTGCTCATCAAAAATCTATTGATGATATCCGACATTTCATCGGGGCAGACGAACTTCATTATCTATCCCTTGAAGCCATGAGGTCCGTAGCAGGCCCAGGTTATTGCTACGGTTGCTTTACGGGGAATTATCCCATTTAAAACAAGAAGGGGCGGAATCGCGAAATCGCGGCTTCCGCCCTTTTCCTTTGGTGGACCCGAGGAGACTCGAACTCCTCACCTCCTGTATGCAAAACAGGCGCTCTACCAGATGAGCTACGGGCCCGTCGCTTCGCTCCTTGAAACCCCTCGGTTTCAATACTTCCGCCGCGGCAAAACTCCCGTTTTCCCGACCCCTTTCCCATGGCTGCCAGCCATGTCGCAAAATAGAATTTGACTGTGGGCGATCGAGGACTCGAACCTCGGACCTCGTCATTATCAGTGACGCGCTCTAACCAGCTGAGCTAATCGCCCGTATAAAAATTATTGTCGCAAAATAACACCAAAGTTTTTCGCTTTAAACTTTCCGCTTTGAACTTTTTCGTGGGTCGTGCAGGGATCGAACCTGCGACCATTGGCTTAAAAGGCCACTGCTCTACCGACTGAGCTAACGACCCGAAACAAACAACACCTAAAACACCTGATTTTAGGCAACGTTAGAATTATACTACAAAAACAAAATCAGTCAATCCTTTTCCTCACAATTCCCAAATATACGAGCGGAGCGATGCCCCAGAGGAGTCGGAACAAATCTCCGGAAAAATAATATCTGACATTCGGAGTGACGATGCCGGCCAGGTCTTTTGCTGAATACCAACCAATTATAATCGTGAGGGAAAGACCGATCACGATCGCCGTCCCGATTATCAATTTCGCATAGAATATCGGGCCATGGCCGGAAACGCTCCCCCGGATGATACGCGAAAACATCACGATGAAAGCAATGAGAATCGCCAAGAAAAACAAAGATTTGGTCTGCGGATCGCGGACAAGATCAAAATTCGCAAGACTCACCACCACATATGCCGCATAAACTCCCAAGAGCGAAACCAAAATCCGATGCTTTCCGAGTACAAGAGAAACGACAAAACTTGCCAGCAAAAACAAAATCAAAAAAGATATATCACCGACGAGAGATCCTTTGACGCCAAGGCTGCTGACGAGACTATTGAGGTTCATTTTTGTTTTTTTATTTTTTTAATTTCAAGACAAACGGTACCAATATTCCGATCCTTTCTTTTGTTTCCTTTGCAGTGATGTGCAATTTTCCTGGAGAATACAATTTTTTCTCAACTTCCTGCAAATTGTGTGCTGCAACCATAAATCCAAGTTTCTCAAAGAATTTCTTAGCGTCGGCTACGTCGGAAAACATATTGCGTCTGATATCAGTTCCGGTTTCCTTTGAGATTTTTTTGGTACTGTTTTGATAGGAAGGATTGTTCAATAGTTTTTGCCGAACTTCTATGTCGGGAACGATCCATATTCCCCCTTTTTTGCCCAACAACTCTTTGACATTGTTCGCCAATTTGATTTTTTCCGCATGGTTGAGATAACGAACCAGCCCTTCTGATACGACCGCAATCCCGTCTTTTGAAAAATATCGCATGGTTTTCATCACCTTTTCTCGATCGAGCGCGTTGGCTTCAACAAATCGCAAGTTCAATCTCTTGAAGTTGTGTTTTGTTAGTATTTTTTTGGCCATTTTTCTCTTCTCGCTCAAGATTGCCGGCAAATCCGTTTCGACATACGTGAAATTTGGATTGCTTGTCATATCGAGACCGCGTGGAGAGTAGCCCGCCGATATCTCCAGCACTTGTTTGAAATGCGCCTTTTTTATCAGATGATCCACTATCTTGTGCCGCGCCTCAAATAGGACCGCCCGCGAATCGGGAATGTAGCTGATATCCATTTGGCCGACCTTTTTCCTTTTGATTTCCTCAAAAATATCTTTTGAAAAGGGAATGTCGGAGAACGTTCTGAAATGCGCCACAATCACCGCCGTAGGGCTTATTTTTTCGTAGTTCTTTTTGGCTTTTTTTTGGAGCGGCTTTTTTTTCATTTGTCTAATTTTTCAAGCGCTTCTTTTTGCTCGCGCGTCAAATTTTTCGGCGTGACCACTTGTATCTTAACATATTGATCGCCGTGGCCAAAGCGCGACAAGTGTTTGACACCGTGTCCTTTGAGCCGGAAAACTTCCCCCGACTGCGTTCCCGCCGGAATTTTGAGCTTCACACCGCCGTCGATCGTTTCGACATCTATCTTGTCCCCGAGCGCCGCCTGGGAAAAACTTATTTTCGCTTCCGAATATATATCGTCCTCTTTTCGCTCAAATCTCTCATCGGAAAGAACATGGACATTCGCATACAAGTCCCCCGCTTCACCGCCGCGTTCACCGCTTTCCCCAAGTCCTTCGAGTCGAATAGTCTGCCCGTCTTTGATGCCGGCCGGAATTTTGATTTTTATTTTTTCATATTCGCGCATCCGGCCTTCCCCGCCGCATTTCGTACACTTCTTTTCGGGAATTTTTCCTGCGCCCTGGCAGGTCGGACAAACGCTCGATTGAGCAAACGTTCCCAGAATTGTCCGGCGCGTCGTGCGGATTTCGCCCGCTCCTTTGCAAGTCGGACACTCAACTTTTTTCGATCCCGGCTCAACTCCGTCGCCTCCGCAACGATCGCATTTCACCCGCTTATAGAGTTCAAATTCTTTTTCCGCCCCATGCGCCATTTCGGAAAACGTGATTTCAACATCGACTTGAATATCTTCTCCGCGATTGGCACGCGACCTTCGCCCTCGCCCGCCGAAACCGGCTTGCTGAAAAATCTCCCCGAAAATATCGGAAAATCCGCCTTGTCCGCCCCCAAAATTGAAATCAAACCCTTCCGCGTAAGAAGAAAAATCGCGAAAGCCGTCGAATCCGCTGAATCCGCCCTGTCCCTTGGCTTGAGCTTGTTCGAAAGTCTGGCCGTATTGATCGTATTGCGAACGCTTTTCCTTGTCGGACAAAACCTGATAGGCCTCATTCACTTCCTTGAAGCGCGCCTCATCGCCGCCCGGTTTGTCCGGATGGTATTTGTGAGCCAATTTTCGATAAGCCTTTTTTATCTCATCATCGGATGCATCTTTCGAAACACCGAGGGTATTGTAATAATCTGTAGGCATAATAAAAAATTCGAAATTCTAAATTTCAAATTTAAAATCAATTTCAAATGATTAAATAACTAAATTTTAAAACATTAAAAATTTAGAAATTCAAAATTGAATTGAAATTTAAAATTTTAAATTTAAAATTAAACGCTATAATCAATCACCGCCGCTTCTCTTTGCTCCCGGCTAACTTCGATCACTCCCGAAATTCTGAGCAACTTTATGATCCCCAAAATGAACAATCCCAGAAATATATCCACGGCCGTCCCCAGGACCCGGGCGGTCAAAAATAGTCCAAAAGCGAGCACAATAGGCACATAGAATTTGTCCGTACCCGAATAGTCAAAAAAACTTCTTTCCGATTTGTTGATATAGGCCATCAGCACATTTTTCATCGGCTGCTCGCCAACCACGTCGACTCCCAACTGCTTCGCCAGGTCGCGTTTCGATTTCGCGAGCATTTCTTCCTTTATCTGGCCGGCTGCCGCGTCTCCGATTAGTTTCGTTATGCCTGTCGGGCTTCCCGGCAACATATTGTTGACTTTCGCCATATTCTCGTCCACTCCCGGATCGACAAAATTTTTTGTGAGAAATTCATTGACCGTCATGTCGTTCATGATGTCATTAACCATTGCTTTTTTTTCATCCGAAAGCACCAGCGAGGCCGCCTTGAGCCCCCAATCCATTTCCATTTCGAGAGTTTTCGTTTCAATGGCCGTGGGCGTCGGCGCCGCTTGTTCCGTAATTGAGAAATAGTAGGCTACAGCAATCACGATGCAGGCCGCCGTCACAAAATATTTGAGAGTGTGGCTGACCAGGTGATAGAAATTGATCGTGAGCCCCCGCGATATTTCTTTCTTAGTCTGGATTTCGGTGAAAATGAAGAGCAAAATCGCCAACAATACCCCTAGTATGGAAAGGCTCGTTCCGAAAAATATCGGATAACCGATCCCTCCTGCCAGGAAGCTCGCAAAAAGCAATTTTCTGTTCTGGACGAATATTGCGCTCAACGTGAAGGCGATTCCCCAAACGCTGAAAGCCAGCGCGGGAAAGAGCCATACATGCCGCATATGGCCCAAAATCGCCCCCGCCAAAACCCACCAGCATATCCAAGCCGCGAGCGCATTCATCACAAGAACAGCATAAGCAAAGATTTTGTTTTTATTCACGAATTCATTTTACTCTTTTTTCTCTCCGTCGTCGACTACTTCGCCTTCTTTCACATCATCTTTCTTGTTCCCATCGCTCTTGTCGCCTTCCGACGTGGCTTGCTTGTCCGCCGATGAGGCGGAGTCGGCGGCTTGCGCGGCGGCATAAAGCTCCTGGCCGATTTTTTGCGCTTCTTGCGAAAGTTCTTCAGTCGCTTTTTTGATCGCTTCCGTATTTTCAGCGGAGCCTTTTCCGCCCGAGGCGGACTGGCCTTGGGCCAGCACTTTCTTTAAGGCTTCGATTTTTTCTTCGACGGGCTTCTTTTTGTCGGCCGAGATTTTTTCTCCAGCATCACGCAATGCTTTTTCGGTCGTATAAACCAGTGTGTCCGCCATATTTTTTGCTTCAACCGCCTCTTTTTTCTTCTTGTCTTCTTCAGCGTGAGCTTCTGCGTCTTTCGCCATTTTTTCCACCTCTTCCTTCGAAAGTCCGGTGGAAGCCTCGATGCGGATCGACTGCGATTTTCCGGTCGCCTTGTCTTTGGCCGTCACGCTCAAAATTCCGTTAGCGTCGATATCAAACGTCACCTCGACCTGCGGCACTCCGCGCGGAGATGGCGGAATTCCGTCGAGAATAAATCTCCCGAGCGTTTTGTTGTCGGCGGCCATTTCCCGCTCGCCCTGAAGCACGTGAATCTCGACGCTCGGCTGGTTGTCGGCGGCCGTGGAAAAAACCTGCGATTTTGAAGTCGGAACGGTGGTGTTCCTGTTTATGAGCGGCGTCCGCACTCCGCCCATCGTTTCAATTCCCAATGTGAGAGGCGTAACATCCAGCAAGAGAACATCTTTCACATCGCCCGTGAGCACTCCGCCCTGGATGGCCGCGCCAAGCGCCACTACTTCGTCCGGATTCACGGTGGCATTCGGTTTTTTCCCAAAAAATTTTTCCACAGTCTGAAGCACCAGCGGCATCCGGGTCATCCCGCCGACCATGACCACTTCGTTTATATCGCTCGCCGAAAGTTTCGCATCGGCAAGAGCTTTTTTGCACGGCTCGAGTGTTTTTTCCACCAAATCTCCGACCAATTCTTCGAGCTTCGCCCGCGTGAGCTTCATCACAAGATGCTTCGGGCCACTAGCGTCCGAGGTAATGAAAGGCTGGTTGATTTCCGTTTCCATGGCCGTCGAAAGTTCGATTTTCGCTTTTTCGGCCGCTTCCTTGATGCGTTGGAGAGCAAGGGAATCATTCGCAAGATCGATTCCCTGGTCTTTTTTAAACTCATCAAGGATCCAATTGATGATCGTCTGATCGAAGTCGTCTCCTCCGAGATGCGTATCCCCGTTTGTCGATTTCACTTCCACTGTGTCGTCGCCAACTTCAAGGATTGAAATGTCAAAAGTCCCGCCCCCGAGGTCATACACCGCGATTTTTTCGTTCTTTTTCTTGTCGAAACCGTAGGCAAGCGCCGCCGCAGTCGGTTCGTTGATGATTCTTTTCACTGTTAGGCCTGCAATTTCCCCCGCTTCGATAGTCGCTTTTCTTTGGGAATCGTCGAAATAGGCTGGAACGGTGATGACTGCTTCCGTGATAGGCTCGCCGAGCTTGGTTTCCGCATCTGCTTTCAATTTCTGAAGGATCATCGCCGAAATTTCCTGCGGCGTATATTCCTTGTCGCCCATCTTGACCTTCACGCCTCCGTTGGCTTTCACGATCTTGTACGGCATGAGCTTCAAGTCTCGCTGCACTTCGGGATCTTCAAACCGGCGTCCGATCAATCGCTTGACGGAAAAAACGGTATTTTCCGGATTGGTGACGGCTTGGCGTTTGGCCAGAAGTCCGACCAGTCTTTCTCCTGATTTTGAAATGGCAACCATTGACGGCGTCGTTCGCGCCCCCTCTTTGTTTTCAACAATTTTCGGTTGCCCGGCTTCCACAACGGCCATTGCGCTGTTCGTTGTTCCGAGGTCTATTCCCAGAATCTTACTCATAGTTTTAATAATTTATTAATTAATTTGCTGATAAATTTTTAATTTCCAATTCTTAATTTTGAAATAATGTCTTAATGACTCAATGTTTCAAAATTATATCATTCAAAATTGATTCAAAATTCGAAATTCATAATTCAAAATTCTAACTCACTTCCACTCTCGCCGCTCTCAATACTCTCCCATTTAGCTTATATCCTTTTTGAATAACTCTCGCGACTTTCTGTTTTTCTCCGTCTCCGCCCACCGCGTGATGTATTTCGGGATCAAACTTGTCCCCCGCCTTCACGGCAATTTCTTCGATATCGCTATTTTTCAGAACATCTTCGAGCTGTTTCTTGATATATACAATTCCCTCCACCCACTTGTTTTCTTTGCTATGCTCCGGCACGTGCGCGAGTGACGCCGCAAAGTTATCCACAACCGGCAAAATCTGCTCGATCACATCCATCTTGGCATATTTCCGAAATTCCTCCTGATGCTTCGCCTGATCTTTCTTATAATTCTCAAAATCCGCCTGACAACGTTTCCATCCTTCCATCGATTTTATGAATTCTATATATTCCTTTGCCTTGATCAGGGACACCCTTTTATCCGCTTCAAACCCTTGGTCACTGAATTTTGAAATAGCATCATCGAAATTCAACCATTCAAAATTGCTATGTTCTTCGCTGATTTTTACTTCTCCTTTCTTATGGAAAGCGAGTAATCGCAATCCTTTGCAAAAAATAATTTTTCCATTTCTTTCCTTGCTCCAGTCAAGATAATGTATTGCGGGCCCAACCTCAATTTTAATTCCGACTTCTTCCGTCACCTCTCTTTTTATCGCCCCGTCAATTGTTTCTCCTTCTTCAATCCTGCCACCGGGAAGATCGAACCTATTTGGGGCAGTTTTATCTCCATCAGATCTGCTTAAAATAAGACACTTCCCTTCATGGTTGACTACAACCGCTTTCACCGTAAATTCAAATAGACTTTTTTCTTCGGTCTGCATATTTTTTTCAGTCATATTCGTAAATTATTTCTAAGGCTAAACCTTAAAAATCAAAAATGGATTCGTATATTCGTAAATAATTCGTAGTTCGTAGAGACTACCGCAATCACCGCCGCTCCCCCCAGCAATTTCTTCATATAATTGATCAGCGATTTGTTCTTCGCGTATTTCATCCGTTTCGGTCCGATGAGGGCGAGAATTCCTTTTTCGCCGGATTTGGTCTTGTACGGTGTCACCATCATCGAACAGTTTGATATCTCTTTGATAGGATTTTCTTTGCCGATGAATATTTTCACTTCATTGTCCTTGAGTTTTCCGACCAGCTGGTCGACACGTTCGTCAATATAGTCGAGCGTTTCCGCCAAGCGGCACAAATCGTCCATTTCCCTGAATTCCGGCTCATCGAACAATTCCTTCATTCCGAAGTCATAGAAATCTTTTTCGATGACTCCCGAAATCGCGAGATTCCCCGACAGTCCCGAAAGCAGTTTTGCCGCTGTACGCTCAAGCCGCGTATTCTTCGCTTTCAACTTGAGCAGCTCGGCTTGCAATTTTTTCTGATCAGACTTCGAAAGTTCTTTGTCCGGCATTATCTTTTCGACGAAATAGCGGTACCCTTTGTCGGTCGGGATCCTTCCGGCGCTCGTGTGCGGCTGAAAGAGATACCCCGCTTCCTCAAGCTCGTTCATTTCAGCGCGGATCGTCGCCGGAGAGAGATCAAACCCATATTTTTTCGCAATATGCTTCGACCCGACCGGCACGGCCGTTTCGGTATATTCTTTGACCACCACTGAAAGCAAATTTTTCTGGCGTTCTGTGAGCATGAAATCATTATATAATCTCGATTGGCACTCGTCAAGCTCGAGTGCTAATCCATTATATTATACCCAAAAAACATGTCAAATGTTTCGCCTTCCTCTCCTTTCTTAAATAGAGAGAGCTTTTTTCGCCAAAGAAAAAGGCCGGGGGCTCTTTGAAGGCTACCCGGCCAAAATACGATCCAACTTTAGCCCGATTTACGGACTTCTATTTGCCCAAATTGTGTAAGAGCAAATCAATCTCCTCTGTAGGAATGAAGGATCCTTGCCCTTGCCCACGCTGCATCCAGAAATGAAGATTGCCTTCTTTGCGGCTTATTCTTTCGGCTTCAATCCCTTTAGCAACGGCAACACAAGCCAAAGACATTCAAAATAAGGTTCCCTCCTTATTCATGTTAATCGTTGGCATGATGTGATAAAATTATATATCAACAAAGGCTGCTTGGTCAAGAGACTACCATTTCACGTCCGCTCGGTCGGCTTTCTGTGATTTTTCACCCTTGGCAGTTCCATCAAGACTCATCGGCTTCAAATCGGCGGTCTTGAACATAACCGGGGTCAATTTTGATTTGTGATTGACCTGGACAACATAAGTTTCGGGAGCTTGAATCGCGGTGCCATGGGAATTATAGAATTTGAACCGTATTTGAACCGTTGCGGCTGCTTTGTGGTTGTATTTAATTTTCCATTTTCCGCTGCTCTTTATTTTCACCACTTTTCTCGAAACTCCGCCGACCAAAAGCCTCACTTGCCCCTTCTTGAGGTCTGTTCGCTTTCCCGAAAACTCAAATCTGTTCTTTTTGATTTTCATTTTTTCACCATTCCAAAGCGATGCTGCTTGGCTTTTTCCGAGGGCATACTGCGGTCCGAAATCATACACCAGAACCCGGTTGTTTTCCGTGTCCGCAATAAACATTTTTGTTCCGCCGAAAGCGACGCCTCGCGGGTTACTAAGCGTATTGGCTGCCGTCGATCCGCCTTGATTGACGGTGTCCCCCGTCATATCCGCCTGACCGATGACCACGTCTGCACTGGCGCCATTAGCCGTCGGGATTGAATTGTATACCATGACGCGATGATTCGCCCTATCCGTGACGGCCAGCCTGTTTCCAAAGGAAGCCACTTCGGAGGGGAAGAGCAGGGTGTTCGCCGCCGCTGCCGCCGAATCAGAAGGAGCGGTCATATCCGGCTTTCCAATGACAACATCGGCGCTGGCATTGTCTGCAGTCGGGATTGAATTGTATACCAGAACTCGATCATTGCCCCAATCAGCGATGAACAGCTTCTTTCCGTCAGAAAAGAGCCCGTAGGAAGCATAGAGTGTATTGGCTGTCGGCGTGACTCCCCCTTGATTGAAATCGTTGCTGGTTTTGTCGGCTTGCCCGATAACCACGTCTGCTGAAGCATTGTTTGAAGTCGGTATGCTGTTGAATACCAAGACCCGATTGTTTGTACCATCTTCGATCACGAGTTTTATGCCGTCGCTATAAACCCCGATCGGCCCGAAAAGAGTATTCGCCGCCGCCGTCCCGCCTTGATTTTCCCCGCTGCTGGCCATATCCGCCTGTCCGACAACCACATTGGCCGAAACATTGTTTGTTGTCGGAATATGATTGTAAATCAAGACCCGGCTGTTCCCGGCATCAGCGATGAAAAGCATTGTTCCGTCTGAATACACCGAATATGGATGCGACAAAGTATTCGCCGCCACTGCCAAGCCCTGATTTTCGGTGCTCGAAGTCATATCCGGCTGGCCGATGACCACGTTCGCGCTGGCATTTGCGGAAGTCGGAATCGAATTATAGATCAAAACGCGACTGTTCAATTCATCAGCCACGATCAGCTTTGTTCCATCCGACCACA
This sequence comes from Bathyarchaeia archaeon, assembly GCA_035297345.1. Lineage (GTDB taxonomy): Bacteria > Patescibacteriota > Minisyncoccia > Moranbacterales > UBA11712 > JAPLXD01. Next base: position 19,889 of record DATGZC010000038.1, read on the forward strand.
TTCCTCTTGGATTGAAGAGAGTGTTGGCCGCCGCTGTGGCCCCTTGATTCCCATCGCTCGCCGTCATATTCTGCTGGCCGATGACCACGCTGGCAGACGCATTTGTTGACAACGCTGCTTTCGCGGCTGGAACACTGGCCGTGAACAAGGAGGCGGAAAGGAGCACAACCGCCAAAACTGCCGCAAAAATCTTGTTTTTCATGTTTGTTTTTCTAAATTAATTATAATATTTATTTCGGATAATTCGGCCAATTGAACGCAAACAAAAAAAGTCATCGCCAAAACAGCAATAACTATGCTCGCTAAAAAGCTTCTTGATTTTCATTTTTGTTTTTGTCCGCTAACTTTCCCCCGATTTAGCGGTATGATTTATTTGTTGTTTTAACTATACCACAAAAATACGATGAAAAGTTATCCACAGAGGTCAATCAACGGGGTCGTTTCCGCCTTTCGCCCAGGGATGGCATCGCAAAATCCGTTTTGAACCCAACCAGCCGCCTTTCAAAATACCGTATTTGTTGATTGCCTGAAAAGTATATTCACTGCACGTCGGATGGTAGCGGCAAACCCGCTCGGAATATAGGAATGACAAGAATCCTGTGTCCAAAGACAGATATTTCTGATACCAGCGGATCATTTTGAGGATTATTTTTTTCATGGTATAATATTAGCAATAAGTTAGGCTATTAGGCAAAAATAAAATTTAGATTCGTTTCGCGTCATGCGATACGAGCTATGCGACGATATGCGGCAAATACAAACACAAAAAATAGCTTGGATTGATTTTTCCGAACCGGACGCCGACGAATTGATGGAACTCAAGAAAAAATTCAAACTTCACCCGCTAGCGCTTGAAGAATTTTCGATGCCATCCGCCCGGCCGAAAGCCAGCCTCTATGGCCATTGCCTCTATCTCACCGTTCACGTTCCTCTTTTCGACAAAGAAAACCGCCGGACCTACCCGAGCGAGCTCGACATCGTGATGACGGACAAATATTTGGTCACCGGCCACGACCAGGATATTTTTCAACTGCGCGATTTTTTCCAACGGATCCAGCGTAGCAAAAAATTGCAGGAACAATATATGAGCCAGTCGCCAGGCTATCTGCTCTACTATATCATCGAGAACCTCCTCGAGTCCTGCTTTCCGAAAATCGACCACATAAACCAAAATCTCGACAAAATCGAAGAGGAAATTTTCAAGGGCAATGAAAAACAGATGGTCCACGAAATTTCGTACGTCAAGCGCGACATTTTGAATTTTCGCCGCACGCTGAAGCCCCAGAAATCAGTGCTGGAGTCGCTCGCCCGCGACAACTATCCCATGATCGACACCGATTTGCGAACTTATTATCAAGACCTCGTCGGCACGAACATCCGCGTCTGGTCGGCGCTCGAAAATGCTAAGGAAACGATTGAATCGCTCGAAGAAACCAATGACGCTCTACTCTCGAACAAACTGAACACGACCATGAAAATTCTCACGGTCTTTTCAGCCATCCTGCTCCCGATGAGCGTGATTTCAAGCATCCTTTCAATGAGTATGAATGTCCCTCTCACCCACCCGCCATTCGGTTTTTGGTTCTGGCTGGCGATAATGATTCTCATTTCCCTGATCACGGTTTTGATATTGAGGTTGAAGAAGTTGATTTGACACAAAGATTATCCGCCTTTAGGATATAGGCATTAACAATTACAAAAGCTGTATCCGCCTGCGGGAAAGCTGCGGCGAGACAAAACGAAGAAGCGTGCACTTCGTTTGCTTGAGAAGGAACGGCAATCGCCAAGTAAAATCTCACGGGTAAGCCCGTAATAGCTGCAAATAAGTGTCGCGCTATGCGACAACCGAGGTGGAACCGCGGGCAAGTCAACAAGACTTCTCGTCCTTGAGTGAATATTTTCGAATATTTACGATTAGGATGGGAAGTTTTTTGTTTTGTTTTGTAAACAAAATAAAACAACCTCGCCGAAGTCCCGCTCTCGGGACGAAGGCGGGTAATTTCTACATATAAAGTAACCAGCTTAATTTTTCAGCGTACGCTAGGAAATTCAGCTGGCAAAAATTTATATAATCAGTTAAATAAAAAATATGAACAATATACTCGAACTCATCGGCCACACGCCGATCGTGAGGATCAACAATCTCAACCCGAACAAAAATGTGAATATCTTTGCGAAACTTGAAGGACAAAATCCCGGCGGGAGCATCAAAGATCGGATTGCCCTCAAGATGATCGAAGAAGCAGAAAAGTCGCATGAACTGACGGCAGATAGGACGATCATCGAGGCCACTTCGGGAAATACGGGAATCGCGATTGCAATGATCGCCGCGGTGAAAGGATATAACGTTGAAATCGTGATGAGTGAATCCGTTTCCGTCGAGCGCCAAAAAATGATCGCCGCTTTCGGCGCGAAAATAATTTTGACAGACGGAAAACTGGGCACAGACGGCGCCATCAAAAAAACCCACGAACTAGTCGCGGAAAATCCCGAAAAATATTTCTGCCCTGACCAATTTTCAAATAACGACAATATTTTGGCGCATTATGAAACCACCGCCGCCGAGATTTGGAAACAAATGGACAGCAAAATTGACTATTTCGTCGCCGCGATCGGCACTTCGGGAACCTTGATGGGTGTGTCAAAATATCTGAAGAAAAAAAATCCGAATGTGAAAATCATAAGCGCCGAACCGGTGATCGGTCACTACATCCAGGGCCTCAAAAATATGGAAGAAGCGATCGTCCCGGCTATCTACGATCGCGAACATCTCGATGATATCATCATGGTCGAAACCGAATCCGCCTATGAGTTCGCACGCCGAGTCGCAAAAAGCGAAGGCATTTTCTGCGGCATGTCCTCGGGAGCGGCAATATACGCCAGTTTGGAGGTAGCCAAAAAAATAAAATCCGGAAATATCATCACGATATTCCCGGATCGGGGAGAGAAATACTTGAGCACCTCGCTTTTTGACCCAAAATAATATACCATTAAATATATTTGAAATATAAACATATGCTAAAGCTCTACAATACACTCACAAAACAAAAAGAAGAATTCAAGCCTCTTCATAAGGGAAAGGCTTCGATATATACCTGCGGGCCGACGGTTTATGATTTTGCGCATATCGGCAATTTGCGGGCCTATACGGCTGCGGATACTTTGCGACGGTACCTCGAATATCTCGGCTACGAAGTGCGGCAGATCAAGAATATCACCGATGCGGGACACTTGACGGAAGACGACATCGCTCAAGCTGACACCGGCGAGGACAAAATGTTGAAAGCCGTACGGCGGGAAAAAAAACCTGCCGAAGAAATCGCACGATTTTATGAAAAAGCTTTTCGCCATGATGAGAAAGAATTGAATATTCTTCCGGCCCACTATTTCCCACGTGTAACTGCGCACATCCCGCAGATGATTAAAATGATCGAAACTCTCATTGAAAAAGGACATGCGTATGAAAAAAACGGGAACGTATTCTATGACGTGACAAGTTTCAAAGATTATGGAAAACTTTCCGGCAACACGCTCGAAAATTTGAAAGTCGGCGCGCGGCTTGAAGAACACCCGGACAAAAAGCATCCTTGGGATTTTGCCTTGTGGCTCAAGGCCGATCCGAACCACATCCTGCAGTGGGATTCCCCCTGGTCGCGGGGATATCCCGGCTGGCATATCGAATGCTCCGCGATGAGTATCGAGTATCTGGGCGATACACTCGACATTCACACAGGCGGCGAGGACCATATTTTTCCCCACCACGAAGCCGAAATCGCCCAATCGGAAGGCACGACGGGCAAGAAGTTCTCGAATTTCTGGCTTCACAACCGATTTCTGCTGGTCGATGGACAAAAAATGTCCAAATCAAAGGGAAATTATTATATCCTCGAAAATATAACTGAAAAAGGCTTCGACCCGATGCACTTGCGGCTGTTCTATCTTTCTTCGCACTACCGAAAACAAGCCGACTTTCCCTGGCCGGCGCTCGAACAAGCCAAAGCCAATTTCGAAAAAATCTCCGAGTGGAGAAGTAAGTTGCAACAAATCGCAAATCGTAGAGGTTTAACCTCTACTGCAGTAGAGGTTAAACCTCTACTCATAAAATTTGAATCCGCGATGGACGACGATCTCAATACGCCGTTGGCTCTAACATATTTGTATGAACTTATCACCGAGACAAATAAAAAAATCTCCGAAAACAAATTGACCGCCGAAGAAGCCAAAGAAATCCTCTCCGCATTCGAAAAAATGAACAAAGTTTTCGGCCTAAAATTTCCAGAAGAAGAAACCAAAATCCCAAAAGAAGTAAAAAACCTCGCCGACGCCCGCCTCGAAGCCCGAAAAAATAAAGATTTCCAAAAAGCGGACGAATTGCGGGAAGAAATTGAAAAAAATGGATTTGAAATAGAAGATTTGGGCGAGGGATATAAATTAAAGAAGAAATAAATAATTCGTTCCGTAGAGACGCCCCGCTGGGGCGTCTTTGCATTGCACGAAACAGGATTTACCAAGACGCTCCAGCGGAGCGTCTCTACGCCTGAAAAATAAAAAAACCCCGGATTTCGCGTTTCACGAAATCCGGGGCGTCGGACGATCAGAGCCGGGCTCTGGTCAGGAATGTATGGATGTTATCCCTTCATTCCATTGATCAAGATCGTCAAAAATTTTTCAATAAAGAAGATATATTCTTGAATATCATCATTCTGATAATAACGGCGTTGTGGATATTCTGTTGTTAAGGTCTTTATCTTGAAGAATAAACAAACTTTTGTCAAGTATTCATCCGCTCGCTTCTCTGATATAATACTCTCGCTATGCCAGAAAGGAGACAAAAATCTACAAATGTTGCCCAAAAGCGAAAACCAACCAAATTCAATCTGGGCGAGGCGCGGATTCCTCCGCAGAACATCGAAGCAGAAATGTCTGTTTTGGGCTCTTTGATGCTCGACAAAAACGCGATCATAAAAGTCGCGGATCTTGTGCATCCGGATGATTTTTACAAAGACGCGAACAAGCTCGTCTATGAAACAATGCTCGAGCTCTACGAAGCGCGCGAGCCAATTGATGTTTTGAGTCTTTCCAACAAGCTCGAAGAAAAAAAGCAGCTTGAAAAAATCGGCGGAGCTAGCTATCTCACTGAAGTCGTGAACGCCGTCCCGACCGCTTCGAACGTGATTCACTATGCAAAAGTCGTCCAAAAAAAATCATTGCTTCGAAAATTGATCAATGCTGCGTCTGATATCGTCGAACTTGGCTATGAAGAAGCCGAGGATGTGGAAAAAGTGCTGGACGAGGCCGAGCAGAAACTTTTCAAGGTCTCGCAAAAATATGTGAAGGCCGATTTCGTTCCCTTGAAAACATATCTTGAGTCTGCCTTCAACCGCATCGACGAACTTCACAAAGGCGACAAGGATCTGCGCGGCGTGCCCTCTGGGTTCGCTGATCTCGACAGCATCCTGGCTGGTTTTCAAAAATCCGACCTTGTGATCATCGCCGCCCGCCCTTCAATTGGAAAAACTTCCCTCGCACTTGATATAGCCAGGAACGTCGCCGTGAAGAAAAAAATTCCCGTCGGCGTATTTTCCCTCGAAATGTCATCCGACCAGCTCGTCGACCGCATGCTCGCTGCAGAAGGGAAAGTGGATGCCTGGCGGATGAGAACCGGACGGCTCCGCAGCACCGGCGACGAAGACGATTTTGCCAAGATCGGCGAAGCGATGGGCGCCTTGTCCGAAGCGCCGATTTTCATTGATGACGCCGCCAGCGCCAATGTGATGGAAATGCGGACGATGGCTCGCCGGCTCCAGGCCGAACACAATTTGGGACTCATCATCATCGACTATCTCCAATTGATGCAGGGACGATCGACCGACAACCGCGTTCAGGAAGTTTCAGAAATTTCAAGATCTTTGAAACAGCTGGCCCGCGAGTTGAATATCCCTGTCATCGCCCTTTCCCAACTTTCACGCGCCGTCGAAAACCGGTCTCCCCAAGTCCCGAAACTTTCCGACCTCCGCGAATCCGGATCCATCGAACAAGACGCCGACGTCGTGATGTTCCTCTATCGCGAAGACCGCGAAAAACCGGACACACCAAACAAAAACGTTATCCAAGTGATCGTGTCCAAGCACAGAAACGGGCCGCTCGGCACCGCCAATTTGTATTTCAACGACAATATCACAAGTTTTTCGAGTCTGGAAAAAAGACACGGAGAAAACTAATTTTGAGAATAGGAAATGAAAAATAGGGACTGGGGATTCTGATTTTTTAGCATTCTTTATTCTCTCTTCCCTATTCTTATTCTATCCTATGTTTCCAAAATCCTTCCAAAAACTCATTGATCATTTCGCCTCTCTCCCTTCCGTCGGCCCGAAGATGGCCGAACGGCTGGTTTTGTATTTGTTCAAGCAGGATCAGGACAAGATCGATGACTTCTCGGAAATCATTCGAGACCTCAAAAAAAATATCCACTATTGCAAGCAATGCTTCAATATTTCCGAAAACGGATTATGCGCGATCTGCGCGGACAAAAAGCGCGACCAAACCGTGATTTGCGTCGTCGAAGAGCCGCTTGATATCATCGCTATCGAAAAAACCCGCCGGATGCGGGGGCTTTATCACGCGCTCGGCGGGACGATCAACGCGCCGGCGGACAAAAACAATCCGCTGAAGATCAAGGAACTGCTCGCTCGCCTTAAAAAAGAGGCCATTACAGAAGTGATCATCGCCACAAACCCCACGACCGAGGGTGAAGCGACGGCCTTGTATCTCGCCAGATTCATCAAGCCTTTGAACATAAAAATAACCCGCCTGGCACGAGGCCTCCCGACCGGCGGCGACATCGAGTACGCGGATGTTGCTACTCTCGGCGGAGCGATTGAGGGAAGAAAGGAAATATAGAATTTAAATGGCGAAACTTTTCGTTCCGCCATTTTTTTGCATTTAATTCTTTTGATTAGAGCTTCGCTCCGAAGCGGCATTTGATCACCATAGCCAGAACAAATGCTACTTCAAAAATTTCTTCAAAAAAGTATTTTAATTTGTTAAAAAACCCGGGTCTAGGACCCTCCTCTGCCGAGTCAATATATGTAAACTCGGACATCTTTCCCTCCTCCTCGGGAAATTTTATAAAAAATCTATATCTTCACTATTTCCACTTCTGTCATTTTCTGTGCGTGGCCGAACTTCACTTTATATCTTTTCTTGGCCTTGTGCTTCACGCCAGTCACTTTTTTGGCTTTCGTCTGCTTCAAAATTTTTCCTTCAATTTTCGCATCTTTCAAGAACGGCGCACCGACTTTCACTTCTTTTTCACTGCCCAAAAACAAAACCTCGGAAAATTCAATTTTGTCCCCGATCTCGCCTTCAAGTTTCTCAATTTTGATCTTATCCCCTTTCTTGACGAGATACTGCTTCCCGCCGGTCTTTATGACTGCTAGCATAGTTTTTTCAGAAAAATTACTTATATAGAATATCAGAATTCCTGCCTTATGTCAAGAAATAGCCTAAAATAAACCAAAACGCAAAAACAAAGACCAAAAATACAAATCAAAAACAATAAAATATTTTTAGATTTTTAGTCTGTGATTTTGGTTTTTGGTCTAAACTACTGCAAAACCACTTTCACGTCTATATCTTTCCCGTCTCGATTTATTTTCAAACTCACCGTATCCCCCGGTTTGTATTTCGATATCAGATATGCCAGATTTTGGTCGGGATTCACTTCGTCCGAATTCACGCTCAAGATGATATCGCCCATTTTGATTCCCGCCTGGTCGGCCGGACTGCCGGCGATCACCGCCAGTCCCTGCTGTCCGCTCGGTGAATATACCAGCGCCCCGCGGTCAAAATTATTCCCGGCGAGATAGGCAGCTTCTTTGGAAAGCCCCGAATAATAGACGCCCAGCGTCGCTCTTTCGATTTTTCCTTTCCCAAGATATTGATCAATGACGTATTGAAGATGGTTGATCGGGACAATGAAAAACTTTCCACCCGAGTCTTCCTTTTTTTCACCCAAAATACCAAGCATATTTCCATTCTGGTCGACCGCTGCGCTCCCCGTGAGAACCATACTATCGGTGTCTTGCAAACCGAGCAAATCCGCGAAAAGCACTCCCTGAAGTTTTTCTGATGATGCAATCGACCCCGAAACTGAATACGATTTCGCCCACTCGGTTGTGATTCCCAGCCGCAAAGAGATTTCTGAATTGAATCCGCTCCGGCCGATCACAGCTGTTTTCATTCCCGGTTTTATATCTTCCGGCGCGATGAATTCCGCCACCGGCAAATTTTGCGCGTTGTCGAGTTTCAGAAGAACAATGTTTGAGAAGGGGTCCTTTGCTGCGACTGTTGCACTGTACGATTTTCCGTCCTGTGAAAAAACTTGATAGTCTGTATCTTTACCTCCATAAAATTTGTCTCCGTAGCTCGCCACCAGCCCATCTGATGTGACAATGACACCGCTCTCAGATTGGTCAGTCGCGGACGCCAAAATCTTGTCTTCCGGTTGCTTTGAAACAATTTCCACCACCGCTGAAGCAGATTTTTGAGTATAGCTCGAAATATCTTGATTTTCATTCACTGTCACCTGTTCGGTCTTGTTGATGACAGTCACATTGTCCATCGCTCGTTTGAAAATAGCCTGTTTTTCGAACCAGGGCCGCGTGGCGAGCCATGGAAAAACATATTTTTCTGAAAGCACTGATCCGATTCCCGAAACTACAAAAACAAGAACCACAAAAAAAACAAACTTAGCGGTCCTTGATTTCCCCTTCCCTCCTTGTATGTTTTCAGTTTCTGCCATTGGCTATATTGCTCGCAATACACAAACGCACGGCGTCTATATTACCGGATACCATTTTGTGCTGAGAAGAATCAGAACCACGGAACCGACGAGAAAAATCAGTTCAAACAAGACGGTCCGGGCCGAAAGTCTCTTGAGAAAAAAGCTGAGAATCATCTCCCAGCCGACGAAATAAATTATAAGGGCAATCACGCTCGCCGTCAAGTATCCGAACGGCCAGAAATTCTGTATCCAGACCACCTGTGCCACTAGAGTGGCCAAAAAAACGCTGTAAATGAGGCTTTTTTCGCGGTTGATCTGATTGATTGAAAAAGAGACCCACGAGACAAAAAAGGTGATAACCGAAAAAACAAGCAAAAGCGCCCAGATCGGAAGGGATATGCTCGGATTCAGATACCATCCATAGGACGCCGCATACCAGCAGAAAAGAACAGCCACGGTCGCGACATTGTACATAGCCTTGGCAGTTTCATCTTTTTCATATTGGAACAGCCTTCCGCCAGCCAAGACTGTAGTATAAAAAACGAGAGAGGAAAGAAAAATGAACATATTCATTTCAAACGGCGGATCGATGAGCGACAGAAGAAGCACCGCTCCCGGGACCAAAACCGCGGGCAGAACTGTGAATTTCCAACGGCCGACGACAATTCTTGTCGTGATGATTATGACCATCGAGAAAATAATGCCGAACCAACCGGCATATCCGAAAAAATTCACCGACAGCCAAAGGTTGGCCGCAAACAGCGCTGACAGAAACAATATGTTGAAACGAAAAAACATAATAATAAAAAATCAAATGTCAAAGCTCAAATGTCAAAATAAATCCAAACAACCAAATACCAAAATTTTTGGATTTTGGATTTTGAGCTTGATTTGTCATTTGGATTTTGTCATTGGGATTTCTATTCTTAGGCAATAATTATTTTACCATTTTTCACGTCTATCTTCACTTTTTGTCCGTCTTTTATCTTTCCCTCCACGATCTTCATGGCAAGTTCATCAAGAACCAGGCTTTGGATCGCCCGTTTGAGCGGCCGGGCGCCGTATACCGGATCAAAGCCTTCGCGAACGAGCAAATCTTTCGCGGCCGGCGCAATCTGAAGCTTGATATTTCTTTCGGCCAATCTTTTTTGGACGAGCTCAAGCTGGAGGTCGACGATACGCTTGATCTGTTCTTCCCGGAGAGGATGGAAAATGATTATCTCATCCACCCGGTTCAGAAATTCTGGCTTGAATTTTTCCCGCAAAGAAGCGAGCACCCTTTCTTTCATTTCCTCTTCCTTGAGGACGAACTGCTTCCGTTTCTCTTCCTTAAACCCGATTTCCTGCATTTTATAGATTATATCAGATCCCACGTTGGATGTCATCACGATCACGGTGTTCTTGAAATTGACCATCCGGCCCTTGCCGTCGGTCAGCCGTCCGTCATCGAGGATCTGAAGCAGGATATTGAAGACCTCCGGATGAGCTTTTTCGATCTCATCGAATAGAATCAAACTATACGGCCGGCGGCGCACCTTTTCCGTGAGCTGTCCGCCTTCCTCATGCCCGACATACCCCGGCGGCGAACCGATCATTTTGGCGACGCTATGCGCTTCCATATATTCGCTCATATCCACCCGGATCATCGCATTCTCATCATTGAACAAAAATTCCGCAAGGGCTTTCGCGAGTTCTGTCTTTCCGACGCCCGTCGGTCCGAGATAAATGAACGATCCGATCGGACGATTTTCCTCTCCGATCCCGGCCCGCGAACGCCGCAGGGCATTCGCCACTGCATGGATGGCATCATCTTGCCCGACTACTCTTTTTTTGAGGATTTCTTCGGCCCGCACCAGTTTTTCCATCTCACCTTCCAGCATTTTGGAAACAGGCACGCCCGTCCAACGGGAAACGACTTTTGCAATATCCTCTTCGGTCACTTCTTCCTTGAGAATGGGATTTTTGCTTTGCATTTGCACCAGCTTTTTCTGCTCGTTCCTGATCTTTTTCTCAAGTTCGGGAATTCTTCCATATCGAATTTCTGCCACCCGACTAAGCTCTCCCTGCCGCTCGAGCACGTCGGATTCCATCCGCAATCTTTCGATCTCACTTTTGTGCGTGCGGATATGAGTGATCAGATCTTTCTCGCTTTTCCATTGGAGTTTCATCTTGTTGGCCTTTTCGTTTATCTCGGCCAGCTTTTTTTCGATTTCTTTCAGCCTGCTTTTCGCTTCTTTGCTCCCTTTTTCATTTTTCAGGGCTTCTCTTTCAATCTCCAATTGTCTTTTTTCCCGCTCGAGCTGATCGAGCTCGGCCGGCATGCTGTCGATTTCCATGCGCAAAGAAGAAGTCGCCTCATCAATGAGATCGACTGCCTTGTCCGGCAGATTCCGATCTGTGATGTAGCGGTTCGAAAGCTCGGCCGCCGCGACAATCGCGCCGTCCGTGATCCGCACTCCGTGATGGATTTCATATTTTTCTTTGAGGCCTCGCAAGATTGCAATCGTATCTTCAATTGACGGTTCGGAGAC
>DATGZC010000039.1:0-6297 GCA_035297345.1 Bathyarchaeia archaeon
GCTCTCTCTTTCGATCCTTTTCCGATTATTCTCGCTTCCTTTTCCACCTTTGATATGGAATCGCGATTGAGACTCAAGGCCTCCGAAATCCGGCAGGCGGTGCCGAGGAGCGTTTCAACCAATGTCCTAAAGCGAAGCCCGCAGGTGATATTTACATTGATGCTGTTTCTGAATCGGTTAATCTCATCCACCGTAAGATAAATTACTTCCTTCTTTTTTCGTTTGGGAATGGTTATCGTGCTCGGATCAATCTGAATTGGAATTTTCAGCTGATCCTTCGAGTAGAGCAGCATCCCCTTGATCGAAGCCATCACGACCCCGGTAAACACTTCCGAGTTGTCTCTTTCGTAAAGAATAGATTTGAGTTTGAAGATGTGTTCCGTGGTTATATTTTTTATTTCCATGTCCCCTATATCCCGCACGATTCCCTTCAGCCGGGATCGATAGCTAATAATTGAACTCTGGGCAAATCTACGTTCCACCTGAAGCCAAGTCAGATATTCTTCTCCTGTGTTTTCTATTGTTCTTTTCTCCATATGGATTTATCTTCAAGATATTTTCTGCGGTATTTGTCGTAATTGAGCATAATGTCGAAGCAGTCTTTTTCCGTGAGCATCTGCCCGTATGTGAGGGCAATGAGCCGAAGTCTGGTAATGTCGAACATATTGGTTTTTCCGCTGCGTCTCACTTTTTCGAAAGCTATGAATTTGGCTTTTGTCATATATTTTCATTAAGGCAAGGACACATTAGCTTCGTGGGGAAGGAAGTCAAGGCCGAAAAGTGGGTAAGTATTTTGAAGAAAAAGTGGCTAAGAACAGCCTAAAAAAGCGGAACGGAGTAGAGCTAATAAAATCTCCCTCTAATCGTTCGTTTCTCGACAAATAACACAAAAAGCACCCGATGTGGTGCTCTTTGTTATAGCAAACTTTTGTGGTTGTCCTGTATATAAAGCTAAATAAATAGCTTTATACTTGCTAAAAAATCTATTTTGTCATCCCGAACAACTCGGGACGAACGACCATATGGGTTCTTAACTCCGATAAATCGGAGGTCTCAACCGTATCTCCCTAGAAAGGAGGTGATCCATCCACAGCTTCCGCTACGGATGCCTTGTTACGACTTCACCCTTGTTACCGATCTTGCCATAGTACCCCCGAAGAGGTGCTTCAGGCACTACCGACTCCCTTGGTGTGACGGGCGGTATTTGGATCAAGTTTCAACTTGTCACACACCACCGGACGAACGGTTTTCCCGTATCCTGGCGGTTTCCAATGCTGGATCAAACTGTTTTTTGAAATTATGTTTTTTGCCGAACTTTCGCATTTTGTTGCGAAGTCGTTGGATTCTCTCAAAACCAATGTCCGTCAGATGCTCCTTTTCCCGCATAGCGAGAACAATCTTTTTGAAAAGCTTGTAAACATCGGCCTTCTTGGCTTCAAGCGGATAGCGATCAAGGAATGGGAAAATAATTTCCGTCAAATCCCGGGTGCTCGTCACTTTGAGTTTGGCGTGCGGATGCCATCCATATCGTTCATAGGAACAATCATAGATTCTTCCGCAACCAATCGTCGCGACTATGCGCTCAAGAATTTTTCGGTCATCGTCCCGAAGTTCAATTTCAAACTCCGGCTTGATTTCCACTCCTCTTTTGAGAGTCTTGTGTCGGTTAATGCTAACCGAGAAAGACCCTTCGCCATCGATGAATCCGGAAACATAATATGGATTCAGTTTTTTGCATTGAATTTGCTCCTTCCCAAACGGATCCTTCAAACGCGGGTTGCGCTGAAAGGGCTTTCGTTTGGTACTATGAGCTCGGCTGACTTCTTGCATGGCTTGAATCAATGATTACCCACTAATCTTACCCTGTAATTCTCGTGGTTAGTATACCACAGAATTAAAAGACCATACAAGATCTCCCTTGGTCACCTAATAAACTTTTGACGCCGTCTCGATAAACCGATGCGTATATATCTATATTTGAAGATAGCTTCCTCATGTACTCGCAGAGTCGCCAAATATATATGCATTTATTGTTCATTCAAGCTGGTATCTGCTACTTTCGCCCTTCAGTCCGATCCTCACGGAGTCGAACCTGCGATTTCGCTTCATGGATTCTTCAATATCCTTGGTTGGATTTGCACCAACTAATTTATCAGGCTGCAAGGCACCCGAGTACAAGACCCGAGAACGTATTCACCGTGACATGGCTGATTCACGATTACTAGCGATTCCGGCTTCATGGAGTCGAGTTGCAGACTCCAATCCGAACTGGGACCGGCTTTTTTGGATTGGCTCCCCTTCGCAGGTTCGCTACCCATTGTACCGGCCATTGTAGCATGCGTGTCGCCCAGGACGTAAGGGCCATGCTGATTTGACGTCATCCCCACCTTCCTCCCAGCCCATAACGCGCTTTCCAAGCGCTTAATTTTAAATTTTTAAATTTTAAATTTAAAATTAAGCACGAAGTGCGTTGTGGGCTGGGCAGTCTCGTGTGACACTTGTAACACACGACAGGGGTTGCGCTCGTTTCCCAACTTAATGGAACGCCTCACGGCACGAGCTGACGACAACCATGCAACACCTACGCAGCACTCTCGAAGAAGTCCAAGTTTCCTTGGATTTGCAGCTGCATTTCAAGCCCTGGTGAGGTTCCTCGCTTAGAGACGAATTAAACCGCGTGCTCCACCGCTTGTGCGGGTCCCCGTCTATTCCTTTGAGTTTTAAGCTTGCGCTCGTACTTCCCAGGCGGCCTACTTAACGCGTTAGCTTCGGTCCGGAGAGGGTCGATACTCCCCAGACCTAGTAGGCAACGTTTAGGGCGTGGACTACCGGGGTATCTAATCCCGTTCGCTCCCCACGCTTTCGTGTCTCAGCGTCAGACAAAGCCCAGTTCACTGCCTTCGCCTTTGGCGTTCCATATGATATCAACGCATTTCACTGCTACACCATATGTTCCATGAACCTCTACTTGTCTCTAGTGATGACGTTTCAGATGCAGCTCCAACGTTGAGCGCTGGAATTTAACATCTGACTATCATCGCCGCCTACACACGCTTTACGCCCAATAAATCCGGATAACGCTTGGGGTCTCTGTATTACCGCTGCTGCTGGCACAGAGTTAGCAACCCCTTATTCGCAAGGTACCGTCAGCCATGCACAATTCAAAAATCCACAAGAAAAAATGAATTTCTCAATTGTGCATAGTTTCTTCCCTTGCAAAAGAAGTTTACAACCCGAAGGCCTTCATCCTTCACGCGGCGTCGCTCGGTCAGGGTTTCCCCCATTGCCGAAGATTCTCGACTGCAGCCACCCGTAGGTGTTTGGGCAGTGTCTCAGTCCCAATGTTGGGGATCATGCTCTCACATCCCCTACCCGTCATAGCCTTGGTGAGCCTTTACCTCACCAACAAGCTGATAGGACACAGGCCGCTCCTCAAGCGATAAATCTTTACTCCGAAGAGAACTATCTCGCATTATTCCCCCTTTCGAGGGATTATTCGAGACTCGAGGGTACGTTCCTATGCATTACTAACCCGTTTGCCGTGGGCCTAAACCCACGCGACTTGCATGCCTTATCCACGCCGCCAGCGTTCATCCTGAGCCAGGATCAAACTCTCAATAAGAATTATTTTGTCCCGCTAGGCGGGATAAAATAATTTTGAAAACCTGAAGATCCTTTGATGGGAATCTCCAGTGTTTTCGAAAAGAAAAACTAATTTCTGATTTTGAATAGACTCTTAGCCTCTTCGACGAATCGAAGAGTCAGGACAACCACAAAAATTTGCAATTTTCTTTCCCGACGTTGCATCGGGAAATGTTGTCAATAAATTGTTAAGGTCCTTCGTTTTTCGTTTAGACAACGAAAACACGACCGGAGTAGTCCGCAAATATTTTACGTACTATTCTAGTCGCGTCTTTCATTCTGGTTCACCCTGATTGTGCTTCAAATGATCGACTGGTTTTTTGCTTTTTTGATTAAATTTTAACGGCAAGTCTAATTATAGCAGTTCGGAAAAGTATGTCAACCCCCGATCTCACAGCTTTTCCACCGCTTCCCGAAACTTCTCTCCCCGGTCGAATTCGTTGAGAAAAAGGCCGAAGCTGGCGGATCCGGGAGACAATAAAACGACGTCCCCTGGGCCGGCAATATCTTTGGCGCGAACGACCGCTTTTTCCATCGAATCAAACTCACTGTCAATGATATTTTCTGAATTGATTTTTTTGAGTTCCGCTTTGATTTTCTCCGTCGCCTCGCCCTTCAAAAGTATGACTTTTTTAATTTTTTCTTTTATGGCTTTGGCAAATTCCTTGAAATCCAGATTCTTGTCCGCTCCGCCGGCAATCAAGACAATCGGTTCCGCGAAAGAATTGATTCCGGCGATCGCCGCATCCGGCATCGTGGCGGCGGTATCATTCACGTATTTCACTCCGTCGATTTCACGGACCAGTTCCAGTCTATGCGGAATGCCTTTGAAATTTTCCACGGCCTCGCGGATTTTCTCAGCCGGTATTCCATAGGCCACCGTGGCCGCGACAGCCGCCAGAACATTTCCGATATTGTGTCCTCCGCGCAGCTTGATGTCATTCAAATCGCAAATTTCCTCTTTCTTTGCATTGGATCGAAAAACAATTTTCCCGCCCTCAATAAAAACGCAATTTTGGAATTCCAGCTTTGAATTTGAAAAAAATACGACTTGGGATTTCGCCTCTTCCGCGAGCCCGCGGGACGCCTCGTTGTCATGATTCAAAACAACATAGTCTTTTTCTTTCTGACTCGCAAAAATATATTTTTTGTCGGCCACATATTTTTCCATCGAGCCGTAATAATTGAGATGATCGGGATAGATGTTTGTGACAACAGCAATGGGCGGACTCAATTTTTCTCTCCCGAGGACCGATAAGCGCCAACTTGAAAGCTCGAAGACAACGGTGCCTTCTTCGACGCCCTCAATTTCTTGCAAAAGGTCCAGCACCGGTTTTTGACCGATTCCCGCCGTAAAAACATTCACGCCGCCCGCCCGAAGAATTTCCGCAATTAGCGTCGCTGTGGTTGTCTTTCCCTTCGTCCCCGTCACGCCGATGATCGGCAGCTTGCACAATTTGAAAAAAAGACTCGAATCCATTTCGACCGGAATTTTCTTTTTGAGCGCCGCCTGGATATGTTTCGAAGTCCACGGAATTCCCGGATTTTTGACAACGATATCGACGTTCTCAAAATCTTCAATTCTGTGCTGGCCGAGAATATACTGCACATTTTTGAGACCTCTCAGTTTTTCAATCGATGTTTCCAATTCCTTTTCCGTCTTGAGATCAGTCGCGATCACCTTCGCACCCGCTTCCGCAAAAAAACGGACGGTCGCAATGCCTCCGCCGTGTAGCCCTATTCCCATCACTGTGATTTTTTTGTCCTTGAAGTCCGACTTTTTCAATTTCGTATTGTGTAAAATGTATTGTGTATAGCATATTGAAATTATCTCTTCAAAAAATACACAATACTCAATACAAGAAACTCTATACAGAAACAAATTGACCTGCCATTTCTCCCGTCATTTTTCCCTTCTCCAAAACTATTTTCCCGTTTACGATCACCTCGCTCACACCCTCGGCATATTGATATGGATTTTCGCCTGTGGCGGCGCCTGCTATGCGCTCCGGGTCAAATACTACTATATCAGCCAGCAAATTTTTTTCAAGTCTTCCCCGCGATGCGATGCCGAGTTTCTCGGCCGGCATAGAGGTCATTTTTTTGATCGCGTCTTCGATACTCAGCACTTTTTCTTCACGGACATATTTTTCCAAGACGCGCGGAAAGGTCCCGAAACAGCGCGGATGGACAAGTTCCCCGCTTCCTTGATGCGAAATGTCATATCCCGCGCCATCCGACGCAATTATAGACGAAGGATGTCCGATCAATTTTCTCACGTTTCTCTCGTCGAGACATTCAAGAAGCGTGACTACTCGTCCCTCGCTCGCGATCAAGAGTTCGACCACCGCTTCTTCGACCGATATCCCGCGCGCTTCTGCGATTTTGGAAATTTTTCTTTCGTTCACATTTTTGCCGAGCGCGGCAATAGCCACCATCGCATTTTCAAAATGGTATTCAGCCGTCTCTTTCATTTCTGAGATTATTTTTGCGCGCAAATGCTTTTCCTTGAGCCGCCGGAGAAGCATTTTCTTTCCGCCTTCAGCTGCCCAGGAGGGAAGATAGATATAGAGGACGGAACCGGTTTCTGTATACGGATAAACGTCAAAATTGATATCGAATCCCGCCTTTTGCGCCTCCTCGATCTTTTCGAGC
>DATGZC010000040.1:0-9228 GCA_035297345.1 Bathyarchaeia archaeon
GGACTTTCTGGAATCCCTCGGCTGGAACAAACAGCCGCCTCCCCCGCCTCTGCCACAGGAAGTTATCGACAACACCCGCGCAAAATACCGTCAGGCGCTGGTGGCTATCACCGGCCAAGACCTTTCATGATTCAATCTTCACCCCGCCGGGGGTTCCCACACTTGGGAGCCTCCGGTTTTTTATTTTCCCTCGATACTTGCCGGACTCCGAGCAATCGACCAGAATATCCGCAATATTTGTATAATAATCGTTTTTCTTGTATTCTAAAGACAATGAAACGCCATCTTTTTTTTATTGCCATAATCTTCGTTTTCTCCCCTTTCGCGACGCACGCCGAAGAAGTGAATCTTGGCAATTTTTCGATTGATGAAATCCAGAAAATCACGGGTGCGCCGATCAATCTTCATATCCAAGATCAAATTATCACTATCGACAGAAACGCACTCGCCAGCTTTTTGAAAATCCGCCCGGCACTCCAGACAAATGCAAGCTACGATTCGGAAGCAGAGAATATCAATTTCTTTCCGGCCGATGACCCGTCAGCCAAAGTATTTTTCCGCTTTCTCTCCCGCCAGCAGGATCGCTCCCACATCCGAATTTCGACCCAACTCGCGCTCAACACCGACTTGCTTCAAAATTATATCGAAAAAGTGAAAAACGATTCTCGAGTGGAAGCCACTGATGCCCGCCTTTCTTTTGACGGAGGCGCCGTGAGTGCATTCTCGCTGTCGAAAGACGGGTACGAGATCGACAGCGCCAAAAGTTTCGATAATGTGAAAAATTCTTTGGCCAAAAATCCTTTGGCGAAGGACATAACATTGGAAACAAATATCCTGAAGCCTGATATCATGAGCTCAAACCTCGACAAGTACGGCATCAAAGAACTGCTCGGCGAAGGTGTTTCGAATTTCGGCAACTCGCCCAAAAACCGAATTCACAATATTCAGACCGGCGCTTCCAAATTCAACGGCGTTCTCATCAAACCCGGCGAAGAATTTTCTTTTATCAAGACCTTGGGACCGGTGGACCAATCAACGGGATATCTGCCGGAACTCGTCATCAAGACCGACAAGACCGTCCCTGAATTCGGCGGCGGGATGTGCCAGGTCTCGACCACGATGTTCCGCGCCGCTTTGAACGCCGGCCTCAAAATCACCGCACGCACCAACCATGCCTATCCTGTTTCCTATTACAATCCGCAGGGACTCGACGCCACCGTATATATTCCAAAACCCGATCTGATGTTTTTGAACGATACGCCGAACTATATCCTCGTCCAGACTCATATCGCCGGCACCCAGCTGTTCTTCGATTTCTTTGGCACGTCAGACGGCCGCCGGGCCAAGATCGTGGGACCCCAGGTTCTCGAAAAAAATCCCGACGGATCTATGAAAACAGTCGCCTATCAGGAGGTCTATGACGCCAATGGCGCCCTTCTCCGCCGCGACACTTTCAAGAGCAACTACAAATCGCCTTCTCTTTATCCGCATCCCGGCGACGAAAAAATCACCGAAAAGCCCTCCGACTGGTCTCAGAAGCAATGGAAAGCCTACAAAAAAGCCAACGGGATGTAAAATTTACCCCGTTGAATAATTTCGCAAAGCGAAATTGCCGCAAAGCGGCATTCAACAGGGTGAAGATTGACTTTAAACGAAAAATATCTTATACTCTTCGAGTGTGATTTTATTTTGGGAAAGGGGTCGGGAAAACGGGAGTTTTCCCGTGGCGAAGGAGGAACGAAGTGACGACGTCCTCGTAGTTCAACGGATAGAACACTAGCCTTCTAAGCTGGTTATGGAGGTTCGATTCCTCCCGAGGACACAAAGAGTGAACAGATGCGTCCATAGCTCAGCCGGTAGAGCAGTGGCCTCTTAAGCCAACGGTCGCAGGTTCGATCCCTGCTGGACGCACAAACAGCGGATTTAGGGAAATATTTGCTAGGCTATTTAGGTATAAAGCAACAGAAGTCTATATAGGGGCGGGTATCGTTCAATGGTAGGACATTGGGTTGTGGTCCCAAGAATCTGGGTCCGATTCCCAGTACTCGCCCCCGTGCAGATTTCATATGAAAAATCCGCGAACTGGTCGCGGATTTTTTGTCCCCTATTTTTTGATTTCACTTAGCTTGCCATCGCTTCAGAGGAAAAACCTCCACGTTCCAGATGCTCGCGCAGAATCTTTTTCCCCCGGCTGATGAGCGTACCGACTGTTCCGATCGGAATATCCAACTTCTCGGAAATCTCACGATAGCTCGCCTCCTCGATATGGTTCATCACCAGGGCGTCGCGGTATCTTTCATTGACGTTCGCCAAGGCATTCAAAGCCAGCCTGCCATTGATCTTCCCAAAAACTTCTTTTTCGACATCGCGTCCGTCCCGGATATTGCCAAGCGCGCTTTCGCTGTCCATCGATACGACCAGATCGTTTTTTCTCTTGTTCTTCCGCCAGTAGTTGATAGTCTCGTTGTGGGCGATTCGATATATCCAGGAAGAGAAAGGTTTGGCCGCGTCATATCCGTTGAGATTGACATAGACTTTGAGAAATACATCCTGAACTATATCCTCGACCGATTCGGAAGATACCCCGCTGATCCGCCGGACATATCTCGCCAGCTTGTCCTGATATCGTTCGATCAAAAGGCGGTAGCACTCTTTGTTTTCTCTCACGTACTGGACAATTTCCTGGTCGGATTGCCGGCCGCAAAATTCGGAGAGCTCGCACGGGCAAACGGATCCGACTTGATGCGCTCCCGCCTGCTTCGGTTTGCGAAGCATTTCGGTCAGGGTTTTGGTTTTCATAATTTTCTTGCCCGGCATCACTTCTGCAACTGATTGCATTGTCAGAATCGGTGCTGGGTAAACTTAAGGAATTAATTCTGATTCGATTATATATAACGAGCATTAAGAAAAGATTAAGATGGAATTCGCCATTTTAAACCCGATTCTTGCGTATTAAAACAAGGGAGTATACTATATCATTATGAGAGTCTTGATCATCGAAGACCAAGAAAATTTGGCCAAGCTTGTGAAATCCGGCCTTGAGGCCGAGGGATTTTCCGCTGATTGCGTCTTTGAAGGAGAAGCCGGCTTCAACAGGATCTCCATGAATCACAAAGATTATGACCTTGTGCTTCTCGATTGGATGCTTCCGAAAATGAACGGGGACGAAATTTGCCGCGATGTGCGGAAGAAAGGAATCGACATCCCAATTTTGATGCTCACCGCGAAGGACGGAGCGAGAGATATGATCGCCGGCCTCGATTGCGGCGCCGATGACTATCTCACAAAGCCTTTTTCTTTTGACGTCCTTGTCGCGCGAATCCGGGCAATCTTGCGCCGGCCGAAGACAACTTTGCCCGTCGAGCTGAGCTCAAACGGAATCACTCTCAATCCAGCCACAAAAAAAGTCTTCCGAGAAAAAAAAGAAATCGAACTTACTCTCAAAGAATTCGCTCTTTTGGAATATTTGATGCGCAACAGAGGGGTGGCGGTCACCCGCGACCAGATCCTCTCAAACATCTGGGACTTCGCTTTTGACTCTTTCGCCAATGTCGTCGATGTCCATATCACCAATCTCCGCAAAAAACTGGGAGACAAAAATGCAAAAATAGTCGAAACCGTGCGCGGCGTCGGCTACCGAATGAGCGTCTAATTATCTCATTATTTAGAAAAAGAAAAAAAACAGGGTATCCTGTTTTTTATTTAGAAAACTTATTTTACCTATTTCGCGAACAAAACGAAAAATGTCGTTCCTTTCCTCTCTCTCGAATCGAACCAAATTTTTGCGCCGCCTCGCTCTGCGGCGATTTTTGTCATATACAAGCCCAAACCCGCTCCTTCGGAGCTTACTTCTTTTGCATTTTCGGCCCGAAAAGATTTTCCGAATATTTTTCTCTTTTGATCCTCCGGGATGCCGCAACCGGTATCGGAAACAACAAGAAGGACTCCTTCTTTTTCATCAGCGAGCTCGATTGATATTTTGCCCCCGCTCGGGGTATAGCGGATCGCGTTCGAAAGAATATTCTCAAATATGATTCCGAAACTGTTGGCATCAAATTTGATGGGCGCGATATCGCGATCTATTTTTTTCTCAATTTCCAATTGTTTTTCGGCAGCCAGCGGCACAAGCCCTCTCACAATCTCTCGGACTGCCGAGACCGCATCCAGAAAATCCGAGCGAATCTGAAAATTGCCCATTTCGACCCGGGAGACATTCAAAAGATTGTTGATGAGAAGCGTCATTCTTTTTGTCGCCTTGAAGATTTCTTTCATATATTTTTTCGGTTCCGGCTCGATTCCTCCGACAACGCCCCGAAGCAACAGTTCTGTCGAAAGAGCTATGCTCGAAAGAGGCGTCTTGAGCTGATGAGACGCCAGAGAGATGAATTCATCTTTGGCCTTTTCCATTATTTTTCGCTCCGTGATGTCCCGCGCCACGTGAACGGATCCGGCAAGTTTTCCATCTTCTGCAAAAAGAGGAGTCGTACTGACCAAAAAAGTGCCTCTGAGATTTTTTTCTTCAACTTCAGCGACGTGTTCCTTGCCGTCAGCCAAAGTGAGCGAATGGGGGCAATTCGCTATCGGGCGATTCGCATCATGCACGCATTCGAAACATCTCTGCCCGACATATTTTCTTGAATCCAATCCAAGCCGTTCCGCCATGGCCTTGTTCATGCGAACTATCCGATGTTGATTGTCAAGCACTGCGATGAGGTCCGGAACACTGTCAAAAGTTTTTTCCCATTCTTCTTTTGCTCGAATAGCCGCTTCTTCAGCCTCGCGCCTTTTGGTTATATCCGTCACTATGCCTGATATTTCATCTCCCTCCAACGTCACGCTCGCCAGGACGACAATTTTTTTGCCGTTTTTTGTCATTCCTTCCGTTTCATAGTTGCTCAATTTTCCTTTCTTTCGGATCAATTCTAGAAAAGTCGTCCTCTCATAGATATTTTTATATCGGCCTTTGACATTTTCACGGATCATTTCATCAGGCGAGTCAAATTCGAACATTTTCGCCATTGCTTCATTCACGTATGTATAGTTGCCATCTTTATCCAGCCTGTATATTCCAACCAAAGAGTTGTCCACGAGATTGCGGTATTTTTCCTCGCTTTTCCGCAAAGACTCCTCGGCAAATTTTTGTTCCGTGATATCTCGGCCCACAGACTGATATTCAATGACGTTGTTATTGCCGCCAAAAATCGCGCGCGTCGTCCAATGCTGCCAACGATGCCATCCGTTTTTGTCAATCGCTCGATGTTCGATCTCGGCAACCGGATTATCCTTGCTAAGATGGCCGAGATGTTTTTTGTCCCCCTCCGCCACGTCTTTGGGAATATGACCGAAATATTTT
The DNA here is from genome assembly GCA_035297345.1 of Bathyarchaeia archaeon. GTDB lineage: Bacteria > Patescibacteriota > Minisyncoccia > Moranbacterales > UBA11712 > JAPLXD01. Next base: position 5,354 of record DATGZC010000040.1, read on the forward strand.
TTTCCGATAAGATACCCGCGCGCCATTCCATAATAGCGACAATAGGCGTCGTTCACGAAGGTCAATGTCCCGTCCGGCAGAAATCGGCATATGAGCTCTGTCTGGTCTTCAACCACCGCCCGGAACATTTTTTCATTTTTTTTGATGGATTCTTCCCGGTCCTTGAGATTTCCGAACAAGAAGTTATACGGCTTCATCAATCCAAACTCGACAATTCCGATGTAGACGGGATAGATGGCAGCCAATCTCAATAAATGGCCGATCATATTGAAGGAATCATATACTCCCACATACAACGTGAATAAAATCGTCGACAGAAAAAGCAATCCGCAAATAAGATAAAAAAGTTTAACTATCTTCGGATCCAGTTGGTCTCTTTTTTGGAAGAATAAATAACCGGAGAGCAGAAAAAAAACGGCCACTACGTATTCGCTGTATTTTTTGAACGCGGTGATCCCCGATACCGCAACATATGCCGTCGGAAATATTTTCCAATAAAGTATAGACAGAAGGATCAATGTCGCGACGGCCAAGCTCACAAGAATAGCAACCCGCGCATTCGGCTTCCTCCCAAGAAAAAAAGGAGCGGCGATAAATCCGATCGCCAGAACATATTGGTTCGCAAGCCAAAGCTGGGTAGCCAGGTTGGGATCAGAGCCTGTACCGCCGAAAACGCCCATCCCCTTGTAAGCCAACGCGTGAAGAATTGTCAGTAACCCGGAAATAAAGAAAACCGATCCGATGATGGTATAGAAATTTCTGCCCGTGAATTTCCGTGAATTCCAAACGAACAAAAAAATTGTGATCGAAACAACAGCCGTCAAAAATTCGGCGATCGAATGAAAGAGCAGATAGTCTGCCCGGCTTATGACATACAGCACAGCCAAAATCAAGCCCGCTTTCAGGGTCTTATTTATTATATAATTGTAAGAAAAATCGCTATTTTTCAGCTCTTTGTTTTTTGCCATTGCTATATTACTACGAATCCCAAAGTATTCTCTTTATATCACGAAAATCGGGTTTGTCCAGCCTCACAAAATAAAAAGCGGGCGGAGCTAGACTTTAAGTGTCTTGCACCGCCCGAAGAGAGGGTGAATAAACTGGGACTTTCCTTTCTGGAACAGTTTTCGGTAAATTCAAAATCAACCTGGCTCGCGTTTTCTCGTAACCTCATTGAGGCTTTCGAGCAGAGATCCACCCGCGACGTCTCGATCTCTCGAAAGAGTCGGCGACGGCTTGCGCTCACAGTGATCTCCAGTGAGAGGAGCCGCTTCGAGAATGTCCGCAGACGGAGGCTGTTCCAGTTTCGGTTCGGCACCATGAACTGGCACCGTCCTAGAAAGTCCGCTCTCGCCAATCTCGCCAGTTAGTGAAATTGGCATACGAACCTTCCTTAACCTGGAAACAACCCGGGAAACTTCATGTCGCCCTCCTAAACCAAAAATTTTTTCACCCGTACTTGCCTGTACGCAACACAGGCTTAATATATTTCAATTTATACCGAAATGAATATTGCGTCAACAGAAATTTGTTTGGAAAACAAAAATTCCAAAAAAATTGGGTGACGTCCCTTTGAGGACATCACCCTTTGAGTGTGTTCGATCTCGCATCGAGCATTTTTGCTCTCCGCGAAGAGGACACCCCTCACAGACAACCCGGCTGTACGCGTACGTGCTACGCCATGTTGTGCCCGAAAGAACGGTCAGTATTTCCTTATCGGAAATATCCAGTCAATCGAAGCGTTTCGCACGGCTTGTAGGACGGCCGGTGACCCCAATCAGAAGAGCAAGTGCAGATTTAGGATTGGTTGGGGACGAAAGATCGGTATTGTTGGCTGCATGGTGTCTTCTCTCATTAGCCCGGAAACAGGACTTTTCCAGGAAAAAGCACCATGACGCCCACCTCCTTATGAAAATTTCCAGCCCAACATCATTATTAAGACTGGATTAAGCTTCTTTTGCCTGTACGCAAAGTCAGCTTAGTATGTTTCATTTTATTCGAGGAAAAAAATCATGTCAAGGGACTTTTTCCGCACTTTATGCACAAAATTCGAAAAATTTGACCCAAATGCCAAAAATAGCTAAAATATAATCAGCATTATTCATAAATTATCTATATGGAAGAAAATAAGACCGGGCAAAAAGCAATTCTCATCGTTGAAGACGATACATTCATGGGCAGTTTGCTCGAACGAAAATTTCAGCAGAACAATTTTCAAATTTTCCGGGCCGCAAGCGTCGATGAAGCTCGCAAAATCGTGAAAGAGAATCCGATCAGCCTTATACTTCAAGACATCATCTTGCCCGGAACGGACGGCATCACTTTTCTCAAAGAACTGAAAGCCAGTCCGGACTTCAAAAATATCCCAGTCATCATCACTTCGAATTTGGGCAAAGAAGAAGAGATCGAAAGAGGTCTTTCCGAAGGCGCCAGCGACTATGTGGTGAAAGCCAATACGACTCCGGGGGAAATCGTCGAGAAAGTTGAAAAAATTCTTGGAAAATAACAATGGAACCGGAAAAAAACAATCCTCCGAAACAAACGGGCATCTGGACTCTCCAATCATTCTTTGCCATTGCCATTGCCGCCTTGGCATTTTTTCAATATGTTTCAATTCTGTCGGCAACTCTCCTCTTTTTTATCTTGATTGCGAATTCAATTATTTTCGCTGCTCTTTTTTCCAATTTCAAAAAAGGGCGGGAGTTTTTCAATACTGAAACCGAGCAGAAATCCAAACAAATCAGCGAGTTCGACAAAATTACCCGCCAGCTCGTGAAGCGCGATCTGGAGCTCGCCCGCGCCAACCAGCGCCTCCAGGAGCTTGATACAGCAAAGTCCGATTTCGTTTCGGTCGCCGCCCATCAATTGCGCACTCCGCTCACCGGTATAAAATGGTCCTACACGGCGCTCATTGATCCGGATACCGGTCCGCTGAACCCGACTCAAAAAGAAATCGTGGAGAAGGGCCTCGCTTCGATCAGCAACACCCTTGATTTGATCAATGACCTCCTCAATGTGGCTCACGTCGAGGAAGGAAAAATGAAATTCGAAATCAAAAGACAATCAATTATCCCAATTGCGAAAAAGGCCATGGAAGGCATCAAACTGGTGGCCGATGAGAAAAAAATTGCCGTCTCCGTGAAGATCCCCGAAGAATCCGGTTTCCCTGACGTGAACATCGATACCGACAAGATGGAACTGGCGCTCGCAAACCTGGCGGACAATGCGGTCAAGTATACGCCTGAAGGCGGAAGAATCGACTTTACTGTGAGCCAGGAGCAAGGCGCCATCAAGATTGTCGTGCAGGATTCCGGCATCGGCATTCCCAAAAGCCAGAAAGATCGCCTCTTTTCAAAATTTTTCCGAGCCGACAATGCCGTCAGCGTTCAGACCTCCGGCACTGGCCTCGGGCTCTATATGGTGAAGAAGATCATCGACCGCCACGGCGGAAAGATCGTCGTTGATTCGGTCGAAGGAAAAGGCACTGCCTTCATCGTCACTATTCCCGAGGCGACGGCAAAAAAAACTGAATAATTTTTTCAAGTACTTTCCAACCAAAAAAACCGTCCCGCTAAGCGGGGCGGTTTTTTTATATAGCCCTCATTATCGTCCCGCTGCTCGCAAGCGGCGGGGTGAATTTGATATGCTTTGTGCGCCCGGTAGGACTCGAACCTACAACCTTCTGGTCCGAAGCCAGACACTCTATCCGATTGAGCTACGGGCGCGTCGTCGTTTCCCGACCCCTTTCCCGCGTCTATCGACGCCAACACTAAGATAGCCTAACAAAAATCGACCAAACGGTCAATTGGTATTCGGTATATAGTATTTGGTATCCGGTATATTGATTAAATTATGACGAATTTATTTTCAAAAAA
>DATGZC010000041.1:0-3421 GCA_035297345.1 Bathyarchaeia archaeon
GTCTTGTCCACGTCCGGATTCGAATAAAGCGCGAGGTTCAGTCCCGGGTCTTTGGTCTGCGACGAGTGCCAGAAAGAATAAGGATCCGGCTCGGCCGTCGGCCAGCTCTGCCCGAAAAGGAACGCTTCGTATTCCCGCGGGCGGATGAAATTCTGCTGGATATCGCCCACAGATTCAGAATCGATATCGACTTTCGCGCCGACGGCCTCCCATTGGCTTTTGAGAATATTGGCTGTGTCCACCAATTGCGGCCAATCGGTCGTCACGAGGGTGAATTGGAGTGCTGTCCCGTTTTTCGTCCGGAATCCGTCACTGCCGCTCTTCCACCCGGCGTCGTCAAGAATTTTTTTGGCTGCGTCCGGATTGAAATCAAATTTTTTCACATCGTCCGTCGCGCCGAAAATCCCCGGGGGGATCGGCGAAAAAATTTCCCGGCCCTGGCCGCCGAATATTTTATCCACGATGTCCTTCCGATTCGTCGCGGTCGCAAGCGCTTTTCTCACATCCCTGTCTGCCAGAGCCTTGTTCTTCTGCTGGTTGAAAAAAACAGCGAAATAGCGCGGCAGGCTCGCCGAAATGATATTCGTGCTGCGTTTGCTCTTTATGTCATTCAATTTTTCGGGAGAGATGGAATTCGTAGCGAAAATTTGCTTGTTGTTGAAAGCTTCGATCATCGAATCCTCATCCGGATAGAATTGAAACGTCATCGTGGCAAGGTATGGCTTGTCGCCAAAATAGTCCGGATTCGCCGCCAGCTTGTATGACAAGATCATTCCGCCCGAATCCTTTTGAAAATCCGAGAACTCAAAGGGTCCGGTTCCGACCGGGCGCAGATTGTATTCCGCGAGGGAAAAGTTGGTCGGCGCGACTGTTTCCCAAACATGCTGCGGCAGGATGCCGACCGTGAGATTGTTGAGAAAAAAGGCGTACGGCGATTGAAGTACGAATTTGATCGTATTCTCGTCCACTTGCTCCGTTCCCACTCCCTGCCAATTTTGGCGAAGAGGACTCTTGAAGGCCGGGTCCTGGATCGCCTGGATCGTATAGAGGACATCGTCCGACGAGAGAGGCTCGCCGTCGTGCCATTTCACTCCCTGTTTGAGATGCACCGTGTAGGTCAGCTGGTCTTTCGAGACATCATAGCTTTCTGCAAGATCCGGCACAATTTTTCCCGCGGAATCATATTTGAAAAGACCCGAATATATGAGACGGGTAAGATCAGCGTCAGCTTCGTTCCCGGCCGCCAAGACCGGATTCACATACATCGGCTGGCCGATGATGCCTTCCGAGTAGTCGCCGCCGGGGACCGGGATCGGCTTTGTAAAGGAATAATAGACTCCCAGAACGGATGCAACAAGCGAAATAGCCGCGAGAAGGGCGAGCGACAAGACAGTCATTCGCTCCCTTGCGGAAAAAACCCGGGAAAATTTTTGAAAAAAAGTTCTATTCATATATTCTCACCTTTCCCTAAAAGGGCCCAGAAATCCTCTCCAACTCTTCCTTTACGAAAGGGAGAGAGATTTCCCTAAACGCTTCGCGATCCTATATAAACGTTAGCAATCGCCAGCCCGATGAAGATAATCGCGAAAATGACCGTCGCAATATTGAGAAATTTTTCCATTCCCCGCTTGGTGTAGTACCCCCCGAAATCTCCGCCGAAGGAAGCGGACAAGCCCGCTCCCCGGTTTTGAAGAAGAATTGAAACCGCCAGGAGCACTGAGACGCCGAGTTGCGCCCAAATGAGAATATTTTCAAGCATTTTCTTTTATTATGGATGAGACAAAAAAGTTTATTGCGCTGATGATGATCACTGCCCAAAAGGCCGCTGTCCAGGTTTCAATCACGAGGACCGGCACAATATGCGCCACCAGGTTGAACATCAAAATATTTATAATGATCGTAAAAAATCCGAGCGTCAGCCAAATCAGAGGAAGCGAAACTATTTTCACGACCGGCTTTATAAAAAAGTTTATGAAACCAAGCACCGCTCCCGCGAGAATCAGCCACTTCCAGTTGCCTTGAAAATGGATCCCGTGCACCAGCCGCGCCGACGCCCAGATGCCGATGGCATTGGATAATACGTGAATGATCAATCGAAGCATGGCATTTATTGAAAGCTTGGGCAATATTAGCAAGTAATATTGGAAGCGTCAAATTTTGACATTTCCAACTCTTAACCCTATTATAACCCTAGATAATACTAATAATCAAGCGTATATGAAACCTCGCATTTTCTCCGGCATTCAGCCTTCCGGAATGCTCCATATCGGCAACTATTTGGGTGCAGTGAAGAATTGGATCGACCTTCAGGAAAAATATGAATCAGTCTTCTGCGTCGTCGACCTTCACGCCATCACTGTTCCGCAGAATCCGGCGGAGCTCCGCCAGAAAACTTTGGAGCTTGCGAAAATTTATCTGGCAGCAGGAATTTCCGCCAAAGACGGATCCGCCTCTGGCGGAGATACTTCCGAATCGACCATTTTTGTTCAATCGCAAGTCCCTGAACACACGGAACTCGCCTGGATCCTGAACACGATCACCAAAATTCCCGAGCTCGACCGGATGACTCAGTTCAAAGACAAGTCCAAAGAGCACCGCCAGCATATCAATGCCGGTTTGTTCAGCTACCCGGTTCTGATGGCCGCGGATATTCTTTTGTATGACACAAAAGTCGTCCCCGTCGGTGAAGACCAAATTCAACATGTCGAGCTCGCTCGCGATCTTGCCAAAAGATTCAACTCGACTTTCGGAGAAACCTTTGTTGTTCCCGAGCCGTTCGTCGTGAAAGAAGGGATGCGGATCATGGGTCTCGACGATCCGACGAAAAAAATGTCCAAATCCGCCGCTTCGGAATTCAACTATATCGCTCTCACCGACACGCCCGAAAAAATCCGCGAGAAGATCAAGCGAGCCGTCACGGACAGCGGAAAGCGCGTCCGCTACGCCGACGACAAACCGGCCATCCGGAATCTGATCAACATCTATTCTCTGCTCGACAACGTGAAGCCGGAAGAAGTCGAGAAAATATACAAAGGCAAGGGCTATTCCGAATTCAAAGCCGACCTCGCCGAAGTGATCGTCGACTTTCTCGCTGATTTTCAGAAAAAATACAATAAGATAGACGATAAAGACGTTTTGGATGTGCTCGAACAAGGCCGAGAAAAAGCCAAAAAACTGGCCGAAAAGAAAATGAACGAGGTGCGAGAGAAAGTTGGGTTTTTGGTATAACTTTCAGAAATATAACAAAGCCCGCTGGAACTTTCGAACCGCGGGTTCTTTAAGTCAGTACACCCCCGCCAAAGGCGGTGGCTTGATGAGTGGGATCGCCTTAAAGGCGATAGCTCCCAATCACCCTTTTGTTAAATTAATTAGTGTTGTTGGAAACCGTCCTCTTGTTCGCCTTGTTCACGAATATACTTCT
>DATGZC010000042.1:0-2930 GCA_035297345.1 Bathyarchaeia archaeon
TTTTGTACGGCGAAAGGCGGGAAACAATCAGGAAATATCCGGCAATAGGGGTTGGACCGCCTGCCTCATCAGACTGCGGTCCGACCCCTATGGGTTCAACTTCCACCGGCGGATAGACGATCTCACTCTCCCGTTCATAATATTTTTTGATGCGAGCCTGGGTATATTTCGAATTGGCGATGAAAAAATCCGGCCGGTCCGCCGCCGCTTTGTCCCACATCCGGACATAATTCAAACTTAGACGTGCAAAAAAATTTCGCACCCCTCCGGCTCTCTGCTCCCGAAGATATTTTTCGTTCCAGTCCCACGCAAAACGCATCGGACTGTGGCAATAGCAGATATGGATCGTCTTCGGCTTCACAATCACGCCCTTGGACCAGGCGCCGGAAGATGAAATGACCAAATCGTAGTCGCGCAAATTGAATGTTTCCGGAGCCGTCGGCAAAAGCGGCAGGACGCATTTGAGGTGTCGTTTCAAAATCTTGGGGAATTTTTGCAAAAACGACGGCCGAATGTCAGCATTCTTGAATTTCCCCCGCATTTTTTTCGGATCATAGAGCAGGGTATAAATCGGCGCCTCGGGAAATATTTTGTGAAGCACGCTCAAAACCCGTTCCGCCCCGCCATATTGATTCAGGAAATCATGAACGAGGGCGACCTTAAGGTCTTGACGGAAATTGTTGGTTGTGTTAGGGTGATTTGAAATCATTGTGCTTCGAATTGTTTACAATGCTATTTTTTTAGGAGGGAGTATCATGAATTGCAAGGAGAAAGATTGCAACGGTGCTATAAACAAGAATGTCACTGTCGATTTGATGGTTGGTTGCGCATCGACTCGCCCAGCGCATCCGTGTGTAAAATGCGGACGACTGCACTGGCCAAGCGGCGACGCCGTATTCAACAGAGGTGGCCGGCTCGTCTTCTTAGTAGGCGACAATCTGGAATACAAGGATCTGCCTAAAAAAGAAAACTAGGTCTAAATCAATCAGCTCTTTCAAGAGATCTGCCCGGACCGCGCTCATGTACCACCGAGCCGGTCCGGCTTTTTTTATTGTCAATTCGGCGCAGGAGCAGGGTTGTACCCTGCTTCGAATATTGACGGTTTGCGCCAACATTAGGTTTAGGTTGCAAACATGAACCTGCTGCTGGTTTTGCGAGGTACGTAATTAATTACGTAACAAATTGCTTACCTCCTCCGCACATTTCTGCCAATCGAATCTTTTGATATTATTATATCCTTTTTCTATTATATCATTTTTATAAGATTCGTCCGATATCAATTTATAAGCCGCTTCGGCGATGGCCTCCGAACCTTTCGGATCAACCAGAACCGCGCTGTTGCCCGCCACCTCCGGCATCGAAGAAATATTCGACGTGATCACCGGCGTCCCGACGCTCTGGGCTTCGAGAATCGGCAGGCCGAATCCTTCATAAAATGTTGGGAACAAAAACACGTCGGCGCTTTTCAACAAATAAAACTTCTCTTCATCTGAGATATAACCCGTCAAGATAATGTCATTTTTATAGACGCTGCTATAAACTTTATTTTTTATTTTTTCACCGCCATATCCATATTTCCCCACCAAAATCAACTTGTGGGAAATTTTGTATTTTTCTTTTAGCCTTTCAAAGGCCTCGACCATCCCGAGAATATTTTTTCTGTCTTCCAACCGACCGATAAACAGCAGGTATTTCGAAAAGTCCGGCTTTGAGGAATTTCGAGAGCTCTGCTCGAGAAAGGGAAAAGCCGGACTTTGGCTGGATTCTGAAATTCCTTCATATATCACCTCAACTTTCTCCGGCGGCACTTTATACAATTTCTTCAAATCATTCTTCGTGTTCTGGCTCACCGCAATTATCCGCTGCGCCCATTTGCACGATCGCCGGATAGACCAGCGCATATAAAGTCTCTCAAACCAAGAATAGGCCCTGGGACAAAATTCATATTCGAGCCCGTGGATCGTGACAACCGTATTTTTGGGGTGAATTATCGGCACCGTATGCGCCGGCACGAACAACACATCGACCGGATGAAAAATCATTTCAAGCGACAGCCTCACTTGCGTCCAGAATTTCGGCGCGCTGATGAACTTCGTTTTCCAATTTTCCGGCAGATCGAAATCGATATACGCCAACTTGTTGACCCGCGGATCCAAATACAAAACCACTCGCTGATCACGCAAGCAATCGGTCAGGCCTTTGATGACCCGATAAGAATATTCTTCGATGCCAGTTTTTGTTTTCACGAACGCCCGTGAAGCATCAATTCCAATCATCCGAGAAAAGTCGAACAAAATTTTGAGTTTCGAGAATATCGCGTTCCGCTCGTCCATCTCTGATGGACGGCAGCAGGTAGCCTATTCGAGAAACCAAAATTTTATGAGCTTGTTGATAATTCGTATTTTTATTTCGTCAACATTATAGTCCTCTTGTACATATCCAGATGTTCAAGCGCAATCCCCGTTCCTTTCACCACGCAGAAAAGCGGATCCTCCGCGACATAGCACGGCACGCCCGTCGTTTTCGAAATCAGCTGGTCGAGATGCCGGATCAGCGCTCCACCTCCCGAAAGTATCATCCCTTTGTCGATCACATCAGCCGCCAGCTCCGGCGGCGTTTCCTGCAGAACTTTTTTGATCGCATTGATGATTTCCCGCAGCTCGTCCTGAATGGCTTCTGTGATTTCGTTTGCCGAGATCCGAATCGTCTTCGGAAGGCCGGCGATCAAATCGCGCCCGCGCACTTCCATATACTCATCCTTCACCTGCGGGATCGCGCTTCCGATTGCGATCTTGATTTCTTCAGCCGTCCGTTCACCGATCGCGAGGCCATGCTTTTTTTTGATGAAGTCTGCGATCGCCTGATCGATTTTGTTTCCGCCGACCCGCGCGCTGTGCGCCGCCACGACTCCGCCAAGAGAAATGATCGCC
>DATGZC010000043.1:0-3679 GCA_035297345.1 Bathyarchaeia archaeon
ATCAATCATCGTGAAATCCGTGTCCCTCCCTTCCTGCGTGTCCATTTTTTTTACCAGGCTATTGGGAAAAGATTGGCGGATATGATTCACAAGACCATCGTCATAGCGCATCAGAAATATTTTGGAAGGAGTTTTGAGCGCCGCGGGATCGAAATCCGGCTCGACAAATTGGACGTTGGCCGCTTTTTGATAGGTGAACAATTTCACGACCTCGGCCGACGTTTGGAGCCCGTCTTCCATTTGTTGTCCCGGGCCGTTGTCAACCACGTATTTCGGAGTGCCAGATGGCAAACTATTGATATAGCGCGACATATTGAAATAACCTTCGCCGAACGCTCCGGGAACATTCGGGTTCTCGGCCCAATCGACGAAATACAATTTCACCGACCAAATTCCGCTCGCGATCACAAGTACAACAAGTATCTTCTGAATGGTTTTTTTGTGCTGTTTCAATTTCCCGCTCTCGGCCCATTTCCACAGTCCTTCGATCGAAAACACGGCAAGAAGAATGGCCACCGGCATCGCCCCGATGCTCCGCAGGGCGTGCGGAAGCCCTTCCGCGCTGATGGCCTCAGGCAAAAGCATCGCGAAAAACCAGGACAAGAGAAGCGCCACCAGAATCAACCGTTCGCTTCTCTCGCCCGCTCGGATTCTTCGCCAGACGAGCCAGAAAAATTCATAGATGAAATAGAAGAAACCGGCTAGGAAGAATATCCCGATGGTGGGAAAAAGTTCCGGCCAAGGCGGCAGATTGTGCCGCCAATTCTGGTCTCCAAAAAAAGAATACTGACCCAGCGAAAGCCCGAAAGTCTTCCCGAGCGCCAGAAGCAGATGTCCTTGGTTGATTTCCGGATTGAAAACTGAGACTTGGCTCGTCCGCCCGCTGAAGTGATCCCGGTGGACATAGAAATCGGCCAGCATTGGAAGTGCAACGAGCGTCATCGCCACAATGAAAGCCAAAATTTCTTTCCAATGGGTGGTCAAAAATCTTTTGCGGTTGACCATAAACGCGATCAAGAGCACAACCAAAATCAACGGCGCAATCCGAAACGCGATATACGTGTGCACGCCCAGTCCAAAAAACAATCCGGCAAGAATATAATCGATTATTTTTTTCTTCTGGATGCCGCGAATGAGGAAAAAAACCGTGAAGACGAGAACAAACGGCAGCATGATAGCCCGAAAGGATATGCGGCTGAAATTGATCGCCCAAAAAGTGGTGGCGGTGATGAACCCAGCAATGAGACCGGCCCGCCGGCTCGCAAAGAGTTCCTCACCGAGAAGGATCATGCCAAGGACCGTGAGTGTCCCGAAAAGCACCGACCACATTTTGAGAGTTATGATGCTCACGCCGAACAGACTGAAGCTCATGGCAATGAGATTCATGAATAATCCCTCGCGCCCGTTGTTGTTCTCATAGAAAAGTTTCCAATGATGGGCGGCGTTCGCCGTGATGGCATCAATTCCGTTCACCGCTTCGTCGGGATACACTCCGGGAGGCAAGGTGCTCAGATGATAACTGCGAATGAAAAGAGCTCCGAGGACGATCAGCGCGCCAAGGATGATGTACATCTTGAGGCTGATGTCTTTTCTGGGCGCCGGTTTTTTTTCAACCGACACTTTTTTCACTGGGGATTTTTTCTTGCTTGCTAATTTACTTTTGGTTTTTGTTTTGAGGGGCATAAATTTTTTGTTGAAGTTATGTCGCTGACATAATAATAAGCCGATCCAGGCATTTTGCCAAATTGGGAATAATTCAGCATCGACAGCCATTCGTTGTCTGACTGCGCTTGACAAACCGCGCTTATTCTTGCCCGTTTGTCGTATATTTTGTAGAATACAAATTGTCAGAACTTTATAGTTAAAAATTAAAGAAAAAACAATATGTTCGGAAGCCGCAACCAAATGAGAGATGGATCTCCCAAAAAAAGATTCTATCAGAAAAAGAAATTCAAAATTTTCGTCGTCATCCTGATTCTCATTTTAGCAGTGGTCGGGTATTTCGGCTGGAAGACCGGCTTCATCCTCAACAAAATTTCCGGCTCCCGCAACTCTTCTTTTGCCAGCCTTTTGGGCGGAGGCACCGCTCCCGTGTCGCAAGATGGACGGACCAACATATTGCTCCTCGGAATGCGCGGCGCTGACGACCCCCACGGAGGACTCTTGGCAGACTCCATCATCGTGGCGTCGTTCGACACCAACCGCAACTCAGTAGCCATGATTTCCGTCCCGCGGGACCTCTATGTCAAGATCCCTGACACGAACGAGCACGGCAAAATCAACTCGGTTTATTCCTATTGGGAAAGCGGCGGACGCAATCAAGGGATGCCGAAAATGGAAGAGCTGATGCAGACGATTACCGGCCTCAAAATCGATCACACGATCGCCATCAACTTCACCGGCTTCAAAGAGCTGATCGACGCGGTGGGCGGCGTCGATGTGAAACTTCCAAGAGCATTTTATGAAACGCAGCAATTTGTGGAAGGCAACGAATGCGGCGGATCTTTCACTCTTCCGGCCGGCACGAACCACTTGAACGGAGAGAAAGCGCTCTGCTATGCCCGGGCACGGGTGCAGACCAATGATTTCGACCGCTCGAAACGGCAGCAAGTGATCCTCAAAGCTTTGAAGGACAAAATGATCTCGTTGGGAACGCTCGCCGATTTCGGAAAGATAAACAATATTCTCACCATCATCGGGAACAACGTCAAAACCGATATGGCGCCCGACGAAATGAAAGGGCTCTACAGTCAATACAGCGATATGGAAGATGCCGACATCGTCCAGCGCGTATTTGAGAATTCCGAAAAAGGCCTGCTCAAGGTTCCGGACGCCGGTTCAGGCCTGGGTTATATTCTCTTCCCGATCGCGGGACAAGACAACTATTCCCAACTTCAAGACGCGAGCATAAACGTCTTCACTGAAGCCGCGCAGAGCGATACCAGTCCGATCCAGCAAAGCGGCGCGCCGGCCGCAGCTCCGACCAAATCTTCCACCCCCGCGAAGAAATAGACGCAGTTACAAGATAAAAAAACAAGGCTCAACACGAGTCTTGTTTTTTTGTGGGTAAAAAATAGAGGCCTCTATAGAAGCCTCTATCAAACTGCGGAAGCGAGAGGATTCGAACCCCTGGTGCCTTTCGACACACAGTCTTTCCAGGACTGCCGTTTAAGCCGCTCACGCACGCTTCCGTTTCTTCATTTTCAAATATTTTTTTAGTCTCTCTTTCTGATATAAATTACTGAAATCAACTTCTTTTTCATATCTCAACACTTCACTTTCTCTGTAAAGAAAAATATTATAACCCCCGGAACTTATTTTGGGAGAGAAGTCCAATTTTTTAAGGGTTTTCTTTACGAAGTCTAGCAGGGGAATTGACTTGTTAGTGAAGCATAGCCCAATATTTAGTGATTTGCAACCATTGACTCTGTGCTTATGATAATAGACTCCCCCATCTGTATCAACAAGACCTCGAAGACAACTTTTTGAAAATTCTAAATTTTTCTTTATCCACGAAGGCGCATCCACTTGATTTTTAACTTTACTACCTTTTTTTATTCCATTTTTCTCAAGGAAATCCACAAGGTTCGCAGACGAAACGATCATTCTGATAACATTACTGCTTTTTGGAGAGGAAAGCTTATATATTACTGGTGTAATATCAAAGAGATCTTGAATT
>DATGZC010000044.1:0-4555 GCA_035297345.1 Bathyarchaeia archaeon
GTATATTCGTGAACAAGGCGAACAAGAGGACGGTTTCCAACAACACTAATTAATTTAACAAAAGGGTGATTGGGAGCTATCGCCTTTAAGGCGATCCCACTCATCAAGCCACCGCCTTTGGCGGGGGTGTACTGACTAAAACAAGCATCCGCCTTTTTGATCCAGTCGAAATGTTCTAACGTAAAACCCTTGAAAATAGTTTTTGTAATAAGTTTCGAGTGCAAGAACGAGTTTTCAGGAAACGGCTCATTGATATTTGGCTCAAAAACAACAATTCCTAGTTTTTCCAAGTCCAAACAAAACCGCTTAACCTCCTTTTTATATTTTTTTGATGCACAAATACAAACGGTTCTCATTGATTTTGCAATAATTTTCTAATAATCCCTCAGCTTCTCTGCGAGACCTGATTCGCGGATTTTGTCGAGGGCTTTGGCTTCGATTTGGCGGATGCGTTCGCGGGTGACGCCGAACTCGTGGCCGACTTCTTCGAGGGTATGCGTCACGCCGTCCTCGAGCCCAAATCTAATTTTAAGTATTTTTTGCTCGCGGGGGGTGAGATCTTTCAAAACCTCGGTCACATGGTCGGTCAAAAGTTTGCGGGCCGCGTTTTGATGCGGCATGACCGCTTCCGTATCCTCGATGAAATCTCCCAAAATCGAATCGTCTTCGCTGTCCCCAACCGGCGTCTCGATGGAAACCGTTTCCTGGGATATCTTCATAATGTGGCGGACTTTCTCGACTTCAATGCCCATCTCAGCCGCCACTTCTTCGGGCAATGGATCGCGCCCCAGGTCTTGCACGAGCCGGCGCGTAGCCTGCGTATATTTGTTGATCGTCTCAACCATGTGGACCGGAATGCGGATGGTGCGCGACTGGTCGGCGAGCGCCCGGGTGATCGCCTGCCGGATCCACCAAGTGGCATAAGTCGAAAATTTATATCCTTTTCGATAGTCGAATTTCTCAACCGCCCGGAAAAGGCCGATATTTCCCTCTTGGATAAGATCCAAAAGAGACAGATTGGCGCTCCGGCCGACATATTTTTTGGCAATCGAAACCACCAATCGAAGATTGGCTTCAGTGAGTTTTTGCTTTGCCATCAAATCCCCTTTTTCATTTCTTTTGGCCAGACTCACTTCTTCTTCTCCTTTGAGCAACGGGACCCGCCCGATCTCGCGAAGATACATCTGGACCGAGTCCGAGGAAACGTCATCGAGATCAAGCGGCACATCCATATGCTCGACCTTTTTGTCGTTCTTCTCGGCTTCTTTTTCGATCTCCGTTTTGATCACCTCGTCCGAACTCACAATCTTCACGCCCGCCGATTCCATTTTTTCATAAAGTTTTTCAAGGCCCGAGACATCTTTTTCGACTTCCGGAATGACGTGCAAAATTTCATCTTCCGTGATGAAACCGCGCTGCTTTCCGATAGCCACCAGCTCGTCAATCGGAGTTTTTTTCTCAGCCAAAACATTTTCCGGCTTTTTCGCCGGCGCCTGTTTCGCCTTTTTCAAAGCCGCTTTTTTCTTGGAAACCGTTGTTGCTTTTTTCTTCGCCGCCTTCTTTTTTGCAACTTTTTTCGGCTTCTTCGCCGCCTTCTTTTTCGCGACTTTTTTCTTCACGGTTTTTTTCCGCGCAACTTTCTTCACCAGCTTTTTCTTTGGTTTCTTCTGAACTTTTCGCTTCGATTTTTTCACTTTCTTCTTTGTCATAATAGATGCATTAAGCTGTTTCGAAAATACTTTGGCGCAGCATTATTTGCGAGTGAGCATGGTTTTTGCCTTGAAAATCACGAGCAAATTCTGCAACGAGCGGATTCGCTGGAATTCGCGAGTGGTGCGACAAAGTGTTTTCGAAATAAGCGTAAATTAATTTTCAAAAATTTTCACCCCTTAGCGTTTTAAACTTGCACTAGGTCTTTTCTTCTATCAGCTTTTGAAATTCCTCCATCAGCGCCTTTTCTCCCGCTTTGTCGCCGGAGGCTTGCGCCGCTTTTATATCTTGCGTGAGCCGAAGACTTTTTTCTTTATATCTTTTTTCTTTGATCCGCTGAACCAGGCCCTGCAATTCCCCGATCGGATCGAGCTGGTCCTTCCCATCCCCGAGTTCTCCGCCAAATCTCACCTCTGCTTCAAACACCGTTTCCTCGAGAAATTTTCTTGTTTCATAATCAGAAAAAAGAGCCTTCATTCTCTCAAGGCTGAATTTTTCCTGGTCCCGCTTTATTGCTTGTATTATAGCTCTTTCTCTTTCATTTTGGAAGTCCTCGGCGTCAATCTTGGCCAGTTCCTTCCGGCATTCTTTCGGGAAAGCGAGAATGATTCCCAATATTTTTTCTCCGAGAGTCTTCTCCCGATGGATATTTTCTTCCGCCTTCACAGAAGGAGAATGATTTTTTTCGCCTGTTTTCGCTTTTTGGAGAATATCCACAAGCACCTTTTCCTCGGTTCCGATGCGGGAGGCCAAGATTTTCAGCCAATGAGATTGCTCGACCGGGTTGGAAATGTCCTTAATCACGTTCAAAAGCTCCTGGGCAATTTTTTTCTTGTCGGCCGGAATCTGCGGATCATAGCGGGAAAAAGCTTCTTTGAAATAGTACTCCATGACGCCTTCGGCGCTTTCGACCGCCGATTTCCATATGCCGGGATCTTCCTTGAGGCATTCCGCCGCATCTTTTCCCGAAGAAAGCAGGACAATCTTCACGTTGAGATCGTTTTCAAGACAGGTCTTGATGCTCCGGCGCGCCGCCGCCTGGCCGGCCGCATCCATATCGAACCCCATCTTGATATTCTCTGCGTATCGCTTCAATATTTTCACCTGCTCCTCTGTGAGCGCCGTCCCCGAAACAGCCACCGTGTTTCCGAATCCCGCCTGGTGCGCCGCTATCACATCCGTGTTTCCTTCCACGAGCACCGACTCGTCCCGTTTTTTGATTTCCATTTTGGAGAGATTGAGGCCATAGAGAATTTTGCTTTTGTCATAGAGCGCCGTTTGCGCAGTATTCACATATTTCGCATTTTTTTCATCCCCTCCAGGGCAGACGCGCGCGCTGTAGCCGACCACCCGGCCCATGATGTCCTGGATGGGAAACATGATTCGGTCGCGGAATCTGTCGTAACAACGATCAGTGATCAGTGACCAGTGATCAGTATTGTTCTTTGAATCGTCCCCAATATTGTTGTTCACTGTTCGTTGTTCACTGTTCACCGACTTCTCAACCAGCAGTCCCGTCTTATTAATTTCGTCAACTGTATAGCCTCGCTTTGTTAGGAAATCTAAAATATTTCGCCAGCCATCCGGCGCATAGCCTAACCTAAATTTTTTTATACTCTGATCCGTGAGTCCCCGCCCCCGCAGATAGTTCAAAATTTTTTCTTTTCCTTTTCCTTGCCACAAATTCACTTCATACCATTTCGTCGCCAGTTCAAGAATTTTAAACAGCTCTTTTTTGTTGTCCTTGATCCTTGATCCTTGTTCATTGATCATTGTCCGCTTGAGCTCCACGCCCGCTTTTCCGGCCAATTGCTCGAGCGCCTCCCGAAAGCCGATCCCTTCGAGTTCCATCACGAATGAAAAGACATCCCCGCCTTTTCCGCACCCGAAACAGTGCCAGGATCCCCGCTCTTCGCTCACCATGAAAGAGGGCGATTTTTCATTATGAAAAGGACAGAGAGCTTTGTGATTGCTCCCTGCTTTCGTCAGTCGTATATACTCGCCGATCACTTCCGCAATATTCAGGCGCTTTTTGATTTCGTCAATTTCCGGAGAAGACATTTCTGCCTATCATATTAGCAAACTCTGCGAAATAGGCAAATATTTTCACAATTTCCCCATTGTTCCCTATTACTCCTTTTCTGGGGAATTATTTTCACTTTTTGTCAGTTTCAAAACGGCATCGAGCGCCACCGGAATCACTTTTATTCCATCGTCATCCGAAAAATGGCCCATGTTTTTTTCAATTATGACCTCAGCACCCAAATTTTCGGAAAATATTTCCCAGTTTTCGGCCGGCACAAACGGATCATTATCGGAAATTATGCAGATGATTTTTTCAGCGCGCGCCTTCACTTTTTCAAAATCAATCGGTTTGTTGACCCACGGACTCGCAATAAATCTTTCTTCATTTTCTTCGAAGCCCGTGAGTGTGAACCAGCCAGCCACAAAAACCGCCCCACCGCACTTTTCATCGGCAGACAATTTTTCAAGATACCGCATGATCGCCTGACAGCCGATGCTATGCCCGACAAAAAAAGTATTCTTGTCGCATCGTCCGACAACTTTCTCAAGATGTGAGACCCAGGCTTCGATTTTTGGATTGTCCGTATCCGGCATAACTGGCACTTCAGTCAAAAATCTTTTTTCTCTCAAATGTTTGGCAAGCCACGGGAGCCATTCTGACTCCGGAGTCTTACCCCATCCGTGAATAATAAAAACTCGTTTTTCAGACATAAATTTATTCAACTTTTATCCTCCCCTCCTCAGTTGAGGAGGGGGCAGGGGGAGGTGTTGTTTTAGTAGGCTTAACTCTCAACACCCCTCTGTCCTTCGGACATCTCCC
>DATGZC010000045.1:0-6190 GCA_035297345.1 Bathyarchaeia archaeon
GTATATTCGTGAACAAGGCGAACAAGAGGACGGTTTCCAACAACACTAATTAATTTAACAAAAGGGTGATTGGGAGCTATCGCCTTTAAGGCGATCCCACTCATCAAGCCACCGCCTTTGGCGGGGGTGTACTGACTAAAAAACAATGATCGATGGCGTGAAGATAAAGCAAATAAAAAGAAACTCCGATGATCGCGGATTTTTTTGCGAGGTTATCAAATTTGGGGAAGAAACTTTTTGCGAAGTGAAGCAGACAAGCTATACGGAGAGTTTTCCGGGTGTTATCAAAGCCTTTCACTGGCACAAAAAACAGATTGATGTCTGGTTTCCGGTCAGAGGAGATATGCAAATTGTTCTTCATGATATGCGCGAAGATTCGAGGACCTTGGGTGAAACACAGGTGATATATGGAGGAGAAAACAATCCGGTTCAGGTTTTGATCCCAATTGGTGTCGCGCATGGATATCGTGTTCTCGGCAACAAACCGGCGACGCTTTTCTATCATACAAGCGAGGCCTATGACTCAGCCAATCCCGATGAAGAAAGAATCCCTTTTGACGATCCAAAAATCGGATTTGATTGGACAACAAAAAATAAATAGTTTTCAGAAAATAATCCAGCTTAATTTTCTAGCGACCACTAAAAGTTTAAGCTAGGTAAATTATGAAATTTTTGGTTACTGGCGGAGCCGGGTTCATCGGTTCCAACTTTATTCGCTATATTTTCAAAAAATATCCCGACTATGAGATCGTCAATCTTGATCTTTTGACGTATGCGGGGAATTTGGAAAATTTGAAAGACATTGAAGGGAACAAAAATTACAAATTCATGAGGGGCGATATCGTCGACAAGGAACTGGTGAACGATCTCGCGAAAGACGTTGATGTGATCGTCAATTTCGCCGCCGAATCCCACGTTGATCGGTCTATTCTCGACAGCTCGGATTTCATCCGTACAAATGTTCTTGGCACGCACAATTTGCTCGAAGCGGCGAAAAACAACGGACTCAAGCGGTTTCACCATATCTCGACAGACGAGGTTTTTGGCCATTTGAGGCCGAATGACCCTGCTTTCAATGAAAACACGCCCTACGCGCCCAGGAGCCCCTACAGCGCCTCCAAAGCCGCTTCTGACCACCTGGTGAGGGCATATTTTCACACCTTTGGACTACCCGTCACAATTTCCAACTGTTCCAACAATTACGGTCCCTTTCATTTTCCTGAGAAATTGATTCCGCTCGCGATCACAAATCTCATGGAGGAGAAAAAAATTCCGGTTTATGGCGACGGATTGCAGGTGCGAGACTGGCTTTTCGTCGAAGACCATTGCGAGGCGATCGATCTGATCACCCAGAAAGGAAAGATCGGCGAGACATATTGCATCGGCGGAAATTCGGAAAAAGCGAACATTGAAATCGCGCGCAAAATTCTCGGGCTTCTCGGAAAAGGCGAAGAGATGATAGAATATGTGAAAGACCGGCCCGGACACGACCGCCGCTATGCGATCGATTTTTCGAAGATCAAGCGGGAACTTGATTGGGAACCGCGAACCAGTTTTGAAGACGGTATGAAAAAAACGGTCGAGTGGTACGAGGAAAATGAATGTTGGTGGCGGGATGTGAAAAGCGGAGACTATCATAAATATTATGAAAAGCAATATGGCGAATAAAATTCTTATCATCGGGTCGCAGGGAAGCCTTGGGCAGGATCTCGTCCATGTTTTTGAGCGGGATATGAACTGGGAGGTCTTTGCGTACGATCGTGACCAGGTGGACATCATTTCAGAAGATGGTCTGCGAAAAAAGGTCGAAGATGTGCAGCCGGACGCCGTGATCAATGCGACGGGCTACAACGCCGTCGACAAATGCGAAACGGATGAAATCGAATATGAGCTTGCGAAGAAGGTGAACGGATACGGGCCAGGGATGCTCGCAAAAATTTGCAAAGAAAAAGATATTCCGCTCGTGCACTATGTCAGCGATTATATTTTTGACGGTGAAAAAGGGGAATATTTGGAAACGGACAAGCCGAATCCGATTTCGAATTATGGCCGGTCGAAGTTGTTGGGCGAAGACGAAATCAAAAAAAATACTGATAAATTCTATCTCATCCGCACTTCCAAGCTTTTTGGAAAGGCTGGAAAATCCGAGACGTCCAAAAAAAGTTTTTTTGAAACGATGATCGCGCTTGCCAAAGACAATCCGGTCCTCAAAATTGTCGATGATGAAAAAAGTTGCTTCACCTATACGCCGGATCTCGCGCTTGAAACGAAAAAAATGATCGAAGAGAACATTCCGTTTGGAACATACCATATTGTGAATGAGGGCGCCTGCACTTGGTATGAAGCGGCGCTGCAGCTGTTCAAATTGACCAAGATGGACGTCGAGGTGATTCCAGTGAGCTCGGCCGAATTTCCCCGTCCGGCCAAGCGGCCAAAAGCTTCTGTATTACTAAACACAAAACTGAAGCCGTTGCGGGATTACAAAGAAGCTTTAAGGGAATACTTAAGCGAATCAGGAACAGGGAATAGGGAATAGCGAAGGCCGGGAAAAGTTTCAAATTTTCTATTCACTATTCTAAATTTCCAATTCTATCAACATGAATAAAATGAAAGGCATCGTTCTGGCCGGAGGGACCGCCACGAGACTGTTTCCTCTCACAGCCACGACTTCAAAGCAGCTTTTGCCAGTCTACAACCGCCAAATGATTTTTTATCCGCTGAATGTTTTGGTGAAAGCGGGCATAAAAGACATTCTGATGATTGTCGCGCCTGAACATTCAGGCCAGTTTGTGAATCTGCTCGGACGGATCTTTGAACGGCATGACGTACATCTCGAATTCAAGGTGCAGAGCGTGCCGCGCGGGCTCGCTGACGCTTTTGTCGTCGGAGAGAACTTCATTGACGGCAATGATGTGGCGATGATCCTCGGAGACAATATTTTTGAAGATGATTTTTCAGAGATCATCAGGAATTTCAAATCAGGCGGACAAATTTTTGCCAAAAAAGTGCCAGATCCGGAAAGATACGGCGTCGTGAAATTCGACGAATCGGGGAAGGCCGTTCAAATCGTTGAAAAACCGACGGAATGGATAAGCGACTACGCAATTCCAGGGCTGTATATATATGACAAGAGGGTTTGCGACGCAGCCAAAAATGCAACGCCTTCGGAACGCGGAGAAGTTGAGATAACTTCGCTTCACAATTTTTATCTTGAAAAAGGAGAGCTCAATGTGAGCGCGTTCGAGGGCGAGTGGCTCGATGCGGGGACTTTTGATACGCTTCTCGAGGCGGGGCGGATCGTGAAAGAGAAAGAGATATACAAAAACTTCGACCCGCAGATCGAGCAGGCGATTGAAGAATTCAACGCGGAAATCAAGATGATCGCCAAGAAACAATTGTTATAAATTATGATCCAATTTATCGGATATTTAGCCGGTGCCATTTTGGCGATTGCGCTCATCCCACAGGTTTATAAATCATATACAACAAAATCAACGACAGATATTTCTCTGGGATGGAGTATAATTTTGGTTATCGGGCTGTCGCTTTATCTTGCGTACGGAATCGGAATAGGGCAAATGCCGATCATCGTTATGAATTCTATCGAGGACTTTCTTGCTATTCTGGTGCTTGTGGCGAAGTTGATTTATAAATAACTGATTCGTATATTCGTACATAATTCGTAATTTGTAGATATATAATGAAGATCAAAAAAGCTATCATCGCTGTTGCCGGATCCGGAACCCGTTTCTTGCCGGTGACGAAAGCGATGCCCAAAGAAATGCTCCCGATCGTCGACAAACCGATCATTCAGCTTGTCGTTGAAGAGCTTGTTGAAGCGGGAATTGAAGATATCATTCTTGTCACCAAGTGGGACAAGAAACCGCTGGAGGATCACTTCGATCATTCCTGGGCGCTTGAAAACGAGCTGGAGCAAGCCGGAAAGACTGAAAGATTGAATGCAGTGAAGCGAGTCGCGGATATGGCAAATTTCATTTACGTCCGCCAAAAGGGGCCTTATGGAAACGGTACGCCCGTCCTTTCGGCGGCGAGCTTGGTTGATGATGAGCCGTTTGTTTTTGTCTGGGGAGACGACCTCGTGAAATCGAAGGTATCTTTCACGAAACAGATGGTGGAGGATTTTGAAAAGAACGGACATCCCATGATCGGGGTGCAAAAAGTTGCCAAAGAAGATGTGGTGCGCTACGGCATTGTGAAACTGCACGAGGGATCGAACGAAATTGAAGATATAATTGAAAAACCTTCTATTGAAGAAGCTCCTTCTCAACTGGCCGACTTCGGACGGATGATCTTGAATCAAGACATCATTAATGTTCTCAAAGAAACCGCCCTTGGAAAAGGAAATGAACTCTGGATTACGGATGCGATCAAGAAATATGTCCAAAACGGCGGAAAATTTTTGGCCAAAGAAATTGAAGACGGCGAATGGCTCACGACGGGCGATCCGCTGAACTATCTCAAAGCGCTTCTCAAATATGCAGCGGACAGAGAAGACATCGGCAGAGAATTAAAGGAATACACTCAAAAATTATTTTGCTGATAAAAAATAAAAATGCGCATCGTCATCAACGCCGCTGATCTTGATCATCCGCGGATCGACGGAACACGTATTTATATCTGGAATCTTCTCAAAAATTTCGGCCGTTTTGACAAAAACGACCGATTCTTGGTTTATCACAAAAAAAAATTCAATCCCCAGCTTGAAATTCCGGATTTTGAAAATTATGAAATTTTGAAAAAACCGTTTCCATCCTGGTGGACGCAGACGAGGTTTGCGTGGGAAATGTTGCGCGAAAAGCCGGACGTTATTTTCATGCCGATGCACTCTCTCCCCGTTCTGCGGCCGAAAAAAACGAAAACCGTTGTTACGATCCACGATCTCGCTTTCAAATTCTTTTCTGATCATTTTCCGAAAAAAGATTTGCGCCGCCTCAATTTTTTCACGGACTATGCCGTGAAAAATGCAGACAAACTTATTGCTATATCAAACTCGACCAAAAAAGATCTTTTGAAAACTTATCAAAAAATAAGAGAAGATAAAATCAAAGTCATTTACCATGGTTACGACAAAGAGTTATTTCATGAAAATGTTCCCCGAGAAGAAATAGATAAGGTAAAAAAACGTTATGTGTTGCACGCTTCACGATATATGATTTTCGTCGGCACGATCCAGCCTCGCAAGAATATCGAAACTTTGCTGGAAGCCTTTGAAATATTGCGCCGCAAAGAAGTGTACAAAGATCTAGAACTCGTAATTGCCGGCAGTCCAGGCTGGCTTGCGGAAAATATCCTTGAAAAAACAAAAAAAACACCTGGTGTTTCAATGACGGGAAAATTTGAGACAAAAGATTTGCCGGCGCTCGTCGCGGGTGCCGAAATTTTTGTCTTGCCGTCTCTGTATGAGGGTTTTGGCTTGCCGGTTCTTGAGGCGATGGCTTGCGGGACTCCGGTGGCGGTTGCGGACAATTCGAGTCTCAGCGAAGTCGCCGGGGATGCCGGACTTCTTTTCGACCCTTGTTCAAGCCAAAATATGGCAAAAGTCTTGACTGACATTTTGGAAAATGATAAACTTCGAGGCATCTTGCGAAAAAAAGGACTTGAGAGAGTGAAAAATTTTTCCTGGGAGAAATGCGCAAGAGAAACATTGGAGTGGATAACGAGCTAAAATTTTCAATTGTAAATTAATTATAAGAGATGAAAAAAATATTATTATTGTTTGCGCTTATTCCGTTTCTTTTTTCCAGTCCTACGCTGGCAAAAGAAAGCATCAAAACAATCACCGGCAAATACCCGCTTCCTCAAAAAGAAGGAAAAATTGCAGAGGAGCAGCATCTCTGGCTATCAAGCAAGCAGTCATCTTCAAGCCACTACTCAATGACGAATACGCCCAAAGCCTGCCGCAACGGAGTGGCCGGCGGGTATGGCTCTTTTGGTCCTCTCACAAAAAAAGATCAGCAAGAAGAAAAATATTATGTGACGATGCGCTGGAATTATGCCGATTGGGTCGAGCCGAATTCGGATTTGGCGACCGACCTTGGAAAGGGCAGCGCCTCACTTGTCCTCAAATCGGGATCCGATTTTCCAAAATCCGGCTACGTCAAGATCGGAAGTGAATATATGCACTATTCTTCGAGGCAAAGCGGCAAGTTGAAAGGACTCAAACGGGCCT
>DATGZC010000046.1:0-3853 GCA_035297345.1 Bathyarchaeia archaeon
TCGTCGTGCCCGATACGACAATTTTCACGGCGCCTCCTCCCGCTCCGCCCGGCGTACCTCCAGAATTTCCTCCGCCGCTTCCGATATCTGCCGGCTGGGTGATTGAGCCGTACGCTGATCCTCCCGAAGCTGTCCATCCGATGCCACCGGAGCCCCCGTATCCGCCTCCTGTCGCTTCACCATTATTTCCTCCGGCCCCTGTTCCGCTCGCGGATGCAAATCCTTTGGCATCGACGTTGATTGCGCCGCCGGACGCGATCGAAAGATCTCCGCCGATTTCCAAAAAGACAACGTGCGCCTGCGAGCCGGCGTTTGCCGTGTGGGTGATTCTCCCGTTGGCGCCGACAACGACACTTCCGGTGACAACCATTTTTTTGGTGCTGAAGTCCCCGTTCGAAAACGTCAACGTCGAAGAGACTGAAGAACCGATCGTGAGAGAATTGATCGTCGTCGTCCCGCCCGAAAGATCGATTGTCGGCTGGTTGTTCCCGCCGTTTATGACAACATCGTCTCCCGCCAACGGTGCGCTTCCGGAATCCCAGTTCGTCCCTATGCTCCACACCGCTGATGTGTTTCCGGTCCAGGTGACTGTCGAAGCGTGAGAAGATCGGGCGGAGAAAACAAAAATCAAAAAAAACATTCCCGCAAACGAGACAATGTATTTCAGATCAAGAAGTTTCATTTTGATGTATTTTTGCTTTTGCATTTTTTCTGAATCGGCTGATTTGAATTTTGTCTTCTAGTTCGATGTCCGCTCGAGCGTCACTCCGCTCGTCGTGTCCACTCCGCTCTTTGAATAATATTTTGTCCAGCCGGTTTCATCTGTCGGATGAGTGGGATATGGGGCCGTGGTCGAAGCTCCCCCTGTCCAACTCGATTGAACCCAGGTGAAGGTCGCCGCACTGGCGATATATTTTCGATAGTAAGCGATGCAGCTCACAACCAGAATCAGCAGAATCACAATTGCCGTATAACTCGTCCTTCTCGAAAAGGCGCGCAAAGAAATTTGGCGCAATGCCGAGAAACGGAATCGAACGGAAAGTTTTTTCCGTTCGAGTTTGAAGAGCGCTCCCAGCTTCGAAATATACTTCGGCCGAGCAATACTCGTCACGCCTTTGAAAAATGAATTTTTCGCGCGCGAAATTTTCTGCGATTCGTTCGCGTGATTCGGAAAAAGAAAATGCTCAATTTTTTTCTCCAATTCTTCTCCCGAAAGGCGCTTTCGATCCGCGATTGATTTGTTTTTTTTGTGAATATCCATAGTTTAAAAAATCGGGCGAAAACAGGCCGGGAAAAATCTTTTTCCCGAACAATTTCACCCGATCAATTTAGCCAATCTGCATACAATTATACCACAAATATTGAACCATCAAAATAAACTTTTTGAAATTTTTCCTTTGAATATTGACAAATTAGTTTTATAATCACTAGAGGACTGAAACGGCAAACCGCTCTTTGAATGACGCACCCGAAAGCGCAAGTCGATTCAGAGACAGTTCAACCGCGCGACCGCTCAATCACGATCCGATATTCATTTTTTATAAGGATATATCGGATTTCAATTTTTTTCTCAATACGATGACAAGCGCAATTTACAACTGGCAGCATTTGCCCGAACATATAGATCCGACCGCCTGCTCGATCGGGCCAATCCAAGTTTCCTGGTATGGATTGATGTACCTGGCCGCTTTTGCGCTTGTCTATTTTCTGGTCCGCCGCCGGATCAAAACGGAAAAAACAAATATTTCACTTGAAGCCGTCCAGAAATTTTTTCCGTGGCTGATCATCGGATTGCTCTTGGGAGCAAGATTGGGTGACGTCTTCATTTATGACTGGGCGTACTTCCAAAATCATCTATCACAAATTTTTTTGCCGTTTGATATTTCTGATCACTGGCGCTATACAGGAATTTACGGCATGAGCTACTTCGGGGGCCTCATCGGAATCGTTTTGGCATTTTTTATTTTTTTAAGGCTAAACCTTAAAAAAGAAAGGTTCAGCCTCAAAAAAATTCTCGAACTCTCCGACATCTTCGCGCCTGCCGTTCCCCTCGCCTACGCCTTCGGCCGCCTCGGAAATTTTTTGAACGGCGAACTCTTCGGCCGCGTCACCACAAAATTTTGGGGAATGTATTTTCCGGCGGACATCACCGGACAGCTCCGACATCCCTCGCAACTCTACGAATTATTTTTGGAAGGAATTTTGTTGTTCGTGATTTTGTGGAACCTACGGAAATATAATTTTCCCGTCGGCTATCTAACTTCGTTCTATCTCGTCGGCTACGGCTTCGCAAGATTCACGTCCGAATTTTTCCGGGAGCCGGACAACAACTGGTTTTTCTTTTCCCTCACCATCGGCCAATGGTTCAGTATTGTGATTATAATCTTCGGCCTCGCAATTATTTTCTTTCAAAAGAAAAAAGTCGCAGGATGAATTCTGCGACCTTGAATTACTTCGTCCCCTGACCCTTTTTAAAATGAACCGGATATCAGTTCGCGTTCGATGGCTGAAAGCTTGGCAGAGCCTTTGTCGATAATCTCCTGCTTTGCCTGTTTCTCGTCGATAAATCGAATGGGCTCGATCTTCAGAATGAAGCCCACCTTTCCATCCGTGAGGATCGATCGACTCACTGTCCTGACGGATCGAGAGTCTGTCTGGCAATTTGCATATCCGTTGGCAATCTTTCCGTTTTCTAGAAAGCCGAGTGAGATATTTTCCTCCCCAGTCTCGTCCGTCCTCACGACCTCGAACATTTCCTTGACTTCAAATCCATCCAAGGCCATTCCGATGAGATTACATGCCCGCTTGATTTCTGTCATATCGTCCTCCTAGACAACAAAGACATTGTAGTTGGACGCAAGTTGCGCCGCCGCTTGAATGAATGCAAACTGGCACTGCGAGTATTTGAATCCCACGTCTCCGTCCGTATAGAGCATAGCGATCTTCCCGGACACTCTGCATTCCTGCAAAATCTTCAATGCCCGATTGGGCTGACCTTCGCACAGGAATATCTCTGCGGGTTTTTCTTCGGCTGATTCCAATTTTCTCTTTTGCTCCTGCTCCTTTTCAGCAGAATTGAGCGCGATCACCGCCACCGTTTTCTGATTTCCTAAGTCCATATCTCCATCCTCCCTGAATTTGGAATCAATTATAAAAGAAGCAGTCTCCTGACCCCTCCTTATGAAATCAGGCTAGCATACGGGAAAATATTTGCAATCAGCCAGCCATTGACAGAAACACCGCTTTGGTGTAGTATTATATACAGTAATCGAATTAGGCGTAGTATCCAAATATCTTCAATATATAGGGATCCAATAAAGTCGTCGCCTAAGGAAGAGCTATTCCCCGCACAAGGCGGGGGATTATTAACAAGTTAGGCGAAACGAAAAATGGACTATCAAAATCGCCCTCAAAGGCAGATGACTGATGTTTCCGACCTTGGTCTCAAGTGTGCCGAGTGTGATGTGGACATCAAGGAACTTCCTTTCCAGCCGACCAAGCGTGACGACGGCACCTTTGGCAGAATCTACTGCCAGGAATGCAATCGGAAAAGACGCAGAAGCTTCGGCGGAGACAGAGGCGGATTCGGTGGCGGTGGCGGTCGAAGAGACCGGTACTAACCTACCAAATAAAGACAGTCCCGACATCGCGTCGGGATTGTTTTTTTGACAAAAATGGCTACGATGCGGAAAATGTACTAAACTATGATTCAACAATGAAAAAGCTTATCAGAATACTAATTGGAATTGCAATTATCGCCGGCGTGCTGACGCTTGCGGAATTTTTTGTGTGGCAAAAAAAATCCGGACAGCCAGCCGCAGAAGTACAAAATAATCTTTCGACTCCTCAAGAT
>DATGZC010000047.1:0-8206 GCA_035297345.1 Bathyarchaeia archaeon
TTTCACGGAGATGGTGATTGGGTCCCGCAAGAATTTGTTGATGAGCGCTTGGATAGTGGGGGACATGGTGGCCGCGAAGCAGAGCGTGTGCCGTGCGTCGGGGACGTTCGACATGATGAGTTTGATGTCGTTCACAAATCCCATATCAAGCATCTGGTCGGCTTCGTCCAGAACGACCGTATCGATTTCGCCGAGCTTCAGAACTTTCCGGTTGATGAGGTCGATGACTCGGCCGGGCGTTCCGATGACGAGGTTGTTGAAGTAGCGCAGTTCGCGGATCTGGAGATTGATGTTGGCGCCGCCGACACAGACGACGGAATAGAGACCGAGGCCCTTTGAGAAGACTCGAAATTCCTGATCGATCTGGAGCGCCAATTCGCGCGTCGGGGTGAGAATGAGGACTTGCTTGTTTTTGTCGCCGATCTGCTTGTGAATGAGCGGAATCAAGAAAGCGGCCGTTTTCCCGGTGCCGGTATTCGCGAGTCCCACAACATCCCGGCCGGCGAGAATATGGGGAATGATCTTGTCCTGGATCGGAGTCGGCTGTTTGTAGCCGGTTTTTTCAAGAGTCGCCAGAATTGTCGAATTGACATTGAAATCGGAAAAGTTGTGTTCGGGAACAAAATGCTCCACTTTTTCCGTAATGACCGCGGCCTTGTTGATGAAAGTCGAAAGGTCGAGCGGCGACAATTTGAATCTTCCGCCGCCTCGCGGTTGGCTTCGGCCGCCAAAACGCTTGCCTGCGCCGAAAGAGCGCCCGCGCGAGCCGGATTGATTGTTTCTGCTTTTGGCCGGTGAAAAGTTCCGGCGCCCCGATCGATATTTTGAATTGTGGTTAGGCATAGTTTTTTGATTGGGCAATCCGTTAACTGTATACCAGTATCTCGGAATTGTAAAGGGGAGAGGCGCGAAAAAAAGAGCCAAGTTTGCTTGCCTTGTGGAAACAGTGAAGATTGGAGGGTCTTTTAAGGCCGCTTGTATAGGCCGACGAGTTCCGCCTGATCGAGGATATGCCCGGACATTGCCCGTTCGACGTCTTCTCGTTTGGCGGACGAGTCAAGATTCAAAGGAGAATCAAGGGCGAAGATCTTGAAAAAATAGCGGTGGGTTCCGGTGGGCGGGCAAGGTCCCGTGTAGCGGGATTGATTGGCTCCGTTCTGTCCCGGGATGGCCTCCGAAGGGACGCTGTTTTCGCCTATCTCGGATGTCTTGGGATCAACATTAAGCAAGATCCAATGGACAAATCCGCCAGGCACCGGCGCATCGGGATCGTCCACGATGAGCGCGAGGCTTTTGGCGTCTGCCGGAACATCGCTGACGGCAAGGGGAGGATTGATGCCTTTTCCGTCGCAAGTATATTTTTGCGGGATGCTGGCGTTCGCTGTGAAGGCAGGACTAGTGATTTTCATATGGCTGGATTGGTTAATATCCGAACTTGGACCTTTTGGATCCGTATGTCCGATCTGCGAAAAATACAAAATGGCGCCGGCCGCGGCAAATATGAGGATAAAAATTAGGGCCGAGAGATATCTGATTTTCATTTTGATGCGTGAAATATTATTTCCGACGTTATGTAATAATCAGCGCATCAATCCGTACTAATTTATACATCGCTAATCAATTAATATTTCTTGCGATTCCACTTCGCCCGGCGGAGAGGAGTTCGCCGGAAAAAAACAAATCTTATGAAAATGCTTTCATGCAAGGATATGGGCGCCAATGACGATTTTGTCGCCAAAGGCGAGACAGAAGACGAGGTCATGATGAAAATGGAACAGCATGCCAGAGAAATGCATCCCGAAAAGATGGAAGGTATGTCGGAAGAGGAAATGACGAAAATGAAAGAAGATATGAGAATGAAAATCAGGGATATGTAGGATACCCGGGCAGGAAGCCCCGCTGACAAGCGGGGTTTTTGCTTTTTCGGAAAAAATTGACAATATTTTCTAACAGCACCCTAACGATCGGCATGAGGATAAAGGTGGACGGAAACATACTTGAGCCAAAGGGCGTCTATCCGTCATTCCGTCATAATGACTAGAAATTGAAATAGGTCGAGAGACCCATGAGGGCATGCAGGGTGGCGAGAAGGATGGTCGCCGCGGCGAAGCGGGGATGCCATCGAAACGGGATGACGGTGATGCCCTTGAAGTTCAGGGCGCCGATCGTCGCAGTTGAGATCAGCGACAGATAGGTCAGAATGCCCATATACATAATGACCGGCTTTCCGAAAATCAATGAATAAGCGATGTTTTGCACCATAATTTGTCTGATTCGCTTTTATTGTATCAAAAAAGCCGTTTTCTTGAAATAGGGGGGCCGAAAATGTGTAGTATATGCATAGGATGAAACCCTCCTATGATCGAAAAAATACGAAAAACTGACGAAGAGTGGAAGAAAATTCTCACGCCCGAGCAGTACAAAGTGATGCGCGAGCATGGGACGGAGACGCCGTTTTCTTGCGTCTGGGGAAAATTGGGCGAGGGAACCTATCATTGCGCGGCCTGCCATCTGCCGCTTTTCCGCTCCGACTCGAAATTTGAATCAGGAACAGGCTGGCCGAGCTATTATGAGCCGGTTTCCGAGGATCATCTGGAGTGCATCAGCGATATCACTCACGGAATGGAACGCACAGAGGTGCGCTGCGCCCGATGCGAGTCGCATTTGGGGCACGTTTTCGATGACGGTCCGCTTCCCACCCAAAAAAGGTATTGCATAAATTCAGTCGCTTTGAACTTTTTCCCCAAAAAGAATGAAAAAAAATGATTCAGAAAACAAGAAATCCGAGTTGGCCGTTTTTGGCGGCGGCTGTTTTTGGTGCCTCGAAGCGGTATTTTCCAAGCTCAAAGGGGTGCGTTCGGTGACTTCCGGCTACTCGGGAGGAAGGAAAGCCGAGCCGACCTATGAAGAAGTCTGCTCGGGAAAAACGGGCCACGCGGAGGTGGCGAAAATCGAATACGACCCGGCGATTATTTCCTATCGTGAACTTCTCACCGTCTTTTTTGCGATGCACGATCCGACGACTCCCAACCGTCAGGGCTCGGATCAGGGGACGCAATATCGCTCGATCATTCTTTATGCAAACAACAAGCAAAAAAAAGAAGCCGAATCATTCATTGAAAATCTGAAGGCCGAAAAAATTTTTTCGGAGCCGATCATCACGGAAATCAAGCTGTTTGAAGACTTCTATCCGGCGGAAAACTATCATCAAAAATATTTCGAAAAGAACACCGTGAATCCCTATTGCCAGCTCAACATTTCGCCAAAAATTGCGAAGCTCCAGGAAAAGTTTGCTGAGCTTGTGAAATAAAATACGGCGCGAAAGCGGTGTAAATTGAACCCTTGCAAAAGGGTTTTTTTGTTTTTCATTCGGTCAGCTGGTTCATCATTCCTTAATGGAAATATGCTACAAACCAACACTCGCTTTGTAATAATCGGTAAGCGACGTCGACATAATTTTTCAGCTTGTCCGAAGTTTGTGAAACTTTTGAGAAGCCCGCAAATGTATGAATAAAATCAGACAACAATTTTGGAAAGGGCTGGTGGTGTTCGCTGTGATGCTCACATTCCTTTCAGTTTCCTGGCCAGCCGCGACCTCCGCAAAAAAACACAAAGTGCAAAAACAACATCATGTTGCAAAAAGCGCGAAATTGTCACAATTTCGTGTTGTCCACGGGAGAAAAGTTTGCCGAAAATCGCATTCGCATCCGTCGTACAGCAAGAAGGGGAAGGGGAACCATGTCGACGAAGACTGTTGTCCGGATCCGGACGAGTGGCCGAACAAAAAATGTTCATATTCCTCCGCTGACTATTCGATCATGTTGTAATCGAGCAGACGACAGACAAAAAAGGAATCTTGCCTAGCAGGATTCCTTTTGTATTACATATTCATCTTAATTTTTTTCGACCGGGCGGCGAGAACGAATTTTGCGCTATGCGCAGAAAATAGTTTCGCCGTCGCCAGGCCTATTCCCGAAGACGCGCCGGTCACTATTGCGACTTTCCCTTTGATATTCATAGATATTTTTAGGGTTTACATTTCTTTTCTATTATACTAAAATATTCCAGCACTAAATTCCAGCGAGGGTCAAATTTTTACGGCCGGTTAAGCGTAATATATTAGGTACGTGATCAAATGGAAAATCATCGCGGAAAAAAATATCTAGACGTAATTTTTCTCTCGGGACTGATCGCTTTCGCAGTTTTTTTGGCGCGCGAAAAATATGCGCCGCCCAGCGAGAAACATCTTGAGCTGAGCGCCGAAGCGGAGACTCTGCCGCCCGATCAGGTTTCCGATTCTTTTGCCGGCGCCATCATTGCGCCGAAAGTCCCGCCGCCTCCGATCGATATGGCGCGCCTCAAATCCCAAGGCTGTGTGGCGGACGGCCTGCTCACGGAATACAATCCTGACCAGGGAGAATACGTGAGTCTCATCAACCGTTCGAACTGCTACTATCTCCACCGGGCGATCGAGACGTGGCGCGAGCCGCCTGATTTTCAGGTGATCGAAAAAAATATGGCCCAGGTCGCGAAGTCTGATGTCGTGTACGGGATGTTTCTCGCTGAAGCGATCAGCACGAAGGACGGCTATGAAAACGAGGACTCCGGCCACGTGTTCGATTTCGGAGAGATGTGCCATGACGATACGATGAACGACTGGGGCGAGCATACTTGCAAGCCGACTTTTTCTTCGAAAGAATATCGCGATTATTTGAAATATATCACGCACCGGGCGATCGATCTCGGCGTGCAGAGCTTCACCTTTGGGCAGATAAATCTGCAGGAAAGTTCGAGCCGGAAGTACGCGCCCGAAATCGTGAGAGATATCCGCCGATACGCGAAAAAGAATAACGTCGATGTGGCGATCGGCGCCCAGACGGGTTCCATTACTAACGCGAAGTACCTCGGACTTTTTGACTATATCGAAGGGGGAGTGGGAATCGATTCAAACGGAAACATCGAAAGCGGGCCCTGCCTTTCGCGCCGCGGCAGCTGCTGGGGCCTGCTTTGGAACAAAGCCTACGCCTCGAAGGCAAAAAATGTGCTTTTGCATCTCGACTGGACGGGAATTCCATCCGATGATCTGGATATTTTTGCCCGGATGGATGCCCCAAAAAGAGCGGCGACTCTTCGGAAACTCCATGCCTTTTTTTTGCAGAAAAATATGGGTTTTTTGATGCCGTATTTCGGCGTGCTCGACAAAACGAACGGCGGATGTTTCGGCCCTAAAAAGGGATTCTATTCCCCCTCGAATGCCTATTCCTGCCAGGATGAAGACGCGATTTCGAAGATTTTGGGCGGTTCCTGACTGACGGGTTGACAAAATGCCCAGAAATGCTATACTTTGGTCAGTCACAGGTATGCAAAGGCAGCGTCGTCGAACTCATTTTTGCATTACAATTAAATGTGAATTTAAATAATTTCCAAAAAAATGGCACAAGGAACAATCAAAAGACTGACTGACCGCGGATTCGGATTCATTGCCCAAGATGGCAGTGACAAGGATCTGTTCTTCCACTCGAGCGAGCTCGTTGGCGTTGATTTCAACGACCTCAAGGAAGGCGACAAAGTCAATTTCGAAATCGGTGAAAGCCCGAAAGGCCCGAACGCGACGAAAGTCGAGCGAGCCTAGTCAGAATTTCAACTTCTGAATATTTCAAACAACCCCGATGCAAATCGGGGTTGTTTTTGGATGGAGGAGTTTGCGATATATTTTCTTGCCGGCTATTTCATGCTGTGCAGGCCGATGGCGCTATTGCAGGAGCAAGGTTGTACCTTGCTCCTTTTGTTTCCTCAAAGCGTGATATAATCAATATATGCCATCACCTCGCATCTCAAAAGATCTCAACGATAAAATATATTTTCTCACCCTAACGATCAAAAAGTGGTATTATCTTTTTGATCGTCATTATCGCTGGAATATTCTGGCTGATTCACTGAAATACTGCCGAAACAACAAAGGATTGAAATTATACGGTTTTGTTTTTATGCTCAATCATATTCATTTTATTGTTTCCTCTTCGGATGTAGCGGGATTTATTCGGGATTTCAAAAGATTTACATCCAAGGAATTGCACAAAAATATTCTTCAAACCGAACCTAATATACTGAAATTATTTTTAGATGAAAACGGAAAATATGAATTCTGGGCAAAAACCAATATGCCGAAATTGATTGAGACGGATAAATTTCTCTACCAGAAAATGGAATATATTCATACTAACCCGGTTCGTAAGAATTATGTTTCTCAAGCTGATCATTGGTATTGGTCATCGGCCAATCCAAGTTGTGAAATTGCGGCGGATAGGATATGGGAAGATTAAAACATGTGGAGCAGGGTACAACCCTGCTCCTGCGCTTCATGCAAAAAAGTCCCTTCTGTGAAACAGCGAAAAAAGCTTTGTATAAAGTGAATATTTGTAGTTTGTTTGCCAAGCTGTTGACTTCGTCGGCTTTTTGTGATAAAATGCACAATTGCGACGGCCTATAGTTCCTCCTCGGATAAGAGGAAAAATTCATGCGCAATTTAGCGCACAAGGAGACATCTATGAGTGCTGAAACGAAAGAGAGCAAGCCTGAGTATGTTATCGTAGAAGTTTTACCGGGTTTGGGGCAGCTTAATGCCCTCGTCAAAAATTCTATGAAACAAACGGGCACAACTGATCCGAACGAAGCGATCAGACGGGTCAATTCAGGTGAATGGTTTCTCGTCGAACGCAAGGCCCAAGCCATTCCTCGCCGTATCAATCTCGGAAAGCTTACTGAACTGGCTGGCCCTGATGGCATCGCGCTTCTCGAAGATGTTGAGAAATGCCTAGAGCCAAAATGGATTGAAGAAGATGGCGTGATCTATCTCGCCTTTCCGCCAACCGTTGGCAGAACGGGCGAAGGATGGATTACATATTTCGAAAAGAAAGGAGACCGGGTAAGTGATTGGGCGAAGAGCGTTCTGCGATCGGATGAATTCAAGCCGACCACGGGCGTGGCCTATAAGATCGCGATCCTAAAAGGGTCGCTCTGGAACGACAGCTCCCGGATTACGAAGAACATCAGAAGGGACGCTTACGCCGGCACCTTCACCAAGGGAAAAACGCTGTCCGATCCTAATGCCGAAGTCGCCTGCCTCATTCGGGATAACTTCACCGAAGAGGAGATTGAAGCCGTGGGTTTGTGGTGGATCGTTGCGATGCACGAGCCCATCAAAGATTCCGATGGCGGTCCGAGCGTTCTCGGTGCGGGCCGGCGTGGCGGCGGGCGGTGGCTGCGCTCGGCGTTTGATGATCCTGTCAGCGGGTGGGGTCGCGACGGCGGGTTTGCGTTCGTCGTCTCGCAAGTCAGCGCTGAGGTCTCGGAAGCTTAGAGATTTTGGATTCTTTGTCCTTAGTCCTTGGGCAAAATTTTTTGCCAACACTCCCAATTGTGAACAATTGGAAACCCTGTACGAAATGTGCGGGGTTTTTCATTTGTGCTAAAATATATTTGGAAGTAGGCGAATATGCGGGCGATCACGGTTTCCTGTTGCCGAACTCAGTATCCATAGATCCAGAATATCCACAATCAAGGTTTTAGATAGTGTGATGTATGCAGCAACTTCAAAAATGAAGATACTTGGTGCAGAGTACTATGGTATTTGATATGCCGAATACGATACAACCCTGAGAGAATTCAACGGGTGGTGGCTCGGAAGGTATTCCGCACAATTCCGATGGCGATCCGAACGTTCTCAATGCGAACCGGAATGACGACGGGCAATGGCTGAACACGACGTATGATAATCCTGACAACAGGTGGAATCGCGACAACGGGTTTGCGTTCGTCGTCTCGCAATTCTCTTCATTTCTCCCCTTATGATTTTTGAGGGGAGTTTTGTTTTACGATCTGCCCGTTCCAGCCGCCGAGCATCCGGCCGACTTCGCTCACTTTTTCGGAAAGGGCGATATATTTTTTGTTGTCGAGCGATTTCGTTTCCCAAAGAATCATCAGAAATATCTTGAGGGTGTCGGTTTTTCGAATAGCGAGCCGCACATACGGCTGCTTTTCCTCGCGCGGGAGATATCCAGCAATTGCGATAGCTTCGATTATCTCGACCAGGAATTTATCTATCTTTTGGCCTAGCGTATAGCGATGCATCTTGGGCAAAGTTTGATAATGGGCATACCATTGAAGATAGAGAGCCTTTGTTTTCTGCAAGAGAGGCAGAAGCGTC
>DATGZC010000048.1:0-3072 GCA_035297345.1 Bathyarchaeia archaeon
TTCATGAGCGATTGGCCACTCATCAGGCCCCAAGCTCATTGTACAACATTGTGTCTTTTTTTTGTGGTTGTCGGAACGGTAAAACCTTTTCGAGTCTCACCAGTAGAACTGGTGGATTACCTTCTGGGAAAAACTATTTACCAAGACTCTTCAATGCCGCTCGCACTCTCTCTGAAACGTCCTTCACGCTTTCCGGAACCGACTTCAATGATTCCCGAGCTTGCGAGGCGGAATAGCCGAGCGACGTGAGCGCTTCAATTGATTCCGAATCGGCGCGCGCTATTCTCTGGTCTTCGCCGGGCAGTTCCGCGATCTTGTTTGAGAGCTCAAGAATCACCCGTTCGGCCGTTTTCTTTCCGACTCCCGAAACACGCGTGAGAATCGACGAGTCTCCGGTGATAATCGCTGTCCGGATCGTTTTTGGTTCGGCGATCGTCAAAATTCCAAGGGCTGCTTTCGGCCCGATCCCGGAAATGGATATCAGCAGTTCAAACATATCAAGCTCGTCGAGCGTCAGAAAGCCATACAGTGCCAGCGCGTCTTCACGGACATAAGTGTGCGTGAACAGTTGGACTTCCTCATTTCCCGCCATGTTTCCCATCGAAAAGGCAGTGACGAATATTTTGTATCCGACTCCGGCCACGTCCACCACCGCATAGTGGTCCCGCAAATAGGCAATTTTCCCTTTGATTCTGGCAATCATGATTATAGTATAAAGTATTTAGTATAAAGTATAAAGTGTCCTGCTAAACGACTTAGTATTTACAAAAATAGCCGGATATGTTAGAAATATATAGTAATTTTAAATGATATTAACATTCAACTGTAACTTTTAATTTTTCACTTTAAATTTTACATTTGAGCGATAGCGAACATGCCGATCAAGCAATCTGCCAAGAAATATTTGAAAGCGTCCAAAAAACGCGCCGCGCAAAATCTGAAGATCAAAAAAACTTATCGCGCCGCGATGAAGAACGTGCGCGAACTGTCCAAAGAGGACAAAACCGATGAGGCGAAAAAAACCTTCCCGGCCATGCAAAAAGCGATCGACAAAGCGGCCAAAGTCGGCGTCATCACAAAAAACGCCGCCGCCCGCAAGAAATCGAGACTCGTGAAAATGCTCAAGAAATCTTCGAAATAATTTTCTTTCAAATAGAAAAACGCCCCGATGATAGTCGGAGCGTTTTTTATATCTCCGCCACGAATTTGTCCAGGGCGAGCTGAATATCCGTTTTTCCCGTTTTGGATTCGAAATCGATCTCGCAAAGTTGATTGTAGAGGGATTTCAGCTTCGGCCAGGAAAAATTTCGCACTTGGTCGAGGCTTTTTCGTGCGACGAAGGGATGCATTTTGAGGCGCGCGGCAATGTCTTGCGGCGGCAGATTTTTTTCAGCCAGCGGTTTCACTTTGACGAGATTGCGAAACTGATAGAAATACATCGAGAGCAAATAGAAAGGATCTTCGCCGGCCTCCAGATGGTCGTGGAGCATTTTGAGGGCGTTCTTTTTGTCCCCTCGCGCAAGAGCATCGACGGTTTTGAAGATATCCGTGTCAATTTTCGATTTCACAAGCCGGTCAACGTCTTCGGCTGTGATTTCCCCCTTGTTTTTATAGTTCACTAATTTTTCAATTTCCCTCGATAGCAAATTCAGATCGTTGCCGACGAAGATGATCAGCCTATCGACCGCGCCGGAACTGATTGAAATATTATTTTCGCCGATTTCTCCGATTTTCCCAATCGCCCAGTTTCTCAATTTCGCGCCTTCCAACAGTTCAAATTCCTGGCATTTGGCGATTTTTTGAAGCAATTTGCAGAGCTTTCCGCTTTTTTTGACTTTCCCGCCTTCCCAAAAAATCAAAATCAAGTCGCTCTTCTCTTTTTTGGATTCGTTTTTGAGAAATTTCTCAAATTTTTCGTTTTCAAAATCTTTCTTGCCGGCCAGAATATTTTTGATTACGACGAGTTTTTTTGAAGAAAACAATCCGCCCGCAGAAATATTCATTATGATTTCTTCGAGATTCCAATCTTTTTCCGCAAAGTCAAACAATCCCGCCGGAGCGGGACTGTTTTTTTCCAAGAACTTGTTTTTTATCTCGGCAAGTTTTTCGCGCGACCGGAATTCGTCCTCGCCATACAAGAATATAATCATCGCGAAGCGATAGCAAAACTTTTAACTTTTCATTTTTCACTTTTAACTACGGCGCGGGCGTCCACTTCAGTCCCTGTCCCGGCTCAAGAATTTCCACCCACATCTGCCCCGGCACGAATTTCATTTCCTGCCCCTTGTCGTCATAGAGGAAGAGCTTGCTGGACCAGCTGGATTTGTCTTTTTTCCAGCGGCCCGCGTATTCCTTGCCATTCAAATAGTAGTGCGCGTCCCCTTCCGTCACTGTGTCATACTGCGGATCGCCGATCTGGACATTATTATATTGCCCCTCGATCTGCTCCGAAGTTGCAATAACGACTACCACATTTTTTGGCGCGTTTCTCTTCCCATTATTGGCATCGACATCCGCCGTTCCTCCCCAAGTTCGCAGATAGCTGTTCGTCGCCGGGTCATAGGTATAATTCACGTCATATGGTTTCGGAAACCCGACGCGAAGTTCTCCGCCCTTTGGCCGCTGGTCAGCCGCGGCTTCTGTCTGATGCGGATAGCCGGAGAATTTGCCCGTCATGTCATAGCCGGCTTTTTGGGCGCAATCAAGAAGCGTTGAGAATTTGGCGAATCCGTTGTCAGGCGCCGGAATCCCGTCTTTCCGGAATCCGCACTGCGGCGCCCGGTTTCCCATACTGCCATTCAAGTCCAGGTCGTCTATCACTCCGCCCTTGGCAGAAGTTCCTTTGTTCAAGATGTCGGCTGCAAAATGCGAACCGCCCCAGTGAACGAGAACCGCGTCCCATCCGGCCGCAAGCGCAATATAGTCATGACGGGTGGAACGGATGGAACCGACTTCTGGCGGATCATTGCAGACATACACCGGCATAAGGCGGGTGATGCTCGCTGTGATGGCCGGCATCTCAAGCACCAGGTCGGCGTCGGAAAATCCGCTGTCCGGACGAACGCTCATATC
>DATGZC010000049.1:0-18393 GCA_035297345.1 Bathyarchaeia archaeon
CACGGCAGGAGCAAGGTTGTACCTTGCTCCACATGTTGGCGGATAGCGGAAACAAAAGGAGCAGGTTACAAACCTGCTCCTGCTTTTTAAGTTAATAGTTTTACGCAAAGCGTGAAACAA
Source organism: Bathyarchaeia archaeon (assembly GCA_035297345.1). Lineage (GTDB taxonomy): Bacteria > Patescibacteriota > Minisyncoccia > Moranbacterales > UBA11712 > JAPLXD01. The sequence goes on from DATGZC010000049.1 coordinate 121, forward strand.
CAAAAACCAGCAAGACACCCAGGACCGTGAGGCTCATCAATTGGTATGAGCTTTTTTTCATATGTGCCTGCGGAAGAATATCGCTCGCCCCGATATACAGCAAAAAACCGGCAAAAAAACCGAGATAAAGAACGACGAAATAGGCGGGGATATGAAAAAACAAAGTGGCCAGCACTCCGAGAACAGGCACAACCGCATCCAGAAGAAGAAATTGCTTGGCTTTCCGTTCGCTGTTTTGGTGGGCAAGCATCAAAGTTACCGTATTCATCCCGTCCGTGAAGTCGTGGGAAATAACGGCAATGGCGACCAAAACACCGACTGCGGGACTGGCTTGAAAGCCAAGCCCTATCCCAAAGCCGTCCAGAAAACTGTGCCCGACAAGAGCCAGCGCCGAAAGAACGCCGACTTGCGGGTGAACATGCTCGGCATAGTCCCCTTCGTGTCCATGGTGAATCAAAATCGCTTTTTCAAGAATATGAAAAATCAAAAAACCGGCGATGAGCGCCACCATCACTCCCGTCGGCGCAAAATCCAGGTCTTCTATCTGCTCGATGATCTCTGGAAAGATTTCGAAAAAAACTACTCCCAAAATGACGCCGGCCGTGAAGCCCATGATGAGATTCAATTTGTTTTTCATCTTCACCGCCAAAAGTCCGCCGAAATAGGTGGAGGCAAAAGTCGCGATTGAAAGGAATATAGCTTCCATATTTCAAAAATATTTTTTGATTGATTCAAACTCATCCTCCCTCTCGGGGTGGCAGGAAATTTCTATCGTATGTTTCGAGGAAAACCGAATATTCTTTCCCGTGGCATCGATCCAGTCGATGCTCGCAAAAAAATCCGATGAGCCTAGCCCTGATTCGAAAAAACAGTCCTTGTCCCGCCAGCGGAGAATGTTCAAAATTCTTCTCTTGACGGCGCTTCTTCCTTCAAACCCTCTCACTCCGAAACGGACGTAGGAAATGCCGTATTTCCTGGCCAGATCAACTGCTATTTTGAAATATGCCGGAAAAAAATGGGCATGTTCATGTGAATTCATTCCATCGGGATATCGCCCAAAAAGAGCGTGAAATTTTTTGATTTGCAAATCCCAATCTTCTCTCACCTTTTTCTCGTATCCCGGCCGAAAATAGTTCCCGAGAAAAACCATCCCTTGCCGCAACACACTATCGTTCAGAAGATGCCTTCTCTTTTTCTGCCAGTCCAGTTCGAAATGAATATCCAGTTTCGCTCCAAAATTTTTCAGTTCTTCAGCTTCCTCAGGTGAAAAATGTCCATCGCTCATTACAGAAATACGATCGAGCTTGCCCGCTTTCGCGAGTCGCAGAATATTCTGGTTCGCCAGTTCGCTCTTCCCGAAATCATCCGCAGCAATAATCAAATTTTTTTCCGCCCGAGGCGGATCAGCCTTGGGCTGACTTTTTTCATGAAACATAAATCGTGCCCAGGGCGAGACTCGAACTCGCAAGGGATTGCTCCCGAGGGATTTTAAGTCCCTTGTGTATACCATTCCACCACCTGGGCGAATATGAATTTGAGGCCGAGATGGGACTTGCACCCATGAATAGCGGTTTTGCAGACCGCCGCGTTAGCTACTTCGCCACCCGGCCTTTACATCAATTTTTAAACTTTGCCTAATTTACCCGCCAAAGCTTTAGCGCCGGCGGGCCACTCGGCCACCGGACCGTTGTTTTTCCAACTAAACTAAAAATTACCACCAAAATCATACTTGGTCAATAAATACGCAGAAAATATTCGTGAAAGATTGTGTCAATACCCCCCGCTCAAAAAAGGTTGATTTAACCGTAAAAATGTGCTACAATATACAAGCAATAAAGAAAGCGGGTGAAGCCCGCTTTTTGCGTCTAAAATCGGCAAAATGGCAAAGAAAAAGCCTATCAAAGGCAAGAAAAAGACCAAAACAAAAAAAAGCAGCCAGACAAAAACGATTTCTGCGATGCGAGGAACATCCGCGCCGGAGTATTTTTTGTTCGGCTTTATTCTGATAAGCGCGCTTCTCTTTTCAATCAGCAGCTTGCTTGGCGCGAAAAACATCCGAACCAGTTTTTCAATGACGGATGTTTCAATGGATAAAAAAGTTTTTCAAAAAAAGATCAATAATTTGGTACAGGGATACCCTATCGAAAGAATGGCGCCATACATCTCGCAAAAAAACAAAAGAGTCGCCTCTTTTCTTGTTGCCATCGCCAAAAAAGAAAGCAACTGGGGGCGGCACGCACCGAGAATGGCCGGCAGAGAATGCTACAATTACTGGGGGTATCGCGGGCCGGAAAACCCAACCCCTTCTGGATATAGCTGTTTCGATTCTCCCCGGCACGCTGTGGACGTGGTCGGCGGACGGTTGGCCGAACTGGTCGCCGAAAAAATCGACACTCCAAAGGAAATGGTCATGTGGAAGTGCGGCACGACGAATTGCGCCGGGAGAGACCGCGGCGCCGCCAAATGGGTCTGGGACGTGGGATATTATTATAAGCAAATCTACTCAAGCACGAAGAAGAACAGCCCAAAAAAAGAAATCACAATGCTCCATTGATGTGCGCAAGAATTGTGAATATATAACGCAAGAGCAGGGTTGTACCCTGCTCTTTTTGTTTTCGTTTTTACGACAACATTCGGAGCAAGGTACAACCTTGCTCCTGCACATTGCTCCTGCACATATCGCCTATTATTTTTCAATCGCCTTCAAAACTTTTGGTAACTTTTTGAAGTCAGCGAGCAATGTTTCGCGGAGACTCCCTTGATAGAGAGCCGCCGCCGGGTGATAAAGGACGTAAAATACTTGCTTGCCGACCCCGTCGATCTCACGGCGCAAAGCGGTTCCGTGAATTTGGGAAATTTTTTGGTTCGGCAGAAATCTTTCCATGGCATGGTGCCCCAAGAGGACGATCAGTTTTGGTCTGATCGTTTTGATCTGCTGAAGAAGCCAGGGCCAGCAGGCCGCCACTTCATCGGGCAGCGGATCGCGATTCGCCGGCGGCCGGCATTTGAGGACATTGGCAATGAAAACATCCTCGCGCTTCAAGCTTATCGCCTCGAGCATCTGGCTCAAAAATTTTCCCGAGGCTCCCACGAACGGGCGCCCTTGCTTGTCTTCTTCGGCTCCCGGCGCTTCTCCGATGAACATAATTTCCGATTTTGGATTCCCCTCGCCCGGCACGACTTGCACACACGTCCCTCGCACGGAACAAGAACAACATTTTTTTATTTTATCCTCAAGGATTTTATAGTCGGCCATGAAAGAAGTTAAAAGCTTAACCATTTTTAATTTTTAGATTTGACTCATACGTCTTCATTCTCAATTTTCAACTTTCCTTACTCGACCGTTATCTTGTCGCCATTTTTCACGATCTTTCCCACAATTTCAAATCCGCTGGCCAGTTTGTGTCCGCCTCCGCGCAATTTCTGGGCAATTTCGGAGACATCCACGTTTTTATACCACTCGCTTCTAAGACTGCCTTTGATCTTGTTTTGGCCCTTTTCGATCAGCACTAGAGAAAATTTTGTTCCTACGACCGTATTCAGAAGTTCGGCGATCCGGCCGACCTCATCTTCTTTTATGCCCAGCTCCCGCATATCTTCAGTGGTGATGAACGACAAGATGGCTCCGGTCTTTTCGTTAATCTCCGCTCGCTGAAGGGCCCGGCCCCACAGCTTCAGCGTTTCCAACTTCTTGTTCTTGAAAGTCGCTTCGATGATCTTGCTCATCGGCGCGCCCTTTCTCATCAAGGCCGCTGAGATCTCCATCACCCTGGCGGAAGTATTCGCATGCTGGAACACCGCCGTGTCATTCAATATCCCCGTCAAAAGATAGGCAGCCATTTTTTTGTCGAGATCGATCCGGTGAAAATCAAAAAAATCGTAAAGAATCTCACAAACCGATGAATAGTTTTCATCGGCCACCATGATATCCGGCTTTATTTCCTTCAGCTCAATTGTCGGATGGTGGTCAAAAATGATCACTTTCTGACCTTTGTTTTTTCTCTTCACTATTTTTTCGAAGCTTCTCCCGACAGCATCGCTTCCGATCAGAAGGTCGTAGTCGTCAGCGCTGATTTTTTCCGAAGAAACAATATCATCTCCGCCAAACAGGGATTTTAGGTATTCCGGATAAGGATCCGAACAAACAGCATCCGCCTTTTTCCCGAGATCATTCTCCAGGTATCCTTTCAATGCAAAAACAGAACCGATGGTGTCGCCATCCGGCCGCGAGTGAGCGACGAGAAGAACCCTACGGGACTTTTCCAGCTCTTTTTTTATCTCATTGAATTCTTTGGCAAATTTGTAATTCATAATTTTCTAGATCCTTCTCCCCTCAGATGAGGGGAGATGTCCGAAGGACAGAGGGGAGTTGAAAGCTTTCAGCAATATCACAGCACCTCCCCCTGCCCTCTCCTCAACTGAGGAGGGGAGGGTTGGGAAAGCTATATCTCTTTTAACAGTTTTTCAATCTTGTCGGCTTCGGTTTCGGTGCGGTCGGCGACAAATTCGATCCTGGGCAGCGGCTTCATATGAAGTTGTTTGTTCAATATTCCCTGCATCAGAAATATTTTTTTCTGCAAAAATTCCATCGTTTTCCCGAATTGCTTTTCGGGGAAAACGCTCACAAACACTCTAGCGTAGCGCAGATCGCGCGATGTGTCAACCTTCACCACCGTCACAAAAACGCCGAGAGGCAATTCGAGCTCCCGGCTGATTATTTCCGCAATTTTTGATTTGATAAGTTCATTGACGCGATCGATCCTGTTCATATATTCTGCCTCATAAAGTTTTTTTCACAACTTCCTCATGGAAGCAAACCAGCGTGTCCCCCTCTTTGATTTTCGTTTCCCCGTCATAAGTGATCCCGCATTCGTTCCCCTGGGTCACTTCATCCACATTGACCTTGTTCTGCTGAAGATTGACGAGCTTTCCCCGTCCCAAAACAGCATCTGCGCGCATCACTTCAAGATACTCCCCGTTTTTCATCTTTCCGGAAACGACTTGGCCGCCAACAATCATATCTTTTTTCCCGGTCATGAAAACCGCCAGCACCTTCATTTTCCCAAGATCAGTCCTCACAATATCTTCCCCGAGCATCCCTTCGAGGCGTTGTTTGATGTCCTCAACCAGTTCATATATCACTCTGTAGCTTTTGATCTCCACCTTGTTCATCTCCGCGAGCCGCTTGGCAACCGTGGTCGGCTGAATATTGAACCCGAAAATAACGGCGCCCGATGTCTGCGCCAGCTTCACGTCCGATTCGGTGATATCACCGACCGCCTGCCGGATATAATTGATGCTCACTTCGTCGGACTTGATGGCACCGAGAATTTGATCGACGGCTTCCAAAGAACCTTGCACATCCGTCTTCAAAATGACATTCAATTTTTTCACATCTTGTTCATCAATGCTCTTGTTGAGAGCCTGCGCATCAAATTTTTTCACGGCGCCGATTCCGCTCGATTGCATTTCTTTTTGTGAAATTTTTGCCGATTTCAAATCGGACGCTCCCTGCAAAACATCATTCGTGTTCGGAAGTTCGTGGAGACCGATCACTGTGACAGGCGTCGATGGCCCGGATTCTTTCACTTGCCGGCCGCGAAAGTCCTCGAGCCGCCTCACTCTTCCCGCAATGGATCCAGCCAATATATCCTGTCCCTCTTTGAGAGTCCCCGTACGCACCAAAACAGTCGACATGTTTCCTTTTTTCGGATCAAGATGTGATTCGATGACGACGCCGAGAGGCAATCTTTTGAAATCCGCCTTGAGATTTTCCACTTCTGCTACGAGCAAAACCATATCCAGGAGATCATCAATGCCAATATTTTGCTTGGCTGAAATTTCCGCCGATACGACATTTCCGCCCCAATCTTCGATCACGATCCCGCGATCGGCCAGCTCTTGTTTCACTCTTTGCACGTTTGCGTTCGGTTTGTCGATCTTGTTTATCGCGACGACCATCGGAATCTTTTTTTCTTTGAGATAGTTGATGACTTCCTCGGTCTGCGGGCGCACGCCGTCATCCGCCGCCACAACCAGAATAGCAATATCCGCCAGCGTCACCCCGCGCTCACGCATAGCAGAGAAGGCCTCATGCCCCGGAGTATCGACGAAAGTGATGATCTCGCCCTTTTTTTTCACTTGATAGGCGCTGATATGCTGAGTGATCCCGCCCGCTTCTTTTTCCACGACGGAAGTCTTTCGGATCGTATCGAGAAGAGTCGTTTTTCCGTGATCGACATGGCCGAGAATCGTCACGACCGGCGGCCTATGCCGTAGTCCCACTTCCGTGGCGCTTGCTTCTTTCTCTTTTTTCAAAACTTCATCCAGTTTTTCAAGCGTCATCGCGGCCTGGCCGCCGGCTTCAATATCCTCTTCGGTCTCAAATCCCAAATCGGAAGCGATGATAGCCGCCGTTTCAAAATCAATCTCATCATTGATCGTCGCCAGGATCTTGTTTTTCATCAGCTCTTTGATGACATCTGAAATTCCCAAACCCAAAAGCTCCGCGAATTTTTTCACGGTCACTCGAGACGGCATTTTCACTTTCCCGCCAGAGGCGGGTCCGCCTATGGCGGATTTTATTTCTTCCATACTATACTTATACTTTCTGTTAAATACTTTATTCTGCTATGCTTTCTGTTCGATTCCATTAGCGCTCGCTTCCGCCCGCTTGATCGCTTCAAGCTCCTCTTCCGTGAGCGGATGCTTCACGGCTTTTCCATATTCGACCGGCTTGGCATAAACCCGATTCCCCTCGCGCGTGTGGAGCCCGGAAATCACCACGCCGTTGTTCTGTCCGTCGAGAAGGGCGATGGAAAAACTCTGATCGCCTCCCAAATCTTTGAAAGGATTGAAGCGAATGACTCCCACTTTGTGAATTGAATGGGCCGCCAGAGCATGAATCTGATTCGATATTTCAAAAAGATCCTGGATATCCTTGTCGAGCTCCTTGAAATTCGCGCTATGATCGAGAATGATTTTTTCAAGATCCGTTCCGTTCTTTCCGGAAAAAAGCTGCTCCTGATTTTTCTGCAACCGGCCCACATTGATCTGAAGATAAATATTCCAGATCAAAAGCAGCGCCGCGACGATGACTGCCCCGACCACGCTGATTCCCAGATTGTTTTGGATGAGTGAGTTCAGCATTTTCGTCATTTTTTAACTTATCATCGATTCCCCGAAATGTAAAGAAAAATCCCTCGTATTTGAAGGACTTCTCACCGGCGGAAGCGGGAGGATTCGAACCTCCGGTGCCATTGCTGACACGGCAGTTTTCGAAACTGCTGCTTTCGTCCACTCAGCCACGCTTCCAAATCATTTTTTTATAATGCCAATTCTTTATATATAATCTCGTATTTGCTATTTTCACTTTTTTCCTTCTTGGTTGTTTCAAATCCTCTGCTGTCGTAGATTATTTGCGCTGCTTTTTCTTCCGGACTTGTCGAGGTATATAAACGCAAAAATTTTTTGCCCCGTTCTTTGACCATTTCGATTGTATAATCCAGTAATTTGCTTCCAACGCCTTTTCCGCGAAATTCGGGATCGACGCAATACCATCCCAACCAATATGTGTCTTTTTTATCTTTTTCCAAAGCATACAAACCCGTCGTTCCAACAACCTTATCTGTCTCGTCGACAGCGACAAAATATTCCAAAGAAGCAATCTCATTATTTTCTGCCTCATTCAATTGCTTGAATTTTTTCTGATCCAGACTTGCCTCAAACCCAACACTGGGCAATTTAGGCTCGTCTTTAAAAACAGTATCTGCCAATTTAGATGCCGCTGAAAGATACTTTTCAGTAAGTTTTTCTATCTTAATCATATTATTGAATTTGTGGACAATGGAGGACTCGAACCTCCGACCTCTGCAATGTGAATGCAGCGCTCTAGCCAACTGAGCTAATTGTCCGATTAGTCTTTATTAAATTATATTTTGTGGACCTGGGGAGAATCGAACTCCCGTCTCAGCAATGCGAATGCCGTGTACTACCACTATACTACAGGCCCATTTAAAAAAAATTAAATTCTTAATTTTTAATTTTAAAACAATGACTAAATTTCTAAATGTTTATGTTTTTAAAATTGAGTCATTTGATCATTAAAAATTGTTTGAAAATTTTAAATTGAAAATTGAAACTTATTTTATCGCAAAAATTAATTTTCCGCAGCTAACAATTTCAGTCTCTCAATCTCACCATTCAGCAAATCATTATCTTCGTATTCTCCCGAATGCATGCTCGTTCCTTCATAGCTCGCGGCCTTGTGGTCGATGTGAAAATTCACGTGAAATTTGTAATCGACGATTCTCACAAAAAGATGGAACCGCGGAAACGGCTGATCAGTGAGTTTTCGCACGAACGCCATCTCGTCGCCGTCCTGCTTCTGAAAAGCATATCCCGCCCGCCGAAAAAAATTCGCCACACTCGCCTTCGGATTTTCAATGATGAATTTCATAGTTTTGGTCGGGCTGCCGGGAATTGAACCCGGATTACACGAACCCGAATCGTGCGTAATACCGTTATACCACAGCCCGTTTAAAATATTCTTCTAATTTTATTACTAAATCTTCCGGATCGTCGTACTCAATAAAGTCCTTCGTCACCACTTTCAATGAACCTGATATCTCATACCCTTTTCTGTAAACGCACAAGACCGGCGTGCCAAGCATCTCAGCCCATCCTAGTTCAATGCCAAGCCCCGTCGCGGGACAAGATACTTCGGCAATCATCAGATCAGAATTTTTTATTCTGTCTTTCGAATTGAAAAATTCATCAGTTTCATGAGGAAATAATATCTCGTATTTGCCATTCAAAGCACTTTCCCGAATTGGCTTATACAATTCTTCTTTATAATCAAATCCTTTCGAATGTCCAAAATATATTTTCATAAATTTGAGAATTGGAATTTGTTTGGAAATTGAAAATTGGAAATTAGAAATTTGTCTATATTATCTCTTCGCAAACTTTTGCGAGTATTTCAACCGCTTTTTGATTCTCTCGCAATTTTCGCACTCCGTCAATGATTTCCTCAATTTCTGCCTTATTTGACGATTGTTTTGAAAGATATATTTTTATCGTCCGGTCATCCGGTTTTTTTTGGAAATACTTAGCCAAGATCGCATACCAGCGCTCAATCGTTTCCTGTGAAACATCCAAACTCGTGTGAATTACCGGCGGGTTATTGAGGAAGTGGATCAATTTTTCCCAATTCTTGTATTTGTCATACACCAGCTCATCCTCAACCATTTTTGCAGTAGGATCGATGGCATTGGCACCCCGAAGAGAATAGAAATTATATTTGTTGAGAATTTCTTCCCGCCGCATATCGCACCAAGCGTGGAACTTCCAGCCGGCTTCAAACAAATCGAGCCCGGAAAAATCAAGATCGATCTTTTCGAAATGCATATGCGTATCTTTCCGCGCCAGTCTCTCGGCCACACGGCGCATATCCGGAAACAAGGTTCCCAGAATGAAAAACTCGCCGCCCTTGCGCGGATTTTTTTCCAGATATTTCTGGGCATAGATGACGTGTGAGATTTGTGAAGCCATAGGATGAAAATTTCAAATTTCAAATTAATTCCAAATGATTAAATTTCAAAAAGTTTGGATTTTGAATTTTGAACTTGATTTGACATTTGAGCTTTGGATTTCGGACTTTGCAAAAACTATTTTACCCAGTGCCGACTCTTCAATTCTTTGTCTTCTTCTTCTTTTTTTTCTTCGATTTTTTCCTTCGCCATTTCTCGCAAAGATTCCAGATTTTCTTTTGACAAAACTTTCGCCCGCGCGAGCAATATTTTTTTCTCGTTTTTTTTCGGGTCTTCGATCACTTCCGAAAGCAAGACATCAAGAATTGCGCCAAGCATCGGCTCAGGCTTGAGGCGCAACTCTTTCATCAAATCATTGCCGTCGACCTTGAGCATCTTCACCGAGAGCGGATCCTGGGAAATCCGATCCACCATATATTTGAAATGGCGCAATTTGTATGGCACGGCTTTCGGAACGCCTGACCCCAACCGGTCGCCGACGCGAAGATCGATCAGGTCGTCGATATTCTCAAGGCCCACTTTGCGAACCAATCGCCGGACGCTCGAAGCTCCCACTTCGTCGACATTATAATAGAACATATGGCTGTCGACCAAGAGCCGCACTTTCTTGATTGAGTTCGTCGGATACTTGAGCCGCTGCAAAATCTTCTCGGCCACCCGCGCCCCCACGTGATCATGATTGTAGAATGTTGAGTACGCGCCCTCGCCTCTTTTCGTTTCGGGCTTGGCTATATCGTGCAGGAGTGTTGCCAAACGAACTTCCAGTTTTTTCGACGGACAGTTCTTGAGCGCCAATATTGAATGTTCATAGATGGTATATATATGATGGCGGTTTTGGCCCACACCGTATCCTTTTTCGAGTTCGGGAATTATATATTGAAGCAGCTTCAATTCGCGAAGCAGTTCAATCCCCTCGGCCGCAAAATCCGAAACCAAAATTTTGTTCAACTCATCTTGTATGCGCTCGAGTGCAATCAGTTTCAAATTTTTGGAATTCTTAACAATCGCCTTTTTGGTTTTTTCTTCGATCACGAACGGAGTTTTTTCGCTCAATTTACGCGGCCCGGAAGTTCTTTTAACTTGCTTATCAGCACCTAGCGTCACCGAAAATCTGACCGCCCGCATCATCCGCAGCGCGTCCTCATCAAACCGCTCGTTCGCCTCCCCCACTGCTCGGATAATTTTGTTTTTCAAATCTTTCTGCCCACCAAACAAATCAACAATTTCAAAATCGGAATTTTTTATCTTTAACGCCAGCGCATTGATCGTGAAATCCCTCCGGCTCAAATCTTCTTCCAAAGTTTTCGCAAATTTCACCTTGTCCGGCCGCCGCTTGTCGGAATATTTCGATTCGATTCGATACGTCGTCACCTCAACGACATCATAAGAATTTTTCAAGGTCCGACCTTGAGGAATTCCGAGAGCTTCGCTCGAGGAAGGGAAAGATCGTACCTTAGAAAAATTCCAAGGAATCTTCACCCCCACCGTCCCGAAATTATTTTCATAGAAATTATCAGGAAAGATTTTCATAACATCTTCCGGCTTGGCGTTGGTCGTCACATCCCAATCCTTGGGCTCGACATTCATCAGCAAATCCCGCACGCACCCGCCCACGACAAACGCCTCAAAGCCAGCGGCTTCGAGCTTCTGGATTATTTCAATAATTGGCTTTGGAATTTTGCTGATCATAAATTTAAGCCAGTTTTCTGCTTTCGTGCCCAACTTTTGTTTGAGGGATTAGCTTGTCCATTCTTTCCTTAAAATCCTTTGTACTTTTGAAGACAAAACCTTTCATTCCGAGCTCGGAAACCTTTTTGATGTTTTCTCATCGCTGTCCCAAACAATAATGTCAGTCAAACTTGTTTCCAGTGTATTCTCAACATGTCTCCAGAAGTCATTTTCCACTTTCAAGTGCCCGATTTCGGCCGATGAAAATATATGATCGAAAAGATTTCCTAAACCAACTTCATTCACTAAATATCTGGTTCTATAGCTTTCATTGTTTGTAGCCAGGCAACATGTATAGCCTCTTGCTCGAAGAGATTTTATTTCTTGCACCATTTCGTCATCGATTTCTCGTTCATGTTCAAACCAATATTTCAATAAATCGTCAACTGAGCCTTCCCACCCCCAAACATTTATATATTTCTCTAGCACTTTTTTCAGGTCCGTCTTTCCCGTAGCACACTCTCTATACTCGTTTCGGAAAAAATCCATTACTTTTTCCTCTGGAATATTAAAATCCCCTGCCAAGCGTTGGCTGAAGTACATTTCTCGTTTCACAACGACTTCATCTGCATCAAAAATAATTGTGTTTTTCATACCAATATTATATCAATCAAAAACGAACTTCGTATAATTTGTCTCCCCAGAAGGAATCGAACCTTCATCTAGGGCTTAGGAGTCCCTTGTTCTGATCCGTTGAACTATGGGGAGTTAAACATTTTCTCCGATGATATCTTTAACCGCTGCAAGAAGTTTCAAAAAATATGAACCTTTAGCCACTCTCACTCTACACATTCCATATTGCAATTTACCTTTCTTCTTTCCTTGAAGAATATTCAAATTTCTAATCTCATTCGCTTTGATTCCCACGACCCCTGCCCAAAATTTGCATGCTTCCTGTATATTTATATCTTCATAAACCCTGATAGTTACTCTTAAATCCGTTCTCTTCACTCCTATTTCTGATAAATACTCTACAAAGCATTTAATCAAAACTGGATCAGTATTCGTAAGAATAAAATCCTTCTTGTTTCCTTCGGCCCAATACAAGCAACTTATAATCAAGACCTTATCCCTCGTATTTAATTTACCAATCGAACCTTGCATTTCAGCTCTTGCTCTTTCTTGGCTCTCAATCATTCTCAACACGCTGCTCCTTCTCAAATTATCCCATCGCATTTTGAATTTCTGCAGAATTTTAACATTGTAAATGTACTTATATATCGTGGCCTTTCCATGACCCGTTATATTTTTAATTTCAGGCAGGCTATGCCCATGCTTACGAAGCTGAACGATTCTTTCTACTTCCTTTTTACTTAGTGGTTTCTTTGCCATCAAACAAATTTTAGCATAACGAACCAATAAGAACAAACTAGGGCAATATAACTATGCCTACCTACGCATCAAAGCCTGTTCACTGTGGACCGTACCGGACTTGAACCGGTGACCTCTTCGATGCCATCGAAGCGCGCTACCAACTGCGCCAACGGCCCGCTTTACAAATCCGTCTCTGACGGGAGCTTTTTTATGATAAATATAAAACACCTTCGCGTCAATCGTTTGATTGTTTTTTTCGTGCTAAAATTGTTTCATGCAAGACGTGAAACAAAAAATTGCCTGGTCCTGGCAAAACGCTGAAAATATGTTCCTTGTCCTGTTTTTCCTGACTTTCACATTCAATATCCGGAAAGTCTTTTTGACGCCCTTTTCGTATTTAAACGGGGGATTCAATGAATATACAACGATCTTCTTCGCCTGGACTGACGTCTTGATGATCAGCACAATCCTTATCTATACAACAAAGTACTTATTGCGTCAATTCCGAGAGCGTTCGATTGAAATATTTTCATCAGGCAATAACACCACAGATTCGTCAAGCCTTTCGTTTCCACTGAACGTTTCACGTGAAACGTTCATTCTCTTGATCTGCCTCGCCTGGTCCGGATTATCTATCTTCTGGTCACCCTTTCAGGCTATAGCAATTTATCGATTTATTGGCCTCCTCGAAATCGCCATTTTTACCTATATTACAATAAAAGCTCTAAAAATCGACGTTTGGCGAAAATTTATCCTCCTGGCTATCATTATTGATGCTATTTTCCAATCAATCCTAGCAATCATTCAATTTATCTTAAATCGCTCACTGGGCCTCCATATTTTAGGCGAAAGCCTTGTCAGCCCGTCTGTAGACGGTACAGCCAAGCTCGTGATAGACGGCGGGAAACATATTCGCGCTTATGGAACGATGCCACATCCCAATATCTTGGCCGGCTTCTTGCTGATCGTGCTTTTCTTTCTGATCGCCGCTTCGATTTATCGATACAAAAAAGTTTCACATGAAACACCCTTTGACTTTGTCCCCGGATGGATATTGTATGGCGCACTGTCGATTGTTGGTATTGGATATATTCTGACTTTTTCACGCTCCGCCTTCTTGGGACTTATCGTCGGCCTAGCCGCCTTCGTTGCCTTGCAAACATCTTTGGGTTCGTTTATAGAAATAATCAAGCGTAATACGAAATTATTGCGCCGTGCAATTGTTGTTCTTATTCTTGCCACTATTGTCTTAATAACCAAAACGTCTTTGTTCTCTAGTCAATCGCTTCAAGAAAGGAATCGGTATCAAAATGTTTCATATGAAACAATCTTAAACCATCCACTCAGGGGAATTGGCATTGGTCAGACCGTAATAAAAACGTATTACGCTCATCCAAATTTCGAAAATTGGCAGTATCAGCCAGTTCACAATATTTATCTTCTCATCTTCGGTGAATTGGGCATCATAGGATTTATTTTGTTTTCTCTGTATATTATTCTCATCGTCTTGAATATGTGCAGGGAGGAGGGGAAGATCAGCAACTTGACACGCGGTGTCTTCTGTGGTCTGGTTCTTTCATCGCTCATCATTTCATTTTTCGATCATTACTTTTGGGATATTAAACTCGGCACAATTATCCTCGTTTTACCCTTCATATTTTGCGCAGAAAGCCTTCGAATTTGCCGAAATAGAAAATTGCTAGACAGATATTTATAATCTAGTATAATCAAGATGTAATAACCTTAAATAACATACCGAGGCGTCAACCCTAAAACGGCAAAACGGCTTTGGCGTGCAGGTAACAAACAGAAAAATGAAAATCGACTTGAGAAAAAGCAATTCATTTGCTTCCCAAAACCCGGGCGAGAGCGCACCTTCGTCCATCCCAAAAACAACCGGCTTCTCGGCGCCCCAAGCCCCGAAGGCGGAAGCTGCTCCGCGCCGCGACGCACAAGCCCCAATTATAATGGACTGGATTATTGCGGGCGCAGTCTATCTTCTTACGTTTCTTATCCCGCTGTTTTTTCTCCCCAATGTTCCAAGTGTCCTGGAGCTCAACAAGCAAGCCCTTTTGGTTGTGCTCGGCGGCATCGCCTTTCTCGCATGGATCGGGAAATTGGCATGGGAAGGAAAAATCCGCATCAAGAAGAACTTTCTGTTGGTTCCAATTTTGCTGCTGCTTCTGATTCTTGCGTTGAGCACAATTTTTTCTATATATCGCGATCAAAGCATGTGGGGCGGGTTGGGAACAGAAAGCCTTTCTCTTGTCACGGTTGTTTCGCTGATAGCCGTCTTGCTGGTAGTCAACAATAACTTTGGTTCCCGCAAAAAGATCGGCGGCCTTGTTCTCACTCTGATCGGATCATCCTTTTTGGCCTCCTTTTTTGCGCTGCTGCAGATTTTTGGCAAGCACATTTTCAAGAACCCGGTCATGGCCCAAAATTCATTCAATACTGTCGGCTCGGTCTATGCTTTTGCGGTTTTCATCGGAGCTATCCTCATCCTGACTACGGCTGCTTTGCTTGAGAAAAATCCATTTTGGCTCAAAATTGTCCTGGCTGTATGCGCTTTGCTTTTTGTGTTTATGCTGATTTCTATCAATTTCCGCACTTCGCTTATCATGTTTCTCGTGGGAATGGCGATTTTCTTGGGATTGTCCATCATAACCAGCGGAAATGAAGAGAAAAACAAAAGTCTTGTGGTTCCGATGGTGATTCTAGCCCTCGTCTTGGTCAGTACTTTGATCGGAAAAACGGGATCCGTCATGAAAGTTCAGCTTCCGGTCGAGGTTGGTCTTTCTCAAAGCGCCTCTTTTGATGTAGCGAAAACAGCTTGGAAAAACAAAGCGCTCCTCGGTTCAGGTCTTTCCAACTATGATCTTGATTATCTCAAAGGAAAGCCGACCGAGATAAACTCGACCAATTTTTGGTCGGTCCGCTTCAATGAGGCCTCCAGCCGATTCTTCACCATCGCCACATCAGCCGGAGTTCTCGGAGCTGTCGCTTTTCTGTTCCTGATTGGATCAATGCTCGTTTACATGTTCTCGTCACTCATCAAAATTTTCGGAAAAAACGAACGGGGTATCTATACGCTGATCGGAGTAACGGCCGCCTGGATATACCTGACCATGGCACTATTTTTCTATGCCTCGAACATCACTCTGGATTTTTCCTGGTGGATACTCACTGCTGCCTTCGTCACTCTTTCGGCTATCGTTTTCGGAAAAAAAGAGGAAATTATCAGCGAAACCTCTTCTCCGCGTCTGTCGCTGATCCTTTCGTTCGTTTTCGTGGTGATCATTGTCGGCTTCATCTCCCTCATATTTCTCGAGGGACAGAAGTACGCCGCTGCCGCTGTCTATAACAAAGCTTTGGCCAGCGACGCCCAAGGCGCCAAGCCGGAAGAATTGATCGGCAAGCTCAACAATGTTGTCAATCTGGATCCCAGCCGCGACTTGTACCACCGAAACCTTTCTGTCGCTCTTTTCGCCTATCTCAATCAAAAGGTTTCGGAAAAAGGCACGCAAAATCTGTCTGAAAACGACCGGGCAGATATCAGCAATTTGTACTTTGCCGCTGAAGATCAGGTGAAAACAGCTTTCAGTCTGAATCCGCAAAATCCGGACAACCTGATTCAACTCGCTCAAATCAATCAGAACGTGATTGGGTCAAAAGACGGGGCAGACCAAGCCGCTCTCGACAATTATAAGGCTTCGCTCAAATACAGTCCGAATGATCCGTCCATCTATTATCAAATCGGGCAGATATATCTCATAATGGCGGATCTCGAAACGGCGAAGAACGCCGGCGAGCAAAAACAAGGCGCCCAAGTGAAACTTTCCGACAAAGCAAAAGAGGATATTGCTTTGGGCCGGCAAAATTTCGAAAAAGCGGTGGCTCTGAAGAACGATTACATCCCCGCTCAATTCATGATTGCCGTCACCATGGAAAGACTGGGGGAAACCGATCAGGCAATCGCGCAGCTTGAGACAAGTCAAAAGATGAACCCGCAGGATGCAGGCATTTCTTTCCAACTAGGTGTTCTCTATTTCCAAACCGGCAAGTACAATCAAGCCAAAACGGCCCTGGAAAATACCGTCAAGCTGGCTGAGAACTATTCGAACGCCATATATTTCCTTGGTCTCACCTACGACAAGCTGGGCGACAAGCAGAACGCGCTGGCCCAATTCCAAAAAGTTTCCGAACTGAACCCGGATAATGCCGATGTGAAGAAAATAGTTGCGAACCTCCAGGACGGAAAGAAAGCGCTTGATGGCCTGGATCAAGCAACGGGCGGCCAAAATCCAAATGGCGAATCTTCACAGAGCCAGCCTTCCCTCCAGCAAGAACAGCAGCCCGTTCCGCCAAACACTCCGATAGGCCCGGATCAAAAACAAGACCAATAAATCTTCCACCAAAAATCCTCTCGACAGCCGGGAGGATTTTTTTTGAAAATTTGACAGCGGAATTGTCGTATGATAAATTGTAGACACCTGAAGTGATCCGAGATGTCCGTGCGAACGGACATTTTATTTTAAAAAGTAAAAACGAAGAAGTAAAATTCGAACTTTTTATTTTTTCATTTTTACTTTTAAATTTGAAATATGGCCAGACCAAAAAAAATCAAGAAAACCGCCTCTGAAGATGATACGCAAACCGGACGGCTCGGCCAGTTCGGAAGCGCCATCGCGCAGATCGCCGAAGAAAAAGGAATCGACAAGGGTAAAGTGATCGAAGCTATCGAATCAGCCCTCGCGGCCGCCTACAAAAAAGACTATGGTCGGCGAGGACAGCATATCCGCGCTGATTTCAAAGAAGTGACGGGCGGAGCCGATTTCTTTCTCGTGAAAGAAGTCGTCGATGAAACGACCCGCGTTTTTGAAGAAGAGTCGGAAGAAGAGAGCGAGGAAGGAAAGGAATCTGTAGAAAAAGAACCCGCCTTCGTCAAAGAATCCGGCGTGGCAAGGGAAGAAAACGGAGAAGACAGCGAGGAAAAAATTCCGAGATACAATCCGGAAAGAGATTTGACGCTCGAAGAAGCCAAGAAAGTGAAACCGGATGCAAAAGTGGGCGATATCATCGAAGAAAAATTGGAAGCAAAAAATGACTATGGGCGCGTTGCCGCCCAGACGGCCAAGCAGGTCATCATCCAGAAAATTCGCGAAGCGGAGCGCGATTCGATGTACGAAGAGTACAAGCAAAAAGAAGGCGAAGTTTTGAGCGGCGTGATCCAACGGATCGAGGGCCGCAATATTTTCATCGACCTTGGAAAATCAACCGGTATTTTGTTCCCGTCCGAGCAAGTGGAAGGTGAGCGCTACCGGCTCGGCCAGCGCCTCAAAGTATATCTTATGAAAGTCGAATCCGATGCGAAAGGCCCCGGGATCGTCCTTTCGCGATCTCATCCGGCACTTGTTCAGAAACTTTTTGAAATCGAAGTTCCGGAAATTTTTGCTGGAACGGTCGAGATCAAAGCCATGGCCCGTGAAGCGGGATCGCGCACCAAGATCGCTGTTTCCTCAAATGAAGAAGGTGTCGACCCGATCGGCTCCTGCGTCGGACAGAAAGGAACGCGCGTCCAAGCCGTGATCGACGAACTGGGCGGGGAAAAGATCGACATAATCGAATGGAATGAAGATGCCGCAAAATTCATCTCAAATGCACTTTCGCCGGCCAAAGT
>DATGZC010000050.1:0-1915 GCA_035297345.1 Bathyarchaeia archaeon
AAGAATCGGAAAAAATTGCGGGGCGGGCCGCGACAGAAGAGTATAAAAAATTATCAAGCGAATTTTTTCCGGATTTCAAAATCGGCCTTCTCCACGGGCGGATGAAAGCGAAAGAAAAAGAAGAAGTGATGGCAAAGTTCAAAAATAAAGATTTGGATATTTTGGTCTCCACCTCCGTCATCGAAGTCGGCGTGGACGTTCCGAACGCGACGATCATGGTCATCGAAGGCGCAGACCGGTTCGGCCTCGCCCAACTTCACCAGTTCCGCGGACGCGTCGGCCGGTCCGAACATCAATCCTATTGCTTCCTCTTCACCGACTCGAGTTCGGAGGCGACTTCAAGAAGGCTTGACGCTTTGATCAATTCCGAAGACGGTTTCAAGCTTGCCGAATACGATTTGGAAATTCGCGGCCCGGGACAGTTTCTCGGCACGCGGCAATCCGGTATCGCCGATTCCGCCATGCAGTCCTTAAGCGACATAAAGCTCATCCGCGAAGCCCGTCTCGAAGCTCAAAGCGTATTGGCCTTGGACCCCAAGCTCGAAAAATTCCCCATCTTAAGGGATACTTTGAAAAAAATGGATAAGGATATCCACTTTGAATAGTCGCCTTCAATTTGCGCTCTCATTATTTCTTAATCCTCCTCGAAATTTTTTCCCATACGTGGCGGTAATCATTAGGTAGGAGGATTAATAATTAAGTTGAAAAAGCCATGGCCAAAAACGCAAGAGGCTTCGCAGCCATGGATCCGGAGAAGCAGAGAAAGATCGCCCGCAAAGGCGGCAAGACTGTTTCTCAAGATCGAGAGCATATGGCTGAGATAGGAAGAAAAGGCGGAAAATCAATATCTCATGATACAGAGCATATGGCTGAGATAGGAAGAAAAGGCGGACAAAGATAGTCTGCTGTTGTCTGCGAAGAGCGCGCAATGAGCACAGAGTGTGCTAGTTGCGCCGTGCAAAATTCGCGAAATATTTTTAGAGGGCGCGGATAGCGCTCCTCTTTTTTTGGTAGTCGGGAATTGTTTGCCCGACGAGCGACCAGAAATTTTGCGAATGATTGAACTGGCCCAAATGGCAAAGTTCATGCACGATGATATAATCTTGAAGATCTTCGGGAAGAAAGACCAAGCGATAGCTGAAATTCAGGTTTCCTTTTTCCGAACAGCTACCCCATCGCGTGATCGGATTGCGGATAACGATTTTTTTCCAAGAAAAGTTATAAAGCCCGTTGAAGGCGACCAATTTTTTTTCCACCAGAAGTTTCGCCTGATCTTTGTATCGGAGATAGTCTTTCCGATTGGGTTCGGGAAAAGATGATTTCTTGCCCTCGAAATATTCAAGCTTCCCCAGCAGCCAGCGTGATTTTTCCACGACAAAATCACGGGCCATTCTTTCGTCGAACCGCCAAGGCACCGTGACTGTCACGCTCAAATCTTTCCGGACGGAAAGCCGCATGTAGCGCGCTCTTCGGCTCTTCTTGAGGGAAAAATTGATTCTTTTTTTGTTGATTTGAATTTCTTTCGAACACATAACCCAGAAAGTATACGCCCCAATTTTTATCCCGTCAAGCAAGCGGCAGACAATCAAAAAAACGCTTTTTCAAGCGTTTTTATTGAAGACGCAAACCATCATACGTCAAGATTTTTCGGCTACTGCCGGAGAAACGCGGCTATTTTTTCTTTTTCTTCGGCACCTTGGCGCCCTTCTTGCGAGCCTCGGAAAGGCCGATCGCGACCGCCTGTTTGCGGCTCTTCACTTTCTTGCCGCTCCCCGATTTCAATTTTCCTCTTTTCATTTTGTGCATAGCGTCCTTCACGGACTTCTGCGCTTTCTTCCCATACTTGGCCATATATTTTTCTTATTTCTTACTACTCTGATATACAACCAGAAAATTTTTTTATTTGATTTTTCGC
>DATGZC010000051.1:0-7433 GCA_035297345.1 Bathyarchaeia archaeon
CATTTGCTTTGACAACGATTTCAACCGCTCTCGGCTCGCCGAAAAGGGCTATTATATGCGATCTTTTGCTGATCTGGAAAGAGTCTTGGCGAAAGTGAACGGCGATGAAAAAATCGATTATAATTTGCAAAATGTCAGCCAGGGAAGGGAAGTCCAAAAACTGATGAGCGTCTTTCGATTGCTGACAAAATAATCTCAAACCATATATGAAATCTTGGGCGGTGAAATTGGGGAAGGGGATTGGCGCGATAAAACGCGACGGAGTATGGCGCGGCGGGAAACGCGCGGCGGGATCTTTTTTCAAATTGTTCCGGAAAGTCGGTTCGGGTGATATTCTTTTCATCTCAAGCGGCGTGGGGGACAGCGCGAGGTACCGTTCGGACAGGCAGGCGGAAGAATTGAGCCTGCATGGGTTCAAATGCTCGGTAACCGTGCAGGACAACCCGCTTTTGCCGCGCTACGCGGACCGGTTCAAAATTTTCATCTTCCAAAAAACGATTTTCTCAAAACCGGTCGCGCGCTTGATCGAAAAAATAAAAGCGCAAAAAAAAGAAATTATCTTTGAAACGGACGATTTAGTATATGATCCGGAATATATCCGACAAACGGATTTCTTCCGAAAGATGAATGCACTCGAGAAAAAGCAATACGAAACAGGGGTGGGCAGTGAAATTTTGAATAACGATTATACCAAAACTTGCGTGACGGCGACATCATTTTTGGCGGACAAATTGAGGCAACACGGCAAACAAGTTTTCATTTCAAAAAACAAGCTGGCAAATTATGACGTCGAAGTCGGCGAAAAAATATTGGAGGGCAAGATTGAACGCGGCGACGAAAAAATAAGGATAGGCTATTTTTCCGGGACCGCGAGCCACGACAAGGATTTTGAAACCGTGAAGGAGGCTCTGAAATATATTCTCGAGAAACACCCGCAAGTCGAACTGCATCTGTTCGGTCCGCTTGAATTCGATGATGTATATGCGAAGTATGATGGAAGAGTAAAAAAACATCCGTTTGCATCATGGGAAAGGCATTTGGAAAATATTGCGAGCGTTGACGTCAATATATCGCCTTTGGAGGTCGGCAATCCGTTTTGCGAATCGAAGTCCGAACTGAAATTCATTGAAGCGAGTATTGTCAGTGTGCCGACCGTTGCAGCGGCGACGCGGACGTTCAAAGAGGCAATTGAAGACGGTGTGGACGGATTTTTTGCCGGGAACACTGAAGAATGGATTGAGAAACTCGAAAAATTGATTTTGAACGGAGATTTGCGCCGGCAGATGGGGGAGATCGCGCGGGAAAAGGTTCTCGAAAATTATACAAACAAAAACAGCCGGAACGAAGAATATTATGATTTTTTGAAATCGAAGTTGAAATATGAGACAAGTGTGTACTCGAAATATTTCTAAGTCGACAATTCAATGATTGATGCTGCCGTCGTCATCGCCAATTGGAACGGAAAAAAATATCTCAAGGATTGTTTTGAGTCGCTCGCAAAGCAGAGCTATCGTAATTTCAAAATAATCTTTGTCGACAACGGGTCGCACGACGGGTCGGCGGATTTTGTGCGAGAAAATTTTCCTGAAACGGAAATCATCCGGTTCAAAAAAAACACCGGTTTTTGTTTTGGATACAACGCAGGAATCAAAAAAGCGCTTGAAGACGATGATATATCATATGTGCTGGCGCTCAACAATGACACGAAACTTCACGAAAAATTCCTCGAAAATTTGCTGAATTGCGCGAAAAATCATCCCCAAGCCGGCTCAATCCAGTCGAAAATGATAAATTTTTTCGAACCGGAAAAAATTGATTGCGCGGGAATTTTGATCGCCGGCGACGGAACGGCGCACAACAGGGGATATGGCGAGAACAGCCAAGGATTCACAAAGGAGGAAGAAATATTCGGCACAAACGGCGCTGCTAGCCTTTTCACGCGGGAAGCTCTTGAAAAAACAAAATTGCGGCCGGGGGAATATTTTGACAACGACCATTTTGCTTTTTATGAAGATGTGGATTTGGCATGGCGGATGAGGCTCGCCGGCTTTGAATCTTTTTTTTGCCCGACTGCCGTGGTTTATCACGTGCATAGCGGCACGGCTGGAAAAAATTCCCTTTTCAAAGCCTATTATCTGCATCGAAACTATTTTCTGACGGTTTTCAAAAACTATCCATCTGGTATAATGATGAAGACGCTGGGCCGGAGGTTTTCGAGTTATATCCGGCTCATTTTTGGTGTTTTTCAAAAAGGAAAAAAGGCGTCAGAATACTCCGAGGGATACGGCAAGGGGCGGGTCGCACTGACAATACTCAAGGCTTGGGTCAGTGTCATCGGCAACTTTCCCGCGATCGCCAGAAAGCGAAGATCGGTGCAAAGACGAAAAAAAGCTAACAACAGCGAAATACGATTATGGCTGGACCGTTATCAAAAAAATATCTGAAAAAAATATCTGAGAGGGTGGACTGGAAGATTATCGCTCTGGCGGTAGTTTTCTTTTTGGCGATCTTTCTGCGCGTCTATCATTTTCATGACTGGCTTTTTTTCAAAATGGACCAGGCGCGGGATGCCTTCACGATCCAGCAAGCTTTCACAAAAGGTCCGGGCTGGCTGCCGCTTCTTGGGCCCAAAGCTGGCGGGACAAGTGTGAATCTGGGGCCGTTTTTCTATTATTTCCAATATCTGTCCGCTGTTATTTTCCAAAGTGTTTCTCCGCAGGTGCTCGCTTATCCCGATCTTTTGTTTTCAATCCTATCTATTCCCTTGTTCTATTTGTTTCTCAAAAAATATTTCTCGCGCGACTGGTCGATGATTCTTGCGGGGATATATGCTTTGTGCTTCCTTGGCATCGAGTATTCCCGGTTTGCCTGGAATCCAAATTCATTGGTTTTTTTCAATCTGCTCTATTTCTTCGCTGTTCTCAATATTTTCGATGAGCGCGTGAAATACAAGCTCCGCTGGTTCGTCATCGCGGGCCTCTCGTTTGCAATTTCCACCCAACTTCATTTTCTCTCATTTGCAACCTTGCCCGTCATAACGCTGATTTTTCTTTTTTTCAGCCGCCAGGAACTCAAAAAATATCTGAACTGGAAAACTATTGCGATTTTTCTCGCCTTGATTTTTCTGGTGTACTTGCCGGTTGCCGCCAACGAAATTGGGAGTCACGGGAAAAATACCGCGGCATTTTTCGCGGCGGTCAAAAGCAAGCCTTCTCATCACAGCCTTTGGCAAAACATCCAGCGCGATTTCCGCTATTGGGGACAGAATTGGTTTTTGATTGCAACGAGCTGGATCAGCAAGAAGGCGAGTCTTCTGCCGGCGATAGCGGCCTGGTTTGGAATTATGCTTCCCGGACTTTATCTCGGCGTGCGGTTTTTCCGATCGGAAAAAAATGGTCTGAAGAAAAAATTTCTTCTGGTTTCAATTCTCTGGTTTATTTCATATTTCCTCATCTATATACCAATAGCTTATCAGATCCGGCCGCGCTTCTTTTTGCCGCTTCTCGCTTTGCCGTTCATATTTGTCGGGTTCATTGCAGAATATTTTTGGCGTAAAAATAAGATGATATGGAAAGTGCCGGTGGCCGCTGTTCTCGCGGTCATACTTTTGGGGAATCTGGCTGGGACATATTTGTGGTTTAAAGAAATGGCGTCGGCTGAGAAAAAGGGGATGTATCCCCAAAGGACGATCATCCTCAAAGCGCGCGACGGAATCGTTCTCTGGCATCTTGAGCAGGCGGCGCGCTTCATGGCGGCCAATTGCGCGCAGGATAATGTCTATTATGATTCAAATTCAGAATATCGCCGGCCGATAAAATATCTCTTGGGACTCAACGGCAAAAACGGCCTATCCTTGGCTGATGCAAAAACCGGCGATCCAAGCGGCTGCTATTTCGGGACAAGTTTGACAAGGACCGACAGCGGCAAATTGAGCGGCCGGTTTGAGCCGGAATTTTCTGTCACCAGCGGAAAAAAAATTGGTGCGCTCACGGTTCAAACACTCGAGATCAATGAAAGCTTTTCCGGGCAGGCGTTGCCGACTTTTCACAAAAGTGTCGATGAGCTTCAGAATTCAAAAAGAGTTTTCTGGAAAGATGTTCTGAAATAGTTCAAAGCCACACCATCTGGAAAAAATATGCAGAATATAGTAGATTAAAAAATGCGAGAGCTTATGAAGAAAACGAAAATATCCGTAGTCGCGCCCTGTTTCAATGAAGGAAAAAATATCAGGAAAAATATCAAAAAAATCAACGATTACCTGGCCGCGAGATTTTATGATTATGAAATTATTGCCGTAAACGACGGGAGCCGAGACAATACAAGAGAGGAGCTTTTGGTTCTCCAACAGGAAATCGGCTTGAGAATAGTTGACAATCAAGAAAATCGGGGCAAAGGGGGAGCTGTGCGCGACGGCATACTGGCAAGCAAAAATGACAACGAGGTGGTGATGTTCATTGACTCTGATCTTGGGATCCCCATCGAGGAGCTCGACAAGTTCATTGAAGAGCTCGAAAATGGCCACGATATTGTCATTGCTTCTCGTTTTGTGCCAGGTCTCAAAGTGATTCGCCCGGTGCAAGCCCATCGAAGAGTGATGGAAAAAGCCTTCCGGCTGATCAGGATGGCCATTACAAACAATTGGAATGTGAAAGATACGCAGTGCGGCTTCAAAGTTTTTCGGCGGGAGGCAGCAATGAAAATATTTCCCAAGCTGACTGTGAAAAGATTTGCCTTTGACGCGGAAGTTATCTTTGTCGCGAAGAAGCACAAATTCAAAATAAAAGAGCTTCCGATTCGCCTTCAAAATCCGCCCTCAAGATCCCTTCGAATAATGCGCGATCCGGCCAACATGGTTTGGGACCTTCTGAAAATAAGGATGAATGATTGGAAAGGAAAATACGACAACGAACAATGAACAACGAACAACGAACAAAAAAATGCTGGTCGCTGTTCATTGATCACTGAAAAAATATGTTCAATCCTAAGCGAGAAAAATTATATATTATATTATTTTTTACTGTATTAACGGTAATTTTAACTTGGCCGACTGCTTGGCATTTTTTCTCATCCGTGCCGAGCTCGGGATCAGATACGATGCAGGTGATCGGTGTGGCGGGGGACAAGGCTAATTTGATTTCCGACCAGGGATTTTTCAAAGGAACGTTCGAGCTTATCAAGCGGTCTGAGTTCAATATCACTGCTCTCTATGCCTATTTCCAGCTGGTTTTCGGCAGGATCGCCGGCTACAACATCCTTTTTTTCTCGTCTTTCATCCTCTCCGGGTTCGGGACGTATCTTCTCGCTTTTCATTTCACAAAAAACAAGCCGGCTTCGCTGGTGGCGGGGATTATTTTTGCTTTTTCCCCGTTTCATATCCACAACTCACTATCCACCAATGTCGGAACAATGCATCAGGAATGGCTGCCGTTTTTTGCGCTGTATCTTTTCAAATTTTTCGAAGATTTGAGCCTGAAGAATTTTTCTTTTGCCGCTTTGTTTTTGCTTCTGATCGGCTTCACCGAGCATCAGCTGCTGGCTTTCACGGTGATTTTTCTTTTCATTTTTCTTATCTACAAACTTTTTTCCCAGCCGAAAATCTTTCTTCGGCCGAAGTTTTGGATCTATGCCGCAGCCAGCGCGTTGGTTTTGTCAGCCCTGTTTTTCTTCATGTTCCGATCGCTGTTTGTGATTGCCGGATCGGACAACAACTATCTTGACGCAGGACTCAAATCAGCGGTGAAATATTCGAATGACTCGCTCTCGATCCTCATTCCCCCGAATTTCCATTCATTCTGGCCAAGTGCTTTTTCAAAAATCAGGAACCAGTTCGACCGAAATTCTGACAGTACTTTCTCGTCTTATGCTGGATACTCCGTCCTGTGTTTCTCCTTGCTGGGAATTTTCGGGGCCAGATATCTCAAAAAAAGAAATGTTCCAACAGCCGGAATATTTTTCTGGCTGGTGGCGGCAATCGGAATCTATGTTCTATCCTGGGGTCCATATCTTCACTACAAGGGCGTTCTCGATCCGCCCGTCAAGATGCCGTATTATCTCATCTATCAATATTTTCCGTTCTACAAAAATATCCGGACAGTAGGAAGATTTTTTGTCTGGTCTATGCTCAGTTTTTCGGTTCTGGCGGCGTGGGGAATGACGTTCATGAATAAAAAATCCAAAATATTATTCTTTGTCGCGGGAATGATAGTTGTTTTGGAATTTTTGGCGGTCCCGATGAAGACCGATTCGCTTCTGCATTCTTCTTTTTATGAGAAGCTCGGACAAGACAAGGAAGAATACAGCGTGCTCGAGGTCCCGGGAAGCACTAGCTATGATTTTGCTTCGCGCGATCTGGTCTGGAAAAGCATCCACCGAAAATCGACGATCAACGCATATGATTTTGCGAGAATCAACAAAGAAGATGCTCGATTCCAGACAAGCACTCCCATCATTCAAGCCTTGCTGTATGACATTCCGGGAGGGGCCAGCGGCAGCGGCACTGACATCATGAAAGATTCCTATTATGATATTTCAAGCGAAATACTCAAATATTATAATATCCGCTGGATTATACTGGACAAGGAAGGGCTCAAAGGAAATCCTGCAAAAGGCGATCCGAATCTGCTGTATCCGGCCAAAGCGTATATATCCAGCGTGATAAAATGCGCCGATGAATATGAAGACAATTTTCTCTATGCCTGCAAGACGGATCAATCTGTCGTCCCAATCCATATGTTTCTGACGATGGATGTTTCAAATCCTCATTGGATCGGAAAAAGCGATGCAAAGAATGGACTTCAGCGATATGCAGAAAATGGCGCAGGAATAAAGCTGGTCAATATGACGGGCCAACCGCAGAATGGCCGCCTTCATTTCAACGTGAAAGTGTCGAAACCTTTGAGGGTGAAAGTTTTTCTCAATGGACAGGAATTTTTCAATCAATATATAACAACTATTAGGCAGAAACAGGGCGTCAGCGCCGATCTTTCCAACATCAATTCCGGTGAAAATGACATCACTTTTGGAGTGTATGGAGCGGACGGCTCTGAAATCTATTCCGACAAAAAAATTGACGCAGCGTCAATATATCAAGTTGGGCTGGAGTGATATTATCGCATTAGATCAACCGAAATGCTTAAGAACACAAAAATTCTGGGTGTGAGAATTGATAATCTTTCAGTCGGCGAAATAAAAGAAAAAATTTCGGCTATTCTTGAAAATACCTCCGAGCAGAAATTCGTGACCACACTCAATCCGGAGATTCTACTCAAAGCTCATCGGGATGAAAACTATCGAAATATTCTCAACAACGCTGATTTGAATGTTTGCGACGGGTTTGGACTGAGGCTTGTGGGTTTTTTTCGAAAAAAATTCTTGAAGGCCAGGTTGGCAGGCGCCGATCTGGTCTTTTTTTTGCTGGAAGAGGCGAACCAAAA
>DATGZC010000052.1:0-4445 GCA_035297345.1 Bathyarchaeia archaeon
ACCCAGAAGCTTCACAAGGCCGTCGTAGAGTCCTCCGCCGCCCAGTGCGTTTTTCTTTGTGCCCTCTTCCACCGGTCCGGCAAAAAGTTCAAAAACAGTTTTTGTATAGTAATCAAGACCGCGCACCAAATTTGGATCGATCTCAAACGGAATTTCGAGCTCGTCCATATATTCAAGCAAGTCTTTGAAGTGCGCCCGGCAGTCTTCGCACAGGTGATCGACGGATTGCGGCGCGTTTTGGCCGACCTGCGCGCATTTGTCCTCTTTGCAGTCAAGAATTCGGAGCGGGTTGGTGTCCAGCCGCCTTTTGCAGTCAATGCAAAGTTTTTGCCGCTTCGATTCGAAATAGCTCACAAGCAAGTTGCGATAAAGTTTTCTGCATTGCGGACAGCCGATCGAGTTTAAATGGACGGTCACGTTTTTGATTCCGAGCTGGTGGACGATGCGCCACGCCATTTGGATCATCTGCGCGTCCACGATCGCGTCCTGCTCGCCAAATGCCTCGCAACCGAATTGGAAAAATTCACGATAGCGGCCTTCCTGCGGACGATCATAGCGATAGCACGGTCCGATATAAAAAAGCTTCACCGGCTTTGGCTCGACTTGCATGCCGTTTTGGATATATGAGCGCGCAATTCCAGCCGTGAATTCGGGCCGCAGAGAAACTTTTTCGCCGCCCTTGGTCGAAAAAGAATACATCTCTTTTTCGATGATGTCGGTTCCTGTCCCGATCCCGCGCGTGAAGAGATTCGTGAATTCGACCATCGGAGTATCAATCCGCCGATAGCCGAAATCAGCCGCAGCTTTTTCGGATATTTTTCGCACCTGCTGCCAGAACGGCTGGTCGGCCGGCAAGATATCCCGCATCCCGCGAGGAGGCTGGAGCAACAGTTCTTCTTTCACTTTGACTGCTTTTTGCTTCTTGGCTGGTTTTTTCGTTGTCTGATTTTTCTTGGGCATAAGCGTGAATTTCAAATTCTAAATTTTAAATTTTAAATCAATTTTTTATTTCCCAATGACAGAATTGTAAAACATTTAAAATTCAGTCATTTAGAATTGATTTGAAATTGAAAATTTGAAATTGAAAATTTCAGAAAAGCCCTGCCTTGTTAAGCGGCCAGGCACGGACCACCACTTTTCCCATCACATCCGCTTCCGGAACAGGTCCCCACGAACGCGAATCGGACGAATATTCGCGATTGTCGCCCATCACAAAATATTGATCGTCTTTGAGGCTGATGTTCATTTCACCTGTCGTCTCGACAGAAGGATCGAGGTATTTGCTCTCATCCAGCACAAATCCGTTCGCGTTTTCCGCATTGAAAATTTTCACGTGCCCATTTGAGATTTCCACCTTTTCGCCCGGCAGTCCGATGATCCGTTTGATATAAAATACTGAAGGATTTTTTGGATATCGAAACACGACCACATCGCCGCGATGGAGCTCTTTGAAGGGCTTCACGGAAAAAAAATTGCCGAACGAGGTCGTTTTGTAACCGAGCTCATTGACGATGAGATATTCTTTGTCTTCGAAATTCGGCTCCATCGACGCGCCCTGCACAAAAAACGGCTGGATCAAAAAAACCCGGATAGGGACGATGATCACCACCACCCAGAAAATCATTTTTGCAATTTCCCAGATCACTCCTCCAAAGCCGTATTCTTCGGATTGAGGATCGATGTTTTTTTCTTCCTCGGTCATAAAATTGTTTTGTTTTCCTGAAGAATCAAGAACGCTACAATATTATACGCAATAAAAAACTCTATATTCCCGCTTTTTGGACAATAAAAGAGTTTTTTCCAATTCTTATCGAATAATAGCAGAAAAAAACCGCTTTGGCAAGGGGTGAAATTGAGTTTATATAAGGGGAAATTAGGCTTGTCTAAATTCCGTGAAACAATCCAAAATCGTCCGCTTGACAAACTGTCCCGAAAGTGATAAAATACATTACTTGGTCATTCGATCAAGTTATCCCAGTTTGGAGGTGTATCATGGAGATGTCGAAAGAACGGATAGGAGAAATCGCTTACGCGCTTATAAAGGCAAAAGCGAAGAAAGACGGAGTGCGATATGACCTGATCAAACGCGAACTCGGCCAGGTCTCGAAGGATGTCGGAGTTTCTCCCGAGGAGCTCATGGAATTTATGAGGCTCCTTAATTTGGAACTCCACGAAGAGACTTTTAAACCGCCCAGAAAGTCTGCGGAGCGCAAACCCGGTATTCCGGGTCCAGACAACCCGTTTTTCTATTTAAATAAGTAAAACCAAAGAGAAAAGGCAAGGTTGAGACGCATGTCTCATAAAAGGATAATTGTACCTCACCGATAAAATCGGTTATGGGCAGAACAAGAACCTCTCCTCCCTTTTCAAAAACCGAGAGGCGTTAATGTCAAAAGACATAGCGCCTCTTTTCTTTTTCAAAAAATCCCCCTCGATCCCCCTTTTTCAAAAGGGGAGGTTTTGAGCTATACTGAAACCATGCAGGAATATGATTTTCAACCGGCGCGCCGAAGAAGAAGGAAATCGAAATTTTTCTTTTGGATGATCATTGTCGTCTGTATTTTGGGAGTGGCTTTTCTTGCTTCGATGGCGCTCGCCTACAAGTTCTATGCAACGAGCCAAAAAGTGATCGACAACAAACAACCCGCTTCGTTTCTTCAAAGCATCAAGGATATGGCCTCGTCCGATCACAAATCATTGCGCGGAGAATCAAATGGAAGGATCAATATTCTGCTCGTTGGCCTGGCCGGAAAAAACTATCCGGGGGCGAACCTGACTGACTCGATCATCATTGCGAGCATCAATCCGAAGACCTATCAGACCGCCTTGCTTTCCATTCCCCGCGACCTCTACGTTCCTATTCCCGGCACCGGCTCCTCGACCAAAATCAACGCGCTCTTTGCCCGTTCGGAAGACAACGACGAAAGCGGCAAAACGGGAATCGAAGATCTCAAAGGAACGCTTGCAAACATCACCGGCCAGCCGATCGACTACTATATCGCGCTCGATTTCGACGGATTCCGGCAAATCGTGAACGAACTCGGCGGCGTGAACACCCAGGTTCCGGCCGATCTCCATGACGATCGCTATCCTGGGCCGAACTACAGCTATGAAACTTTCGACATCCAGGCAGGGCTTCAAACGCTTGACGGCGATGTGGCCTTGAAATATGCCCGCACCCGCCACAATGAAGACGGCGATTTCGGACGGGCCTACCGCCAACAGCAGATTCTCGAATCCGCCCGCTCGAAAGCCTTTTCCTTGGGAACAATCCTCAATATTCCCAGGATAAACGACCTACTGGACACGCTCGGCGATCATTTGCGAACGGATATCCAGCTCGATGAACTCAATTCGTTCTTGGACCTCGTCAACAAAATCGACACACATACAACGATCAACAAGGTGCTCGACGCAGGAAAAACGGACAGCATATTGGCTGTTTCACACGTGAATCTCGGAGGCGTCAGGGCCTTCATATTGATCCCCCGCGCCGGAAACTACGACGAGATTCAAGACATCGCCAAAAATATATTCGATCTCGACCTCATCAACCGCAAAAAACAAGAAGTGGCGGGCGAAGACGCATCTGTCACGATCGTGAACGCAAGCGGCGTGAAAGATTTCGATGGAAAATTGAAGACTCTGCTCGATAAATTCGGTTATGAAGCAAAAATCACCGTCAGTAGAGACGCGATTAATCGCGTCTCTACGCGCAACGCAAGCGACACGACCATCTATGATCTCACAAACGGCCTCAAGCCATTCTCTCTTGAGGATCTCACGAAAAAATTGGGCGCGAAATTTTCGGTCTATCCGCCTGACACCCTTTCCGCCCAGTGCCAAGGCGCCGATTTTTGCCTCGTCGCCGGCTCCGATCTGACAGATAAATTAAACTACGAAGAAAATTCCGTCTCCGACCTCGAATCCGGCTACGACCAGCAGCAGGTAGACGAAAAAACATACTTCAACCTGCTGAAAAAAGGCAGCAATCAGAAGTTTTAGATACAATCAAGAGCAGGCATACGCCTGCTCTTGATTGGTTTTTGAAAATTTACCTTTTGTCGGGAACAAATTCCATTTCGCACCAGTCTTCACCACTTACTTCATCATGAACAGCATCGCCCTTTGACATAAAGTTAGGATAATTATTATCCGGCCGACCCCAAATTGTTCCATTTTCATCCATAGATAGGCCACCAGAATGATGTTCGACTTTGAAACCTTTATTTTTCGCATCTTTCTCATCCAAAAAAAGTGCTTTCATTTTGGTTTCACCCATCACTTCTTGAAATCCATCTTCTAAGTTTGTTACGACATAAACTCGTTCATTCCTCTTTTCTTTTGCTTCCCCCTTGGCCAGATAATCCGGCTTTCTCTCATCTTCGATTCCCATAATTTTTCAATTACTTTTTATTTCTATCCATAGAATACCCCCCCCCCCC
>DATGZC010000053.1:0-2873 GCA_035297345.1 Bathyarchaeia archaeon
AATATACGATGAAATCAAGGCTGAAAAAGAAGGCAACAAAAAGCCCGAAAAAGTTGACATAGGGAAAAAGAAGTCAACGGAGAAGAAAAAATATTATATTCAGCAACTCACGGATGGAAAATCCTCTCATAAGGAGGTCAAGGCGACGCCCGTCGTCATTGAGGGGCACGAAAACCTTGACTTGTTTATTCATAAGGATGAACATCACAAAGATTGGGTGATCACCGAGGGAAGATCCGGAATGTCGCTTGGCGTTGGATCGAGAACCAAGGAAGAAACGATCAGAGAGGCTAAAACAAAACTGGACAAAATCGGGAAAGATGAAATCCAAACAGCGGTCAAAAAGGCTATTGAGGCTCACGGAGAATCCCCGCGCTATTTGACAACGACAGAAAAAAGTGCTAAAATTGTAAATAACAAATATGAGCGAGCAACCGATCGAAATCTTGGGAGAGAAAATAGATCCGGAAAAAATGCCGGTACTTCATCAGTGGGCGAAAACGAATCCAAAGGGACTGGAAAAAACCTTGCTGCGAATGAGCAACAAAAGCCGCGTGTCGGTGGCGTCGGAAATGGCGAATCTGGAAAGCGATATGCAGACGGACAACGATTAACCAAACTTCAAATAGAGGAACTTGTACAAAGTAAATCTAAATTCTCCGACGAGGAGAAAGCTATTTTGCGTTCCTATGAGGGATCCGGCGGAACTAAAGAGGGCGAGGGTCGCGGCGTGCTTGATGAATTTTACACGCCGAAACCGATTGTGGATAAAATGTGGGGATTGGTAAAACAAAATCTTCCCATTGACCTCGAGGGAAATCTCGAAGTGCTCGAACCGAGCGCGGGAACCGGACGTTTCATCGAGAGCGCCCCGACTGGCACGAATATCACCGCCTACGAAACCAATCCTATTTCGGCAAAAATTGCCAAAGTCTTGAATCCGGAGATCAAAGTCGTCAATAAGCCCTTCGAGGACGTGTTTATGGACGAAAAAGGCGGAAGGAAGGCTGTAATACCAAAATACGACGTAGTGATCGGAAATCCTCCCTACGGCATCCACCGGGGCAAATACAAGGGTCTGGGAGAGGAAAAGAAGCTGGGCCGCTACGAGGAATATTTCATCAAGCGCGCGCTTGACCTAACGAAAGAAAATGGCATTGTGGCGATGATCGTTCCGAGTGGCTTTCTGCGCGGAAAATTCGACTATGCTAAAGGGCAGATCGCTATGCGCGGCGATCTCGTGGACGCCTATAGGCTCCCAAACAAATCTTTCAAAACAACCGACATCGGAACGGATATTTTGATAATCAAAAAGCACGACTATCTTTCCAGCGCCGATCAGGTGGTGGGCGACATTTGGGCAAATGACACTTTTTTCAAATCAAATCCCGAAAAGGTGCTCGGAACCGAAACGGAGAAATCCGGAAAATTCGGAATGGTGAAATATACCGAGGGAAAGCTGGATGAAGCTTTGGGTAAAATTGATGCAGAGGACGTCGAGGAAACCCGGCGCGACGCTATTGATCAGGTGGACGATAATCTCGAACAAATCGAGCAGGAGCAACCGTTGACGGCGGCCGTCCGCAAGGAGGCAGTCAAGAAAGCTCTCAAAGTATCGAAAGAAAAAACGAAGAAGCAAAAGAAAGGCGACAACAATTCTCTCTATGAGCGCGATCCGGATGCGCCGTATATTTTGCAAAGCGTGAAAAAGGACGGCACGAAGATTTTCTTGCAGGGCGGGGCAGTCGAGCACACAGCTCACGTTTTGGAGGATGGAAGCATTGATGCACGATTTGTTGATAGTCTTTCTCCGCAGGAAAAATCCGTGCTTAATTTTCAGGACGGAAAATACTATAACGACTTCAATTATTTGCAGGGCGATATTTATGACAAACTCGATAAACTGAATAGTGACATTGCTTCAAAGAAAATAAGCGAAGTTCAATTTGGCAAACAAAAAGCGAAGCTAGAAAAAATCTTGCCGGAGCCAATGGGGATCAAAGAAATGACGATATTGCCGATTGATAAATTGGCAAGCGAGATCCGCGTTTCCTATAACGGAGAAAAGGACAGGAAATTGCAGGACGCCTTTTCTTCTTGGCTGGAGGATCTTCCGTACGATGCTTTGGAGGGATCAAGCAGTTGGGAGGTTAGAAGATATTTGGAGGGATTGGCCGTGCGCGGAGGATCGAAAGAGCAAAACTTGAAAGAAAAGAACCGGCGGCGCCGAGTGGCCAACAAACTATTCAAGAAATTCTATACCGAGGAGCTTTCGGAATCAGAGCAAGCGAAAATCACCGACCGCTTCAATAAAAACTTTAACGGATATGTTCGGCCGGACTATCGGGAGTATCCCCTCTCGATCGAACTCAACAGCCAATTTTACGGCAACGATTTTGAGCTGAAAGAAATTCAAAAAGAGGGGGCGGCTTTTCTCGTCAACAAAGGCGTCGGACTCTTGGGCTACGAAGTGGGCGTTGGGAAAACACTCACAGCGATCTCCGCTATTGCCGAGGTGATGAAAAAGGGCTGGGCGAAGCGGCCTTTGATTGTCGTTCCGAAAAACCTGAAATCGAAATGGATCCAAGACCTGATGGAATCAATGCCGGGCGTAAAGATCAACGACCTCTCGAATCTGGGCGGACAATTCAAATACAAGGGCGAACCGGCTGATCTCGAAATCGAGGACGGCAGCCTCTCAATCATCACCGAGGACGGCTTCAAACGGATCGGCTATACTCCCGAAACTTACGAAGAATTGACGCGCAACCTGAAAGACGTCACCTACAAGCTGGGCGACAAGAGCAAGCGTGATCGGGAAATTGAATCGGCGCAGGCCGAGGAAATTCAAGGCAAGGCGATGAAAGGCACGG
>DATGZC010000054.1:0-1952 GCA_035297345.1 Bathyarchaeia archaeon
AAGCTGCGCTTGCGCCTTGCCGAAAAAGGCAAAACCCGCGCGAAAAAATTCAATTGGGAAAGTTTCGTGAAAGTTTTTTTTGAATAGTGCAGTTGTAGGTGTCGGACACCTACAAACTAAGCTTGTAAATTTATGACTGCATCAGAAATTTCAATCGAAAATGCAAAAAAAGACAAGCTATTTTATTTTGTCGCCAACGTTGTCGTCTTTCGCGAGTCCGACGGCCGATGTTTGCTTCTCAAAAGGAGCGAGCGGGAAAAAGTCCACCCGGGAAAATACGCGATGCCCGGCGGAAAACTGGAATGGGCGGATATGGATATCTCGAACCCGACCCGGATGAACGGAGATGTGATCGACTTTGAAAACTCCGTTGAAAATTTGGTGGCCCGGGAAACGCGAGAAGAAGCCGGGATCGAAATTGAAAATAAGTTATACTATATCAACAGCGTGGCGTTTGTGCGACCGGACGGAATCCCGGTCATCCTCGTGAAATTCGCCGCCAAGTTCAAAAGCGGGGAAGTGACGCCAAACCCGCACGACTTTTCTGATTTTGCCTGGATCAACGAAAAAGAACTCGAAAGTTTTGATTATATCAAAGGCATCGACGTGGAAGTCCGAGAAACGATAAAAATTTTCAAATAATTTTAGGCGATGATTGATATTAAAAACTTTTTCGAAAATATCAAAAGCATTTTTAAAAAAGAACTCACAATTCTCTGGATTGTCAGCGTGCTGTTGGGATTTGCGTTGATTGCGCTGCAGATTAAGAACAAATTGCCGCTGGTGACGGGGGATTTTGTTTTCATTTCGATCCTGGCGCTTTGTGTCGCGCTATACCGCCCGAGATGGATGTTTCATCTTTTTGTTTCGCTCGTGCCATTGGAAAACGTGATTTTTGCTTCCGGATCTTTGCCGATCCAGTTGCGGCCATATCAGTTTGCCGGCGCGATCCTCGCCGTTGCCGTCATCATTCTTTGGATTGTCAAAAGATTAAATTTCAGTCTGCTTAAGCCGACTTGGATCGATTGGCTGGTTTTTTCACTCGTGCCGCTGAATTTCTTGTCCTTGATAAATTCTCCAAACAAGAATATCAGCCTGAAAAATGATCTGATTTTGTTTTCTTTTGTTCTTCTTTATTATATCGCTCGCAATTTTCTGCGGAAAAAAAGTGACTTTATCGAGGCGACTTTCTTTTTTCTCGCATCAAACTTGGTCGTGCTCGGATATGGGTTTTGGCAAATTTTCGCGGACAAATTTGGCGCACGGTCGTTCGAAGTGATGTTCGGCCGGCCGAATGCCACTTTCGCTGAAGCCGATTGGCTCGGAATATTTTTGTGCTTCGCGCTGGCAATCAACCTCACCCTGGCCCTCTCCTTAAAAAAAGGAAATATTGCTCGAATCGGAAATTATATCTTTGTTTTTCTCAACCTCACACTTCTCATCCTCACACTTTCACGTTCAGCCTGGATCGGCGCCGCCGCAGTCATATTCTTCTTCCTCGGATTTAATCTTTTCGGGAAGGGAGGGAGGAATATATTTTTCACCCCAAGACAATTCGCAAGCAGATTCTTGATTATCTTTTTGATATCCCTGGTTTCTCTCACTGCGGTCCATTTCGGAAAACTTTCCAAATTTGATATTTTCGATCGGGCACGGTCGGCCGCGACGAACAAGCAAAAAATAACAATTGCTTGCGACAATAGCCACAATATTCCCGAAACTATCTCCGGCACGGACGAGCTGTCAAAATACAATTGCAGATTTATCAATCTCGAGGAAATTGCATCTTCCAAATCGCAAGGAAAATTTGTCACTGAAATTTTTCGCAAAGACCCGAACGTGATGACTCGCAGCCAGATTTATAAAAAAAGTTTTGAGATTCTCCGCGAACATCCGGCCCTCGGCGTCGGCTTTGGGACGATCACGCAGGCGCTCGGCACGGACGAGCGGGG
>DATGZC010000055.1:0-8629 GCA_035297345.1 Bathyarchaeia archaeon
AAAAATCGACGTGGCGATCGAGGCGATGAACAAATTGAATCTGCCGCTCATCGTGATCGGTGAAGGCGCGCCGAAATACGTGAAGCATCTCAAGTCAATTGCGGGCCCCAAGACGAAATTTTTGGGATGGAAATCGGATGAGGAAACCAAAAAATATTTTGCCAATTGCCGGGCTTTTGTTTTCCCGGGGGAGGATGATTTCGGCATTACGCCGGTGGAGGCTATGTCGTTTGGAAAGCCGGTGATTGCTCTTCGGCGCGGCGGGGCGACCGAAACGGTCATCGAGAGCGAAACGGGCGAATTTTTCGACGAGTCGGCCATCGAAGTCCTGGCCGATGCTGTTCGCCGATTTTCCGAGAACGAAAAAAACTACGACCCCGCCAAAATCCGTGCCCAAGCAGAAAAATTTTCCAAAGAAAAATTTGCGGAAAATATTCAAAGAGTGATCGGGAAGATGGTGGATGATTATAAAAATAATTCTTAGAATTATTTGCATTGTTATCCCGGGCTTGACCCGGGATCCAGTTGAAAATCGGGAATCGTTAAATCCCTGTATCCCTGCTTTCGCAGGGATGACAAAAAGAAAGAAAATATTAAAATGTCAGATATAAATTTAAATTCCAAAATAAAATCATATCTTGATCGTTTGGCGGGTTCTTCGAGCCGGCCGAGTTCGTATTTGTTCGTGGGACCAGGAGAAAGCGAGAAGGAAGAAGCGGCATTTCATTTTGTCTCGAAAATTGCCGGGAAATTTGGCGACAGTGAATTTTTGGCCAGAATAAAAGCAAAAAACCATCCCGATATCGTGATAATCGAGCCGGAAACAGAGGAAAAGAAAGGAAAGACAAGAGAGAAAGAAATAAGCATCTCTCAAGTCCGGGCAGCGCTCGACCGGCTGAAATTTTTTCCATACGAACTCAAGCAAAAATTTTGCATCGTGAAGAGGGCGCAAAAGATGAATGCTGAAGCAGCGAATGCGCTTCTGAAGTCGCTTGAAGAACCGTCAGAGAAGGCAGTCTTTGTCCTTCTTGCAAACAACATCGATTCGATTTTGCCGACGATCGTTTCTCGTTGCGCCGCTTTGCGGTTTCCGGAGACAGATCTTCCGAAATGGAATGAAGAAAATCGGGAACAGCTCAAAAAAATATTCCGGGAAGATATTTTTGAGAGATTTGAATATATAGAAAAAATTTCAAAAAACAAAAGCGAAATGATCTCGGCTTTTCGCGATTGGGAGCTGGTGATAGCAGAGAGTTTGAGAAAGATGGTTGGGAACAATGAAGACCGAAGAAAAATAGGAAAAGTGGTCGAACTTGTTGAAAATACAAGAGAAGCGATAAACCGTTTGGAGCGGACAAATGCAAACGCGCGCGGAGTCAGCGAAAAACTGGTGTTGGGAAGCTGATTTTTCTCATTTGACCGCCCCGCTGCTCGCGAGCGGCGGGAAAAGCGAAGAAATCCTCGGGCCCGGGATGACAGCGACAAAATTAGTGTTATAATAAACCCATGAAAACAAAAATATCATTCTTCATGGCATCGCTCCTGCTGTTTTCAGGATGTTCGCTTGTTTCCAGTTCTCCTGACGGCGGTGTTGTCCGTTCTGATAATGGCGGAAAAGAATTTTTGCAAAAAGCGGCGATCGATGAAAAAACAAACATCGGAAGCGTGGATGTTTTGAGTTTGGCTGTGAACCCGCACAATGGAAACGAAATATACATCGGTACGAAATCCAGCGGCGTTTTCAAGACGACTGACGCTGGAGAAAAGTGGCAGCCGCTCAAACTCTCACAGAGCACCCCTTCGAAGGCTTATGCGGTTGCGATCGATCCGTCCGATCCGAACGTCGTATATGCCGCGGCGATTGCGGACGGTCGGGGAAAAATTTTTAAATCAAAGGATGCAGGCGCGACTTGGGCAAACGTGTATGCCGAGCCGGCGAGCGGCGCTTTTGTCTTGGCGCTCGCGGTCGATCCGTCCGGTTCCGGAAAAATTTTCGGCGGAACGACGGCCGGACAGATCATCTTTTCGGACAATAACGGCGATTCGTGGCAAAGTTTGCACGAGGCAAGGAGTGCTGTTTTCAAAATTGCCATCGACTCGACAAATTCAAATCTTGCGTATTTCGCAGTGAACCAAGGCGGATTGCTGCGCACCTGGGACGGAGGCAAGACCTTTGACGATCTCGGAGAAAAAAATATTTCAAACAGCCAACAGTTCGGAAGTCCGACGGTGATCGCAACCGACCCGAGCAGAGGAAATTGGATCTATGCCGGGACGACTACGGGACTATTTCGCAGCAAAAATAGCGGGGATGATTGGCAGTTGGTGAAAGTGCTGAACAGCCCGCAAGAAAATGCAATCAGGGGTATCGCGGTGAATCCCGAAAATTCCGATGAGATAGTCTACGGAGCGGCGCAAACATTCTATAAATCCGTGGACGGCGGACAAAGCTGGGCGACGACGCAATTCAGCGGCAGCCGGACGATCGAAACGGCCGCCTACAATCGGCAGAACCCCGGAGTGATATATGTCGGGATGAACAAGCGGTAGTCTCTACGAATTACGAATCTCTTACGAATATACGAATGATGTTTGTATAATATACTTGAAATTCGATAATTCGTGCGGTTTTAATTCGTATATTGGTACAAATTCTTAATTCGTAAATAAAAATTATGCTAAATGAAATTATCGAACAATCTCGGCCGAAGATGGAAAAAGGAATCGAACGCTTCAAAGAGGAACTCACCAAACTGAGGACCGGACGCGCGAATCCGGCGATGGTGGAAAATTTGATGGTTGAATATTATGGAGCGAAAAGCCCCCTAAAACAGGTAGCCAGCATCAATGTGCCGGAGCCGCGGCTCATCGTCATCCAGCCATGGGACAAAGGCAGCTTGGTGTATATCGAAAAAGCGATCAATGAGGCGCAGCTCGGCCTCAATCCGGTGAACGACGGCCAGGTGATCCGTTTGGCGATTCCTGCGCTCAATGAGGAAAGGCGGACGGAACTGGTGAAGATGCTCGGGAAATATGCGGAAGAGGGAAAAGTGGCGGTCCGCAAGGCTCGCGAAGAGGCTTGGGATGAGATACAGGATCTTGTGAAAAGCGGAAAATTGGCCGAAGATGACAAATTCCGAGGAAAGGATATGCTGCAAAAGAGCGTAGATGAATATAATGGGAAGATTGAAGAAGTTCGCGAAAAGAAAGAAAAAGAGATGATGGAGATATAACGAAAATTTCAGCTTAGCTTGGAATAAAAGATGTTCATGCGGAAAATATGTTTACTGTAGCAATCTTCATTATAATATTGGGCCTCTTGGTTTTCGTCCACGAACTGGGGCATTTTTTGGTGGCGCGGCGGAACGGAGTGACAGCCGAGGAATTTGGTTTCGGTTTCCCCCCGCGAATATTTGGAGTGTACAAGGATAAAAAAGGAAAAAGAAAGCTTGTCTGGGGATCAAAAGAGGTGGAAAGCGAGGATACGCTGTATTCCGTCAACTGGATACCGCTCGGGGGCTTTGTGAAAATCACGGGAGAAGATGGAGAAAGCAAGACTGATCCGAAAAGCTTCGCGTCGAAATCTCCGTTCGTGCGGACGAAAATTCTCGCGGCAGGAGTGGCGATGAATTTTTTGCTCGCAGTGGTTTTGCTTTCGATCGGATATTTTGTCGGGATACCGCAGGCGGTGGAAGATGCGGCGGTCGGCAATCTCAAAAACGAAAAAATCCAGATCATAGAGACGATTTCCGGGTCGCCCGCCGAGCAGATGGGGATCAAGATTGGCGATCAAATTGTCGGCGCGGTCGGGGACAACAATCAAATTGTGAATTTCAAAACCGTTGAAGATGTCCAGAGTTTTATAAACGCAAGAAAGGGGAAAACGCTCACGTTTGATGTGAAAAGAGGCAATGAGATGATGGAGCTCACTGGAACGCCGCGGACAGATTCCCCGGCCAATCAAGGCGCGCTTGGGATCAGCCTTGTGAAAACCGCCGAAGTTTCCTTTCCGTGGTATGAGGCGATTTGGCGGGGAGTGAAAACGACTGTTGACCTTGCCGGAATGATCGTCGTCGCGTTCGGGAATCTGCTTTGGAAATTGGTCGCCGGCCGATCGGTCGGGATGGATGTGTCCGGTCCGGTTGGAATCGCGGTGCTCACCGGACAAGTGGCAAAACTTGGTTTCATCTATATTCTGCAATTCACAGCGCTGCTATCCATAAATTTGGCAATCATAAACATTCTTCCGATTCCTGCGCTTGACGGAGGCCGGATTCTCTTTATAATGATCGAAAAGCTCAAGGGGAAACCCGTGAGTCAGCGTTTCGAACAGCGCGCCCATAACATTGGATTCGCACTGCTCATCACTCTTATGGTCTTTGTGACCTTCAGAGACGTGGCAAAATTGGAAGTTATTTCAAAAATAAAAACGTTGCTAGGCGGCTGATTAATCACGACTTGAAGGAGGACAAGTTTATGGAATGGTATAACGTAGCATTGGTTTGTCTGATGGGATACGCCGGGATCCCGACTTTGGTCGTGTTCGGGTCGAAAAAATACTATCCCTCTATCTTTGATTTCTTGAAACGAAAATTCAGGGAGGATCCGTGCTTATGGGAGGAATAGTTCCGGAAGTTGGCCAATGGCTCACCGTAAAGACAGAATTTCCATGGGATAGTGAAGCTGGAAAAGTAATTTCTGTCGATTTAAAGCAAAGAACATTTCGGGCAAGATTTGCATGCGAACCGGACTTTGACGGACCTAGCTTCGAGGATGCCGCGACTCATTCTTTTCAGGATATCCAGAGGATAATCACTGATGAGCAAAGCGTCGCGGATTTCGAAAAGGAATATGGGGAGGCCCACAGGCCGTAAGGTCATTTGAATGAATTTTCGGGGCGGTGTTTTGCATCGCCCTTTTTTCTTGGAAATCGAACTTTGACACAATGGGCCATCTCGAGTAAGATTAGATACTAGGGACGGTTAAATAAATACAAAAAATAACTTGAAATTCACAGGAAATGGATCTATTTTTTATGTTTGATTAGCTGCAAATATTTGCTTTCAAGATTTTTCGGAAAATTTTCAAAAGATGTCGGGATTGACCTGGGAACGGCCAATACTTTGGTGTATGTCCGGGATCGGGGGATCGTGATCAATGAGCCGTCGGTCGTGGCCGTAAATCAGAAAACCGGGCAGATATTGGCGATAGGCGCGGAAGCGCGAAAAATGGTCGGCAAAACTCCTTCGCACATTGTCGCGACCAGGCCGTTGGTAGATGGCGTCATCTCGGATTTTGAAGTGACGGAGCAGATGATCCGCTACTTCATTGAGAAAGTTCACAAAGACAGCTTTGCTCTTATGCCTCGTCCGCAGGTCGTGATCGGAATCCCCTCGGGCGTGACGGAAGTGGAAAAGCGCGCGGTCGTTGATGCGGCGATGAGCGCGGGGGCGCGGCGGGCATATCTCGTCGATGAGCCGATGGCGGCAGCAATCGGCGCACGGCTGCCGGTCCAGGAAGCGTCGGGAAATATGGTTGTCGACATCGGGGGTGGTACGACGGAAATCGCGGTGATCTCTCTCGGCGGCGTGGTGGTCTGCCGGAGCCTTAGGATTGCCGGGGACGAAATGAACGAAGACATCATCCGCTATGCCCGTGACGAATTCAACCTCCTCCTCGGGGTGAAAACGGCGGAGGACATCAAAATCGCGATCGGCAGCGCCTATGAGCTTGATGAAGTTCTTGAAATGCCGATGCGAGGGCGCGATCTTGTCACGGGACTTCCCAAAGAAGTGATCGTGAACGATTCGCAGATCCGGGAAGCCATCTTTCGATCCATAAAAATAATCGTAAACAACATTAAATCAACGGTTGAAGAGACTCCGCCGGAACTTCTTTCCGATATTATGCAAAGAGGGATCATTCTTGCCGGGGGAGGCAGCCTCATCCGCGGGATCGACAAATTGATCGCCGAGCAGACCGATATGCCGACTCGGGTGATGGACGATCCACTGACCGCCGTGGCTCGGGGAACAGGAATCATCCTCGAACATCTCGAAGAACTCAAAAACGTGCTGGCCGAAACGCAGTATGACAAGGTGCGGTTCTAATAGAAAAAACGTTAAAAAAAACCAAATTTTCTTGAAATTTAACTCGAAGCAGATTTTTATACCGAAAAAGCACTTCCAAAGCGAATCCACCACGTGTTTTTTCGACAAAAATCAGCTTCTCAGACAAAAATTTCTGCGAAAATTTAGATTTTTTTAACTTAATATCTTGCATGTTTCGAAAAAATTTAAAATACATTTCGATAATTATTATTCTGGCGATCGTCATCTTTGCCGGTCTTCATGGAGCGGACAATCCAGTGAAAGGAGTCATCTTGAGCGTTTCCAGCCCTTTTCTCAAAACGTTTCGGATTTTTTCGGGGGGGACGGCGGGATTTTTTCAATTCCTGGGGTCAATCGGCGATCTCAAAAACGATAACGAGAGGCTGCTCGAAGAAAATCAAAAATTGATCGCTGAAAACAACCGCCTGAAAGACGCAGAAAAGGAAAATGTGGATTTGCGGAACCAATTGGATCTTGCGCCGCGGCATGATTTTCGCCTCGAAGCCAGTTTTGTGATCGCTCAAGATCCGCAGGGCCTGGGCAATTTTTTCTTGATCGACAAAGGACAAAATGCAGGCGTCAAGACTGGAATGCCGGCAATAGTCTCAAATGGAATCCTGGTCGGTCGGGTGACGGAGTCTTTCCCAAACACGG
This sequence comes from Bathyarchaeia archaeon, assembly GCA_035297345.1. GTDB lineage: Bacteria > Patescibacteriota > Minisyncoccia > Moranbacterales > UBA11712 > JAPLXD01. The sequence goes on from DATGZC010000055.1 coordinate 6,765, forward strand.
CAAAAGTCACGCTGATCACCGACCCAGGCAGCGCAGTGAACGCAGAAGCGCAAAAAACTGGCGCAAAAGGGATCATTGAAGGCGAATATGGCCTCGGACTCAAGATGAGCATGATTTCGCAAGCGGATGTTCTCAACGAAGGTGACTCGGTCATCACATCGGGTCTCGGCGGCGAAATTCCGCGCGGGCTCACGGTTGGAAAGATCGGCCAAGTGGGTCAATCGCCCGACAAGCTTTTTCAGGAAACGTCAGTTGTGCCGGCCGTCGATGTGTCAAAATTGAGGATTGTTTTTATCGTGAAAGGGCAATAATCTCAAGATGAAAAACCTAACCCTATTTTTGTTTTGCATCTTCATAGTTTTCCTCCAACTTTCGGTCGAAGGCGTGTTTTTTTCGGAGCGAAGGATCCCGGATCTGGCTTTGACGCTTGTGATAACGTTGGTTCTCACACTGGGCTTCAAAGAATCGGTCAAATGGATATTGCTAACCGGAATTTTGATTGACGCCGGATCAAGCGCGGTTTTTGGGACAGCAACTCTTTCATTTTTTTTGATCGGCTGGACGATTTCGTGGTTTGCTGATGTTGCCGATATCAGATCGCGAAAAACATTTTTTTTGGCAACTTTTGCCTTGTTGGTGGCAGTCTCTGAAATCGTCAAAAATTTCATCGTTTGGGGAGGCTTGAAAACAAATGCAAGCTATTCGCACAAGCCGCTCAATGCCGCTCTTCATATTTTCAGCGCCGATCATTTTTTGAAAATATTGTATACAATTGTTGCCGCATATATTTTATATTATATTTTTCGCAGAGTAAGCAGAGCTTTGTTTGTTGAACCTATAAAGCTCATGAAAAGGTATCACTAGGTTTGCTGAAAAAATATGTTTGAAACTTATTTCAACAGGAAAAGGCAATTGCGCGGATCGGAGATAGAGGAAATCACGGAAAATGCCGCCGAACTCGATGAAACTCGTATCGTGGGAAGCGCCGTTTCAGGAACGCGAATCAAGATGTTTCGCGGAATAATTTTTTTGTTTTTTGCTTTGCTCGGGTTGAGAGTTTTTTATCTTCAGATAGTGAGGGGAGGGCACTATAGCGAGCTATCGCGGGAAAATCGAGTGCGGGCGATCGTTATCAAGGCCCCCAGGGGAGGTATATTCGACCGGAACGGCAAAAAACTCGTGAACAATGTTCCGAGTTTCGATTTGATTGCCATTCCGGCCGACATTTCCAAAGATAGGATTGAAAAGAAGAAAGAAATTGAAGAGCTGGCAAGCCTCTTCAATATGAACAACCAGAATGTCGAAACCATCGTCGGATCACAAGATGAAAACTCGCTCAATCCCGTTTTGATAAAAGAAAATGTGACTCAAGAGGAGGCGCTCATTTTTGCGGAAAGGCAGTCGCGGCTCAAGGGTTTCAGGCTCGACCAAACTGCCGTGCGGCAATATGAAGACGGGCCGTATTTTTCATCCTTCGTCGGATATAGCGGAAAAATCGACCAGAAAGGACTGGCCGAGCATCCGGATTATTTGATGACCGATTATATCGGGAAAACCGGCGTTGAGGCGAGCTACGAAAAATATCTCCGCGGATTGAATGGAAAACAGGAGGTGGAAGTGGATTCGGCCGGCAATATCAAAAAAGATTTTGGAATAACCCCGCCTGTTCCGGGGAATGGTCTGACGTTGGGCGTCGACGCTGATCTGCAGAAAAAATTGCAAGATACTTTGCAGGCGAAGCTCGATGAGACCGGCACGAAAACGGCGGCGGCGGTGGCCATTGATCCGCGAAACGGAGAAGTTCTCGCTATGGCGAATCTTCCGAGCTATGACAACAATCTTTTTGCCAAAGGAATTTCAGCCGA
>DATGZC010000056.1:0-6383 GCA_035297345.1 Bathyarchaeia archaeon
GATGCCGAGTTTGCCGGCTTCCTGAATCACGCCTTCGTATTCATTTTTTCCCGTTTGGTGGATAACTTCAAAATTTTTGAGAAGATCGGGCAAAATACGGATCAATGAATTATTGATCGCTCTGGCTCCCTGGCTGCCTCCCATGACAAGAAGCGTTTTTTTGCCAGGTTGAAGCCCAAAGATCTTTCTTGCCTCTTCTGCACTGCCCCTGGTGAGCTCCTCCCTGATCGGATTGCCGGTAATTTCAACTTTTCCGGGACTGAAAAAGTTCGCCGCCCCTGGAAAAGACACCAGGATTTTCGTTGCAAGCTTTGCCGAAAATTGATTCGCAAGACCCGGCATGATATCTGATTCATGGACGACAATCGGTATGCGATATAGCCAGGCCGCGATGACAACCGGCACTCCCGCATATCCGCCTTTTGAAAATACCACGTCCGGCATGAAAAAAAGCAGCTGCCAGAGGGCCTGGATGACACCAGCCGGAATTTTCAAAAGATCCGGAATATAGCTCAATGAAAAATACCGGCGCAATTTCCCGCTCAGAACATTCTTCCTCGGAATCATTTCTTTTTCCATCACCTCTTTTTCGAAATCGCCGTTCGGCCCCAAAAACAAAAATTCCAAGTCTGCGCCCTCGGGAGCAATTTCTCTTATTTTTTTCACAACGGCGATAATAGGAAATATATGGCCGCCTGTTCCTCCTCCAGTTAATACTATTCGCATAATAAATATATCAAAAATCAAAAACCAAATATCAAAAATTCAAACCAAAAACTAATAAATACTTAAATTTTCTTATTTTTGATTTGTATTTTTGGTCTTTGGTATTTGCTATTTGGTATTTTCTACATTTTATCGCATTTCTTGGATATATTCAACAAAATTCCCGCTCCAGTCATAAGGAAGATAAAAGAAGTGCCGCCGTAGCTAATGAACGGCAAAGTGACTCCTGTGAGCGGAACAATCCCAGAAATAGCGGCAATATTTATAAGGGCCTGGAAAATGATCCACGAAGTGATGCCCACTGCCACCAGTTTTCCAAAGGTATCCGGCGCATTCTTGGCAATTTTGAGTCCTCGCATCGCAAAAATCACAAAAAGGGCCACGAGCAGCGCCGCTCCGATCAAGCCGACCTCTTCGGCGACGATAGCAAATATCGAATCGCCCACCGGCTCCGGCAGATAGTTGAATTTTTGGCGACTGTGTCCAAGCCCCAGTCCAAATATGCCTCCCGAGCCGATCGCAAGAAGCGCCTGGTTGATCTGATAGCCGATCCCCCGCGGATCAAGTTCGGGATGCAAAAATACGAGAAGCCGGCTCATCCTGTACGATTCGAATTTCACCAAAGCCAAAAAGGCAAGTCCTCCGAGGCCGAGCATCGCCGTCATATGCTTCCATTGGGCCCCCGACATGAAATATACCGCCATCGAAATCAAAACTATCGAACCGAGCGTCCCCATGTCCGGCTGTTTGATGATGAGAAATCCGACCGTTCCGACAATCGCAAGAAAAGGAAGAAATCCTTCGAAAAGATCCGCGCCCTTTTCTTTTTTGCTCTCGAGCCACGCGGCCAGATACAAAATCATCGTGAGTTTCAGCATTTCGGACGGCTGGAAAGAAAACGGCCCGAGCTTGATCCAACGGCTGGCTCCCTGGAAATTGAGCCCGAGTCCCGGAATAAAAACCAGCACCAGAAAAAAAAGATTCAAAACAAAAAAAGGAAACGCAAATTTTTTCCAAAAATGGTAGTCGATTTTCTGGGCGATATACATCAAAACCAGCCCCGGCAGAACGCCGAAAAAAAGCTGATGCTTGAAAAAATAGTACGGGTCGCCGAAACGCTGCTGGGAAATGGCGATCCCAGCTGAAGAAAGCATCACCAAGCCGAAGACGAGAAGGGCGAAGATGGTGGTTATTAATATCTGATCCGGTTTATTTTTGTTGGATTTCATAGACAAAATTTTGAATTTCCAATTTTGAATTTTGAAATAATGACTGAATGTCTCAATGTTTCAAAATTATATCATTCGAAATTGATTCAAAATTCAGAATTCAAAATTCGAAATTATAAGACTATTTTAACTTCCTACTGTTCTTTTCCCGCCATTTCTCAATCTCCTTGTGATTCCCGCCCAGCAAAACCTCCGGCACTTTCCACCCCTGAAACTCCGACGGCTTCGTATATTGCGGATACTCGAGATAGTTTTTCTTGGAAAAAGATTCGTCTTTCGGTGATTCGGCGTTTCCCAAAACGCCGGGGACGAGCCGCGTGATCGAATCCACAACCGCCATCGCCGGAATTTCCCCGCCGGTGAGGACAAAATCCCCGATCGAAATTTCCTCATCGACGAGATATTTCGCCACGCGCTCATCCACGCCCTCGTACCTCCCGCAAATCATGATTAAATTGTCGTACTTTCCCAGCCTCTTCGCATCCGCTTGTGTATATCGCTTGCCTTTCGCAGAAAACAATATAATTCTAGTTTTTTTAGCTTTAATAGACTTAAGGCATTTATATATCGGCTCGACTTTCAAAACCATTCCTGCTCCGCCTCCATACGGCGTATCATCCACCGTTTTATGTTTGTCGGTCGTATAATCGCGCAGATTGTGGATTTTGATATCCACCAGCTTCTTCTCCCGCGCACGCTTAACAATGCTCTCGGAAAAATAAGAGTCGAAAATCTTGGGAAAAATTGTGACGATGTGGAAATTCATATTTATTTTGATAAGAATTGAATTTTATCGTCTTCAACCCAAACTGCTTGGTTGTCTTTTAGAACTACAATCGGCAAATTTATATCAGCCGCATGCCCAACCATATCTTTGTTGCTCTCAACGAAATCCTCGCTGTCCGCATGAGGGATGATCAGAAAATTAACAAACCCTAATCCGGTAAAATCCGCGTTCTCTTTTAAAAATTTCTTTTCCTCGTCATCATATAGATATAAACCGACACGCTCCGAAGCGATGATCGAACCTGCACTCGTTCCAGTGTAAATAATCTCATTATCAACTACTGCCTTTTTTATAATCTGCAAAAAATCATTTTCCTTGAGAAGTGAAAGAATATGAAAAACACTTCCGCCGCAGATGTGAACAACATCGACTTCGCTCAATGCACTACTTAATTCTTCTTTAGATATATCCCTAAAATCCCTTTCAACGACTTCATAATCATGATTTTGAAATGCCTTTCGGTCTAAATCCACCCACCACTTATCCTCATAAACATCCGCCGCATTGCCAATAAAAAGCACTTTTAGCTTGCTTTGCTTGTTTATCTTTCTTATCTAGTTGGGATATTGTTTGATCTAACGAGGAGGCTAAAAATAACTTCATAATTTTATTTCAAAAAAAATTTATCCTATATTTTCCCTTAAAAAAGCCATATTTTCAAAAGTTATCCACAGCCGGGTTGAAATTTTTTCGGTTTTGTGCTAGTATTAATTTACAATGGCATCCCGCAAGGGAAGCTCCGAGGCCTCGCGAAAGCGGGGCCGTTTTTATTCTTGCAAAAACTTTATAACCGCTTCAAGTATCCCGTTAAAATTCTCTTTTTCTATCGTGCCCAATCGACGCAAAAATCTTTTCGTACTGACAACTCTCATCTGGAAAACAATTGCTTAAAATAATTTGCCATCGTGTCTGTATCGATAATAATACGGATGATCTTTTATTTTTGAACTCAACGGCAATACCAGGGCCAAATGCCTGTTTATCTTTCGCAAAACCAAGACTGGCCTTTCAAAATTTTTATTTTTCCCGTCCTGCTCATATCCGACATTTATTCCCAGCGCGCACCACCAAATCTCTCCTTTCCTGAAATAAATTTCTTTTCTCTTGTTTAATTTTTCTTTGAAAATATTCCACCGACAATAATCTTTGTCCATTTTACTTTCCTCCTTAAATTTTCCCATACAAAAACCGCGCCTTTATTCTAGCACGGTTTTTGCGTAAGATAAAGCTTTATCCCGTTATATTCCGGCCCTGTCGGACCTCACGAAGTGGGTATTTAACGGGACTAAAAACTTCAAAAACTATACATTGATATCATTCACAACTTCGTCGATGCTCCGCTTGGATTCATCGCGGTTTTGGCCGCGGGTGGATCCTTCCGGTTCGTTGATCTTGAGGTTCACGCGGGCATTGTTCTTGGCGCCAACGACGCGAAGAAGGGTACGGATCGCTTTGGCAGTTGCGCCTTCGCGGCCGATGACCATCCCCATGTCCTTTGAATCAACATCCAAAGTGATGAGAACGCCCCGCTCGTCGATGGTCCGGTTGGTTTTCACCGCGTCCGGATTGTCAACCAGCGCTTTCACGACGAAATCCACAAATTCCTGATCTCTTTCCATCTTTTCTGAATTAGACTGATAATTTCGGAAATTTGGTAACTTCTGGGCATTCGACCTTTCGTTTCAGATGCCTCCCAATTTTTCCGACTACCCCGCATTTTTTTCGGGGTCTTTAATTATAATTATATTTATTTTTTGCAGTTTGTCAAGTTAAAAAATAATGACCCCTCGGTATTTCTACCAAGGGGCCGATGCTACTTGCTGCCAGAATGGAGGGACTGCCGGCGTCATGGTAGAGCCTCGTCAGCGGACTTCTGCCAGCTTCATCAACTGGTCCCAGTAATCTGCATCTTGCCGGGCTCTCTCGCGCCAACTGCATTACGTAAAAAAGTTGGCCCCGGAATCCAGATCTTATCACGGATATTCCACCCTCCCTCATAGAGCGACCAAGTGAGTCGCTTGTATTTTTTAAAATACCCAAGCCCAATAGCGGAATTTTATCCACATTCTAAACTTATAATTGTGACGCCGAAGCTCCCCCTTCCAGTTTCCTCGACTCTTGGCCATGTTTCTTTGATCCTCCTGAAAATAGTTTGTTTGTGCCTTCATCGTACAAAACAAAAGCAACTGCGTCAACAACAGCTGCTGGAAAGCATACTCAACATAATTGTTATTTCTTACTCATCTTCTAGCTTCACATCTTCTTTCTTATCCGGTTCAGGCTTATTTTCTTCTGCTCTTTCTTCTGTCTTTACTTCTTCTGCCGGTTTTTTACCTTCTTTTTCTTCATTTTTTTTCTCCTCTTTTGCCTCCGGCCTTGCTTCTTCCGGTTTATCAGCTTTATCCTCTTCGGCTTGGCTCGCCGGAGCCTCAGCGGAGGCGGCTTTTTTCTTTAGTCTCACTGCTCTTTTGGGCCCTTTGATAACATCATTGGAAACCAAAAGATTGTGTACCGTATCCGAGCATTGCGCGCCCTTTCCGATCCAATATTGGATTCGGTCAGTCTTGAAACTTTTTTCCTTCGTGTGCGGATTCACGAAACCGAGAACTTCCAAAAATCCGCCCTTGATCGGCGAAGTATGTTCGGCCACCACCACCCGAAAGAAGGCGCTATTCTTTTTTCCCCTGCGGGTCAATCTGATCTTTAGCATAAACTTTAAGAAAACTAGTTTACTGAAATACTATAGTATACTAGGGGATATGAAGAATTATGTCAACCTAAGACTTATTGATTTCAAATTTTAGATTTAAATTTCATCGTATTTCTCCTTTTTCACCCACTTGGTCCAATTTCACCGACAGAACTTTCGAAACCCCGTCCGCACCCATTGTGACGCCATAGAGGCAAGAAGCTTGGCGCATCGTTTCGCGGTTGTGGGTGATCAAAATAAATTGCGTCCGGTTTGAAAGTTCTTGAAGGATTCTTCCGAATCTTTTGGAATTTGCTTCGTCGAGGGCCGCTTCCACTTCATCAAGCACCGCGAACGGAGGCGGACTGTTGGAAATGATCGCGAACAACAATGCGAGCGACGTGAGCGAACGCTCTCCTCCCGAAAGGATAGCCAGGTTCGATATTTTCTTTCCCGGCGGACAAGCCTTGATTTCGATTCCGACTTCGCCCGCCGTAGCTCTCGCCTCGCCGAAGCCTTCGGCGTAGCGCGGGTCAGCGGAGGCGGGTTCATCTTTATCAGCAATGTCATTTTCATCGTTTTCACTATTTTCCTCAACGTCCTTCGCGGATTTCCGGGACTCGATTTTCATTTTGACCATTTCGGCACTCCCGCCGCCAAAGATTATTTTGAAATATTTGGAAAATTCGCTGTTGACTTTTTTGAATGTTTCTTCGAAAGATATTTTTATCTTCTCATCCATCTCTTTGATGATCTCCATGAGTGACACAATCGCTTTCTCCAGATCGTGAGACTGGCCGGTGAGAAAATCATATCTCTTTTGAGTTTCTTCATACTCCTCGACGATGAGCGGATCAATCGCGCCGATTTGTTCCGTCAAAACTTTGAGGCGGGCCACTTCCCGCTCCAGTTTTTCCACGTCCTCCCGCTCGTCCTGCTGTAGAGACGCGAT
>DATGZC010000057.1:0-7471 GCA_035297345.1 Bathyarchaeia archaeon
ATCAGCACCGAACTCGTGCAAGGAAGCTACGATACTCTGATGAAAGACTTGAAATTGCTTCGGAAATATTCGACACCGCAAAGCGATGTCATTTCTGTTGGAAACAGCACACAGGAACTGACCAAAATGCATCTCCACAACCGCGATTTCAAAGTTTTGCCCGTCGTCATCGAAGATTTTGCGAAAAGCAAATACTTGCAAAAAATTCTCTATGAAGTAAGCGAAATTCAACCAAGAAACTACGAGCAGCTCCTATCCCTCAAAGGCGTCGGCCCAAAAACAATCCGGGCCCTGGCGCTCACCGCGGAGGTAATTTACGGCGCCAAGGCCTCGTACGAAGATCCGGCGCGCTATAGTTTCGCCCACGGCGGCAAAGATTTCGTCCCCTATCCTGTCGATCGCCCGACCTACGACCAGACGATTGCCACTATGAGAGCGCTTGCAGCCAAGATGAAAATTGGATATAGTGAAAAAAACAAGATAATCGGGAAAATGAAATTATGGCACCAAAATTAGAAAAAAAATCGGAAAAAGATCGGATGAGAAAAGAAGCCGGAGAAAATCTTCGTCGATCAATTGTCGATAATACGGTTGATCTGGCTGTTTTCAATATAATGAAAAAAACCCAAGGAAGGAAAGTTACATTCGGAGATATGGCCGATGAAGTAAATAGGCTTCTGGAAGATTTTGGGGAATCCAAGCAAATAATGGAAATCTTGCAAATCGAGAGAATTGGTGATCTTGTCGACGATATCATTCCATCGCTGACGAGAAAATTATTGAAGGCAAAGAAAGAGGAGCAAGCCGGAAAAAATATTTTCGAGCATGAACCGTCCTCAATTTTAAGCACCCAGCTGAAACAGCAGCACCTTTTTTCTGATATGCTGGGTTCGAAAACAAAAAAGCCTAGGCTGTATAGCTAATTATAGCAACTTAACAACCAATTTGGAGGGCTTTATGCCGATAAAAAGACCGCCAAGACCTTCCAATTCTTCAGAGGGCGTTGAGATGAGCAAGGCCGAAAAAGCGCCAAAGAAAAAGAATCCTTTCCCGCGCTATAACCTTTCAACTGTTGCACTGGCGATTTTTCCCGGCCCGAGCTGGCTAGCAGGCTTTTTGAGAAAAAGGGAAGAAGAGGACCCTTGGAATGTTTAGTCATTCGGATGTATGCCGCCGCGGCAGAGCACCTTTCTGCCCCGGCGGTTTTTTTATTTTGCAAATAATTTATTCCAGCTTAATTTTTATGCGACCGCAAAAAGCTTAAGCTGGATATACAGAAAAAATTTGCAAAACAAAAAAGCCGGTCCCTCTTGGCTGGCTTTTTTGTTGAATAATTCAAAAAGAAATTATTCAGCTGGTGTTACCGGGGCTTCTTCCGCCGGAGCAGCTGTTTCTTCTGGGATCGGAGCTGCTTCCGCCGGAGCTTCCGGGGTCACAGTCTCAACAGGAGCCGTTTCTGCCGGCGTAACTTCCGGGTTCATTGTTTCGTCAGTCATAGTACACCTCTCTTTCTAGATTTTATTTTTATCTCAAACAAAAATAATATCGCTACATCAAAGTTCCGCCCTGCATGCAATGGCAGCAGTATTCTTCACTTCGATTTCCTTCTGAATCGGTCCCGTGATCTTCCGCTGAATGCATCGTCATGTTGCACGCCGCACAATGCGGATCGACCGAGTTTTCAGTTGACACTTCCGGCTGGTTATCGCTGTTTTCCATAATTGAAACTTAAAATTTATAAAAAATCCGAGCGTAGCAATCTCTAAAGCATTTCACTTTTCATCTTTCCGTTTTAGTTTATAATGGCTTTTCTCCCATATCGAACGCATCAGCCGTCGCGGGAGCGGAAACGAAACTGGATTTTTTCATGATCTCTTCATTCACTATATCATGATTTCTTCCATATTTCAACTTAGAAAGCTCTTTGACCGCTTCGGCAATCTCTTTCGACCCCGGAGTCGGCGGATAGGTCTTCATATTGAACGGCGGCGCAACCTGGCTCGCGATCAAAAGTTTCATGAAGCAGTTGCGGTTGTCCACGTTCATCAGGTCATTCGCGTCAAACACCGGTTCAAACTGCTTTTGCAAATATTCCGCATCTTCCGCCCCCACCCGGAAAGCGCAGATCGATCCTACGTTCCCGAAGACGGCTTTCGAAATTTCTTCTTTGAGCTGGGCGATGAATTGATGGGCGATCACGAGCGCGAGGCGGTATTTTCGCGCTTCGGAAAGAATCTGAGCGATCGAGTCGGTCGTGAAGTTTTGGAATTCATCGATATAGAGATAGAAATCCTTGCGTTCGCTTTCAGGCATATCCACCCGTGAAAGCGCCGAGATCAAGATTTTTCCGACGATGATCATTCCCAGAAGATTCGCGTTGATTTCTCCGATTTTCCCTTTTGAAAGATTGACCAGGATGATTTGCTGGGTATCCATCGCCTGCCGGAAATCGATGGTGGATTTTTCCTGGGCGATGATCGGCCGCATCATATCGTTCGAAATGAATTGCGTGAGTTTCGAAGTGATGTACGGCACCATATTGGCAAGTGCCGCTTCGCCGCCCGCTTTTTCGGCTTCTTTCTCCCAGAAATTTTTGACAACGGGATTCGTGCAGTGCGAAAGCTTCAGGTGCCTGAATTCCTCATCGGCGAGCACTCGCGGAATTTCCATCAGCGTCGAGCCGGAGTCGGGATGCTCCATCACCAAGAGCGCGGCGTTTCGCATATATTGCTCGAACATCGGACCGCCGGTCTGCTTGAGGTCATACAGCTTGTCGAAAATATTTATCATCTCGTTGATGACGAAAGTTTTCTGCTCCGGTTTCGTCTGATCAAATTCCAACATATTGAGGCCATACGGTCGCTCCATATCCGCCGGATCAAAATAAATCACGTCCTCCGCCCGCTCTTTGGGAATCGACTCAAGAATGTGGTCCACCAGATCTCCATGCGGATCAACGACGCAAACGCCTTTTCCATTTTTGATGTCTTGCTTGACCATTTCTTCCATCATCGTCGATTTTCCGGTTCCGGTCTGTCCCACAACATAGAAATGGCGGCGGCGATCGTCTTCGGAATGCCGGATGACCGTCTCCACCCCGCGATAATCATTGAAACCGAGAATGATCCCTTCCGTCGAGATATTGGAGGGAGGAGCCGCTGTGCGAGCCTTGAGCCAGGCGATTTTCGGAGTCTCGGTCGAAAACAGCGGAAAATGAAAAACGCTAGCCATCTCTTCGGAAGATAGTATAAAACTTTGATCTTCGCGGAAATTTCGAAAAATAAAATCAAAAGCGATATTTTTCGGACGCAGGCGATTTTCGCGCAAAACTTTGAAACTGTTCAATCCAGGATTTTCATATTGTATAAAGGCATTTTCGAGCTCAGAAAGAATCTCCTCCGCTCGCGGCTGGTGAAGCGCCGAAGCCACCAAGCGGATATTCAGATTGAATCCGGCTTTTCCGGCTTTGCCTTCGATCTTTTTCACCACTTCCTGCTCTTCGGGAGTCAGTTGGATCGTCTCTTTGTTCTGGTCCAATATATCTTTTTGTTTGCTGTCCTTTTGCCGGAGAACACTCAAAAAGCCCCGGCCGGCCTGGCGCACGAGCGTATCGCGTTTCACATCAGAAAGTTGCCTTCCCTGCTGCATCTTGTGGGCGACCTGTTTTCCCTTGTAACGCCAGCCGCCCCGGGCGGGTTTCATAAGAAGCTGGATGGCCGCACCCTCTTTTTTCTCGTCGAATTTCCCGAGAACGTTCGTGATGTTGTTGAGCGGATCAGCCTCAAGCGTCTGGTATGTCCGGATCGGAAAATGATGTTGGTCTTTCAAGGTGAGACTGGAAGCGGCCGTGAAACTTCCCGGAGAAAAAATATTATAATCTTTCACCCGTTCGATCGAAGCTTTGGGATAGAAACTATGGATCTGCCTCTCGACGATGTTGATGAATTTTTTTGGCGCGCCGACATAGAAACAAATCTCGTCATTGTCGGCGGGATTGGCGATTTCAAGCGCCACAACGGCATCGCCATAGATGATCCGGTGCCAGATGCTCGCTTTTTCTTTGATATTTCCAAGACTCGCAAAAAGATGCTCCATCACCGAGATCAATTCTTTTTCCGATTTCGGCTGCTGCTGTTCCCCGCCCTGCGCTTCACGTTTCATCGGCCGGCTCACTTTGACGACATCGAGATCCATATTGAGGGAACGAGTGACGAGTCCCCGAAAGCTGACGAAGCTTTTGAAAACCAGCAATATTCCCGACGCAAAACAAACGACCGCGGCCAGCCCGGCAAGAGGATAGAGGATCAGGTTCAGATTATAGGCGTCCATTTAATATTTTTTTGTATTTATTTTTTGGAAGTATGACTGAAATAATTTTAAATTTTCAATTTCAAATTTCAATTGAATTCTAAATGACTAAATTCCAAAAATTATATCATTTAATAATTTGAAATTGATTTGAAATTTATAATTCTACCAGTAGTCCTTTTTGCATCAACTGCGCCCGCAATCCGTCCTCCATCAGCCGATCATGGATCTCATCAAGGGTATAGTTATCCGCTTGGCCCGAATCCTTCCCTTTGTCCATATGCTGGGCGACCCGGATCGCGTGTTCAGGACCTTGATGAACTGCAATTTCGACCAATTTTTCCACTTTTTTTTCATATTCCTGAATATCAGACACGGTTTGCGCATCGCTCGCAATGTTTCCAGCCGGCGCCGCTTGCTGCGATGTGATAGTTTTTCGCGCCGTTTCGATTTTCTCGGAAACTTTCTCTTCCGGCTTGTCCGCCATAGCTTCATCGTCGGCGGATGATTCCATACTTGCCTCAACTTGTGATTCTTTGGTCACTTCCGGCACCGGAATAGCTTCTTCTTTTTCAGCATCGATATTCACCTCGGAGAATTTTTTCCCAAGCTCCGTATCCTTCTGCTCGATGGGTTCTTGATAATTTGATTGCGCCATAATTTAAGAAAGTCAAAGAGTCGAAATTTTTGCAGAAAATTTTGTTCGAGGACACGATTCTTTGTCGAAAAAATACGTGGTGGAGTCGCGTCTGAAGTATTTTTTCGCAACAAAAATCGTGTCCGAGTTAATTTTCAAAAAAATTTCGATCTTCGACGGTTTAATTTACACTCCTACCTTTGCCAATTCCTCTTCTTTGATCGCGCCCAGTTCCCCTGTTGATTTTTTCATTTCTTCTTTGAATTCTTCGACAATGCCTTTCACAAAGCCGTCGTAGTCTTCAATTTTCGTGCGAAGATACGCTTCGACTTTTTCCGGCTCGGCTTCTTCCCCATCAAGCATTTTGGCCAGTTCTTCGCGATCCGCCTCTCCGAGCTTTTCGAAAGTCTCGAGGTATATTTTCTTGAGCAGCACCTCCGTCATTTTTACGAGAATTTCTTCCTGTTTTTCCTGGGGAAGATTCTCAAGCCCCAGTTCTTCGATAATCGATTTTTGCAAGATTGTGTCTTGTGGCATAAAAATAATTTAATGTTTATTATCTTTTATTTCCTAAGGGGTTTAAGCAAATCTTCAATAGGCGTTGACTTTAGCGCGTTTATAACCGGAATATTTGCTGCTTTCGAAGTGATACTCATGAAGTATTCATTCATTTTCATTCCTGCAGGCGGATCTCCAAAAGCTTTGAATATAGCTCCCAGTCGTACCATATTTTCGTTTATATTATCCACCGCTTGTTTTTCAATCACATCTTGCGCGACATATAGCTTGATTTGACGACAAATTTCAGACGCCGGGCTATTCCAAACATCCGTATGCCCACCGAAATTCGCTCCCACCAAGACACTATCCCAAAGCCCTCGTGTATTGAGAAATATTCTATGGTTTGCTTTTGCCAATTTGTCTGCATTCTCTGCTGCAAATCCGGGACGTTTGGCATTCCATTCCTGTTCGTGCTGAACTGCGGCGTTCCATTTGGCATTCGCCTTTCGGTCCATATCCTCGATTTCCGGCGAAAACTTCATTTTTCCTCCACCCCTCGACGGCTGATGTTCCGAAGCGACATGCCCGACGCCTTTCGGGTGATTATCCACCACTCCCGCTCCATGTTTCACCGTCGGTTCATGTGAAATTTGTGGCTTGCTTGAAGCAATTTCTTCGACCGATGCGCCTAAGGTGCCGTGCGAAATATCCGCCCCAAAAGCTTTGCCGTGAAAATCATCAATGTATATGTCATCGTTTGAAGTATCCCATACGATTTTGAACGAATCTCCCGCTCGCAATTTTGTCCGCGCGATTTGATCAAGCTGTTCGTAACTCAAGCCTTTCCGAGAAGCAAATTCATTGAGCATTGTCTGTGTCATCTTGTGCATATCTTTCGTGAAATTTGGATCATCCGGATTGAGACCGAAATCTTTCGGATTGGCTTTGATATTGTTCTCAATGCTTCCCCACATAGACCCGCCAGCTTTTATTTTCACATTTGCGATTTGCTCAAGTTGAGGCTTGGAAATTTCGGCTGCTTGCACTTCCGATTCCGAAACATGACCATCAGTTTCTGTCCCGTATTTCCCTTCCAGATATGCGCCGGACGACTCACCAGTCTGTGTTTCCGGTTCGGAGACATGGCCCTCTGTCTCTGAACCGTGTCCTTCCGGTCCGTATTTTTCAACGGGCTCACTTGCATGATCTTCCGTTTCTGTTCCATATCCAGCTTCGCCATATTTTCCCTCTTGATGTGCCTCAACAACATCGTGTCCTTCCGTTTCTGTTCCAAATTTTTCTGGACCGTACTTTTCATCAAATTCATTTACATGCCCCTCCGCTTCCGTCCCATAACCAGCAGAACCGTATCTTCCGTACCCGTATCTTTCACTTGCAGATTTTACAATATCATCGTGGCCTTCACCTTCGGTCCCATATCCAGCTTCGCCATATTTTCCCTCTTGATATGCCTCAACAACATCGTGACCTTCAGTCTCCGTTCCATATCCAGCCGAACCAAACTTGCCCGGTTCATAATGTTGCGTCATAGAACCACCGCCAATACCTGCATAACCGCCAATTTTTTTCAAAATTGATCCTATATTAATCCCCGTTGCCTGACTTGCATATCTGAAAGATTCACCAAGCACGGAGCTTATAGCAAATGATTTCAGCGCCAAATTTCTTGCTCGGATGGTATTTTCAAAACTTTTTTGTTCATATTCTTCCCTTACATGCTGAATTCTCGTACCATTCAGAATTTCTTCTATACCTTGATCAATATTATTTTCATATTGCTCAAGGAATGCCATTTTCTGCTGCAGCCATTTTTCTTGATCGCTTTCCATCCCCTTCATCATACTTACATCGAGCTGCATTTTGCGTCCCACACCTGCCGCCATTGCACCAAATCCTCTAAAAGCCCAACGCCAGCCTGTCATCAAACTTGCAGCGCCGAAGGCTCCAACTCCCGCGCCAATCCCGATCGCTCCAACGGTCATCAAGCCGCCCATGGCTCCGCCG
>DATGZC010000058.1:0-6818 GCA_035297345.1 Bathyarchaeia archaeon
GAGGCCGTCTTGGTCGGAATCAAGGAAGAGAGAATTGTTGTTTTTGCTTTCAGCCAGCGCAAAAAGCGTTGTTCCAAATACAACGAAACTCACAGCAAGCATGGCTATGATTTTTGTTTTATTTTTTCGGTTTTTCATTACTCTAACTATACCATATTTTGAGCCCAGCAACTAGCGTCAAATGTTGATAAGTTAAGCCGTAATATGCTAGGTTGAATTTAGATATAAGCGAGCTCAAAACTCAAAATGCAAAACGCAAAACGACAGCGCAAAATCAAAAATTTATTATGTTTTAAATTTTAAGTTTTGGTTTTGCGTTTTGCACTTTACGCTTTGAGTTATGTTCCAAAAAATACTCAATAAAATCGAATCCTATCCGCTCACTCTTACCGCCTGGCTCGTCGCTTTTTCGGCGATCATTGCCCTTCGAATGCTCGGCGAAAATTTGTTTTCCGGTTTCGAAGATAAGTCGCTCGCCTTTTTTGTCGGTTCGACGCTGGCCGCTTGGTCGTTTTTCGCTTTTTCTTATCTTTTAGTCTTGATATTTCTCGATTTTTGGCTCAAAGAAAGGCTGGAAAAGGTCGCCAACGCGCTTCTTTGGGGATTTTTGCTTGTTATTTTTCCGCCGGTCATCGACAAAATCTGGTGCGGACAGAATTTTTGCTGGAGTTTTTATGCTTTTGACAGCTTGAAAGGCTTGCTTATGCGTTTTTTGACGTTTTTTGGGAACAATGCCGCAATCGGGATTACCTATGGAGTCAGAATTGAAGTGGCGCTCGCAATCGTGTTTGTGATTATTTACTCTTATATAAAGCAAAAAAAAGCGGCGAAAGCTCTTTTGGCTGGCTTTATAACTTATATTATTTTGTTTATTTTGGGCTCCTTTCCATCGTGGCTCGCCTATCTGTATTTTTTGCCACAAAATAGCCCTTTTTCGGTCGAAAATTTTGATATCGCAGGGCTTTTTCTGACGCCGGCGACAATTTTTTCCATTGTCGAAACGGATTTCGTGAACGCGCTCAATATAAAGATGAACCTTGTCTATGCGTTCTTGCTCGTGCCGCTTATAGTTCTGTTTTTTTGGCTATTTTATCGGGAAAAACTCTGGCCTGTCGCACGCAATGTCCGCTGGATCCAAATAACCATCCACGCCGGGCTGATTTTGGTCGGGGCGGGCTTGGGAGCCTTTTATTTCCCGCACAATCTCAATATCAATGTTTTTTCTCTTTTGGCGTTTGCCAATTTGGTCTTGGCGGCGGTAGTTGCCTGGCTGGCTTCCGTGTTTTTGAATGACCAGATCGACTTGGAAATTGACCGGATGACGAACAAGCAAAGGCCGCTTGCAACGGGCCAAGTGACAGGCGAAGACTATCGCCAGCTCTTTTGGCTATGCTTTGTCTTCTCGCTGATTCTTGCCATCACGGTCGGCGTGAAATTTTTTCTCGTGATTCTCGTCTATCAAGCCATCGGCTGGATATATTCCGCCTGGCCGTTCCGTCTCAAGAGGTTTCCGGGTGTAGCCAGTTTTCTTTCAGCGCTCGCTCTCACCCTTCTTTTCTCGTCCGGTTTCATGCTTCTGGCGGATGGCCAGAATATCACTCGCTTTCCCCATCAGGTCTTTTGGCTACTGATCATTGCGTTCACAATTTCGCTGCCGATCAAAGATTTGAAAGACATCGACGGCGACCGGGCGGACGAGGCTTGGACGATCCCGGTCATTCTTGGCGAAACATGGGCGCGCTTTGCGATCGGTCTCGGAATTTTCATCTCCTATGCCTTGAGCGTCCTATGGCTCAATGCGAAAAATTTGTTTCTTCCGGCGATGATCCTTGGGGCCGCATCCTTCTGGATTCTTCAGACAAAAAAAATATCACCCCGAAGGGTGCATATGTGGGTGTTCGGATTGCTGTTTCTTTACGTCGTGATAATCTTTCTTTTGGTATTTTATCCGGCAATTAGACTTCGGTAAATCGAACTCTAAACTTAAAGCGCAAAGTGCAAAACTACAACTGAAAGCTCAAAGCTTGTTTTGTCATCCCAGGCTCGGGGACGGGAACGACAAAGAAAAAGAGATTAGATGTCGGGCTCTTAAAAAAGATTATACAACTCTACCCAATCCTCCACGCTCAATTTCTCCGCTCGCACCGTCGGCTCCAAACCGGCTTTTTCATACGCCAGCAAGAGCCCGGCTCTTGTCGTTTGACAACTTGAAGACAAATTGTTGATTAGCATTTTTCGCTTGGCTGAAAATCCTGCTCGGACAAGAGAGAAAAATTTATTTATGTCAACATTCGGAATCTTTTCTTTTCTTTTTATTTTGATCACCGCCGAATCGACAACTGGCGCGGGTTCGAAATTTTCTCGCAGGACATCGAACAGGATTTCCGGTTCGGCATAGAATTTGACGGAGATGGACAAAATGCTCTCTTTCCCGTCGAGAGCAACGATCCTTTCGCCGACTTCTTTTTGGACCATCAGGATCATTTCGGCGGGCGGATATTTTGTCTCAAGAAACAAGCGGATGATTTTCGAAGTGATGTAATACGGGAGATTTGCGACGACTTTATATTTTTGGAAATTTTTTTCTTCAATCAGCTTTGGCAGATTTATTTTCAAGACGTCGCCCTCGACGATTTCGACATTGCCATTGCGCGCGGTAGAGACGCGATTAATCGCGTCTCTACGGAGATTTTCAACTAAATTTCTGTCTATTTCCACCGCCAAAACTTTCCTCGCCTTTTCTGCCAGATATTTCGTCAAAAACCCTTTCCCTGGTCCAATTTCAAGAACATTTTTATCCTGAATATCGGCCAAGTTAACGATATCCCGGCCTATTTCTTCGTTTGTCAAAAAGTTTTGGCCAAGCGATTTTTTATTTAGAAATTTGGTCATTGAAAATTGTTTGAAAATTGAAAATTAGAAATTGAAAATTTTAGTTAAGTATTTCTTCCACCTTCACGTTGATCACTCCCTTACCGATGTCGCCGATCTTTTGGAAGGCTTTCTTGTTGAGATCGATCACGCGTCCTTTCCCATACGGACCGCTGTCGTTCACCTGGACGATCACAGATTTTCCGTTGGATTTGTTCGTCACGCGCAAATATTTTCCGTGGGCGAAGTCGAGGCTTGCGCAAGTGAGGCCATCACCGTTCGTATACCAAGTCGCGCCGCCTGTCTGAGTTTTTCCGACGACGATTTTCGTCCCCACCACATCGATTTCCGATACGGGTGTTTTTGTGATTTTCGTCCCCACCAATTGGCGGTTCGTTTCCTTGCCGTTGGTATAGGTGATCTTGTATGTTTTTTCCCGCACGCCTTTTTCGCCTTTTTGCTTTGTTTCTTTTTTTCGCCACAAGACAGTGCTGTCTTCTTTTTCGACCGTCTGAAAAGGAATATCCTCTTCAGCTGTTATCTCTTCAAAATTGATTCTGGTGATCTTGATATTCATATCCGGCGAGAGAAGAGCTGTTCTTTCGGGCATCACTTTGTCTGCGTGCGACAGAGTGATATCAGCTTCGCCTATGGCATCTTGCACGCTTGTCCCAAGGGTATCAAACGCAACGGTCTTTCCGTCCACTTCGATCGCGACCGGCATGGCGCGGCGGATGGTTATTCTAGAGCGAGGAAAAATTTTCGCCTCAGGCGCGGGGAAAACGTAGTCTTTTTCGCCGAGCGCAATCTTTTTTTCCGCGAGAAACTCTGAAACTGTTGAAGCGGAGGTCATCGTTGGGAAATCATTGCCGCTATCCGTGATGTCCAACGCAAACGGCTGTTTGATTTCAAACTTTTTCCCAAACGGCCAAAAGAAATAGACCGAACTAAGCAAGGCGATGGCGATTATGGCAAAAAGGAATTTGCGCATGTCAATCTATTTTAGCCGAAGATCGCTCCCAGATCCAGTCGAACGTGCTTTTCATCATCTCCACAATATACTGGTCTTCGATCAAAACCGCAAGCGGCGTCTTTGGCTGCCAGATGACGACCTTATTGCCGAAGAGTTGGAAGGAAGTGAGAAACGGCCACGCGCCTTTCAAAATTCGCGTTTCTCGGAGCTCTTCTTTGTCTTGCGGCCGCAAAATTTCGGCGCCGCCTTTTCCTGGAAGGGTCAAAACTTTCACAAAAATATTTTTTTTGACTCTGTGCGTGATCCATTTACGTTCCTCCGTCCAGGAAATGTAACTGATGAAATCTTCCGTCGCGCCGAAGAACAAAATTTCTTTTTTTTCTTCTTCGAGACTTTGCTTGAATATTTTCAAAAATTGTTCTTTCCCTTCGAGAACTTTGACTTTGGTCGGTGCTTGACCCTGATGATATTTCGTCACAAGTTCTGGGAGTGCGGAAACAAGATTGTGGTCGATTTCGGTCATGGCCTCTCTCTTTTTGCGGATCATTTCAAGAACCACGGTCGGTGACTCGACCAAAAACGCCCGGGCGTATTTCCCTTTGTCGGAAAATTTGGCGAGCCCGTGCGTTTCGAGTCCCGCAATGACTTTGTAGACATTGGGTCGCGAAATTCCCATATGCCTAGCAATATTCACAATGGAAGTTTGTCCGAGCTCAAGCGAAACGGAATACAAATTGATTTCCGCTTCCGAGAGCCCCAATTCTTTGAGACCTTTGTAAAGGCTTTTTTTCAGTTCATTTTGTTTCATATGGGCAAAAACAGGCGGGTTAATGCGATTATATGTATATATATAGTATACACTATATAATAATATAGTCAATATTAAGGATATATATTGACAAGTATAGTATTAAATATTTATACTAGTACGTCAGGCTGAAACAGCTTGATTAAAAAAGCTTAAGGAGGGATAAAAATGACTGAGTCAGATTTTTTCAGAAACTTATTAATTGGGGCTTGCATAGCAGCAATAATAATAACTTTGCTTTATTTGTCTGAAGAGAAAGATAAGCGGAACACCGAGTACTGCGAGGAGGAGGCAATTGTACTGAATCTTCCGAATCTGGAAAAAGGAGCGCTTATCTACCCCATTCGGCTCCAGACGGATAAGTCTGTGATGACTCTTAAAATATGGGCACATGGAGCCAAGTTGCCAGATATCTTAAATCGAGGAGATAAGGTCAAAGTTCGTGTGGGTCGCTGGAGAGATTCAAAAGAACCACGATCTGTGGAATTGGCAAATGAATAATACTTCAATAGGAGAGCTTCGCAGCAACGCGGTTCTCCTTTTTTATTTTCCCGAAAAATAAAAAACGCTCTGGTACAAAGAGCGTAATGAAATAAATAAACAATGTTTTTACAATATTTCTGCAATTTTCTTCTTCAGCTCTTTCAAATCTTTTTTGCAGGTTTGCCAGACGATTTTTTTGTTCACACCGAAATATTCGTGAATCAATCGGTTTCGCATTCCGATGGCCTGACT
This sequence comes from Bathyarchaeia archaeon, assembly GCA_035297345.1. Lineage (GTDB taxonomy): Bacteria > Patescibacteriota > Minisyncoccia > Moranbacterales > UBA11712 > JAPLXD01. The sequence goes on from DATGZC010000058.1 coordinate 5,388, forward strand.
CCAGGGAATATTGGAATTTTTTTCCTGAAAATCCGCGCTCACCTTGCTCGCCGCCTCGCCGATTATTTCAAATTGGCGCGTCACCGCGTCCACCATCATATCGTTTTTCGAAAAAGTTTTGAACGTTTTTCTAATCGTGTATTCTTCGATTTTATCTTTGGCGTCGAGAATGTGGCGGAGATAGAATTTATCATTTTTCATAAATTGTTTGCGCTTTTTGCAGAACGTCTTTGCGAAAATATTTGCTCAATTGTTCCCGTGTGAGAAGGTCCACTTTTTTGCGGAGAATTTTTTCGAAGGCTTGCTGGATTTCGACCAAGCGAAAAAAACCGATGTTGGCTTTCGGAGCGAATTCGATGAGAAGATCCACGTCGCTGTCTTTTCGCGGTTTTCCGTCAAGATGCGAACCGAAAAGCGAAATCTTTTTAATATCGCTTTTCAGGGGATCTTTTTCGATTGACTTTCGTATGGAATTTTTGATGTGATTTTTGCTCATAACTGTAATTCTAATACTATTATAAATGCTTGTTTTTTTCAACTTTTCTTTTCACGCCTGCCTTTGCCGGTACTGAATCGCTTCTGCCAGATGCGGGATTTCGATGTTTTCGCTCGCAGCGAGGTCGGCGATGGTGCGGGCGATTTTTATTATCCTGTGATAGGCTCTCGCGGAAAGCTGGAGCTGGGTCACGGCCTTTTTCAGAAGCTCAAGTTCTTTTTCGCCCAGCTTGCAGAACTCTTTCATCTGCTGGCCGGTCATTTCGGAGTTCGCAATGATGCCGTCGAGATTTTTGAAGCGCGCTTGCTGTCTTCCGCGCGCGGCGATGACGCGCTGACGGATTTCACCGCTCGATTCTCCCAATTTCTCGCTCGCCAATTTGTCGAATTTCATCCGCGGCACTTCGATGTGGATATCGATGCGGTCGAGAATCGGCCCGGAAATTTTTCGTTGATATTTTATGATCGAAGACGGGCTGCAGGAGCAAAGTTTTTCCGGATCGGTGGCGTTTCCGCACGGACAGGGATTCATGGCGGCGATCAGAGTGAAACGTGCCGGAAAAGAAAGCGTGGCTTGCGCGCGGGATACAGAAATATTTCCATCTTCGAGCGGCTGGCGCAAATTCTCGAGGACCATCCGCGAAAATTCCGGAAATTCATCGAGGAACAAAACTCCCCGATGCGAAAGACTGATTTCTCCGGGTCTGGGATATTGTCCGCCGCCGACCAGCGAGACGGCCGAGGCGCTGTGATGAGGTGAACGAAAAGGACGCTGGGATACGAGCGCCACATCGCGCGGCAATTTTCCGGCGATCGAGAATATTTTGGTGATCTCGAGCGCTTCGGGAAAGGTGAGCGGCGGAAGAATCGAGGGAAAAGTTTTCGCGAGCAGCGTCTTTCCGGATCCGGGCGGCCCCGAAAAAAGAACATTGTGGC
>DATGZC010000059.1:0-3271 GCA_035297345.1 Bathyarchaeia archaeon
ATTGAAGTAGTGGCCATAAACGATCTCACAGACGACAAGACGTTGGCGCATCTTTTGAAGTATGACAGTTCGTACGGAACTTATGCACGGGACGTCGGAGTCGGAAACGGGGAGATAATTGTCGGCGGAAAAGCGATCAAAAGTTTCGCAGAGCGGGATCCGGCAAAACTTCCCTGGAAAGACCTGGGGGTGGATATAGTGCTCGAGTGCAGCGGAGTTTTCAACGACCGCCCGAGCGCGGAAAGGCATATCCAAGCCGGAGCAAAGAAAGTGGTTCTTTCCGCGCCGCCAAAAAGTGAGGATATTCCGGTATATCTCATCGGAGTGAATGAAAATGAAATGAAAGCTGAAGAAAAAATTATTTCCAACGGTTCCTGCACGACGAACTGCCTGGCGCCGATGATCCGAGTGCTTGATGAAAAATTCGGAGTGGAAAAAGGATTTTTGACGACGGTGCATTCGTATACGAACAGCCAGCGGATCCTCGATCTTCCGTGCAAAGATTTGCGCGAAGCGCGCTCGGCGGGACAAAATATCATTCCGACGACGACCGGGGCGGCCAAAACGGTGGCAAAAGCCATCAAGAGCATGGCGGGAAATCTTGACGGCATTTCCATGCGGGTTCCGACGCCCGTGGTCTCGGTGACGGATTTTGTGGGTATTTTGAAAAAAGAAGCGAGCGTCGAAGAGATAAATGGCGCTTATCGCGCGGCGGCCGGAACCTTTCTCAAGAATATTTTGGACGTATCCGAGGAAGAATTGGTTTCGACGGATTTCAAGGGGAATCCCGCGAGCGCGACTGTCGATCTCGCCCTTACGATGGCCAACGGAAATCTGGTGAAAGTCGTCGGATGGTACGACAATGAGTGGGGATATGCGAACAGGTTGGTCGAGATGGCGGAATTGGCAGGGAATATGTTATAATTCCACCAGCTAACAAAATAAAATAAAGCCATGAAAACAAAACGTGCTTCCGGCCTCATTATGTCCGTCATTCTGCTTTTTGTGATTCTTGCCATGGTAGTGACTCTTTCGAGCATCACCGCGCTTGAGACAAAGATGGGACAGAAGAGCAAAAGTTCGGTCGGGGCTTTCTACAACTCCGAATCGGGAGTGGAATGGGCCTTGAATTTGATAGCTTCCAAAAACAGCAGTGTGGACACGATCGCCTCAACATTCGGACCGACCGGCTGGGACACAGTGTCGGCGACCTCCAATTGTCCTGCCTCTTTCGGCACGGATACTTGCAAAGTACTTTTCTTGGATCAAAACGGGAATGTCATTTATACCGACGTGACGCTTGACCAAATCAAAGCCATCCGGTCTGTCGGAAATAAAGGCGGTGAGACAGCCCGGGCGATCGAAGCGGCGGTGGCGGCGGGAGGGGGAGGGTGCTATATCTCATATAAAGCCGGTTGTAGCGGAGCAAGTTGCTGTCTCGCCGGATTTACCAATAAAGGCTCTCTTGGCAGCTGGGGTTACTGTGGTCCCAATCTTGGCGGTTCAGGAGTCGGTTCCTATTTTCGTCCCCCGGGTGGAGGTTGCTTCACTGCATTATTTTATAGCGGCGACAGCGGGGAGGCGTTTCTATGCTGTCAGTAGAAATTTCTTCAATCAAAGTGATTCCAGAAAGTGACACGCTGAAAAGCTTTCCTGAAAAGACGGGTTCGACGCCCGTCTTTTTTTGTTGTAAAATAATATTATAAGAATTATTCAGGCATATACGCAAAATGATAGGAGTTTTTGACAGCGGGGTGGGGGGATTGACGGTCGTCAAGGAAATCAAAAAAGTCTTGCCCGATGCGCCCATCATATATTTCGGTGACACAGCGCGTTTGCCGTACGGGAACAAAAGCCAAGAAACAATCCAAAAATATTCTGCGGAAATCGTCGATTTCCTGGAAAGCAAAGGCTGCCGGATGATTATTGTGGCTTGCAACACGGCTTCGGCTTTGGCAGCCGATTATTTGAGAAAAAAATATCCGGAGCTGGAAATATACGATGTTGTTTCGTCGGGCGCGGAGGCGGTGGCTGAAACAGCAAGCCATCCTTCGGCAAAGCTTCGGAGAGCAAGGAAAGTTGGTGTGATCGGCACAACAGGAACGATCAATAGCGGCATATACAAAAAGAAAATATCCGAATTGAACTCCGACATAGAAGTGCACGCCCAAGCTTGTCCCTTGTTTGTCCCGCTGGTCGAAGAAAATTGGATAAATCGTCCCGAAACGAAAAAAATCGTCCGAGTCTATCTGAGAAACCTGAAATTGAAAAAAATTGATACATTGCTTCTGGGATGTACTCACTATCCAATGCTTGAAAAAACTATCGCGGGGGTGATGGGCAAAAGGACGAAGGTGATCGCATCAGGAAAGAAGCTGGCTGAAAAGCTGACCAAAAAAAAATGGAAAAATGCAGGGGGTGAAGACAAATATTTTGTGAGTGATCTGACGCCTCATTTTGAGAAATTAGCAAAAAAAATTTTGGGAGGAAATATAAAAATAAAAAAATGTACGATATAATCATCCGCAACGGGACCATCGTTGACGGGACTGGAAAGCTCGCGTACAAAGCGAGTCTCGGCATAAAGCAAAACAAAATTGCAAAAATCGGCAACTTGGCTTGGTCGAGGGGAAGGACAGAAATTGACGCCGAGGGGAAAATCGTGTCTCCCGGCTTCATCGATATCCACAATCATTCCGACAGCTACTGGCGGCTTTTTCTCGATCCGCAGTTGCCGAGTCTCGTCTATCAAGGAGTGACAACGATCATCGGCGGGAATTGCGGGGCGTCGATTGCGCCGCTCACGAGCGGAAAGATTATCGAGTCGGTGCAAAAGTGGGCGGATATCAAAGAGGTGAATGTCAACTGGCTTTCGATGGCGGAATTCCGCGAGGAAATGTCCAGACGAAAACTTGGCCTCAATTTCGGAACGCTGGTCGGGCATGGTACTTTGAGGCGCGGAATCGTTGGAGACGAAATGCGGAGCCTCACCGAAAATGAATTGGAGCTCTTCAAAAACAATCTGGAACGGGCGCTCGAAGCGGGTGCGTTGGGATTTTCGGCGGGTCTTGCCTACAGCCATGAAAAGGACGCGAAATGGGCGGAGCTCGAGTCTATGCTTGAGATCGTGGAGCGGCACAAAAAAATATTTTCTTTGCACTTGCGGGATGAAGGGAAAAATATCGTATCAGCCGTCGATGAAGCGATCGACCTGGCCAAACACTCGGGTGTTTCGCTCGAAATTTCTCATCTCAAGGCGATGGGCGAACGG
>DATGZC010000060.1:0-5731 GCA_035297345.1 Bathyarchaeia archaeon
TATGTCCAAGTTGCCGAAAAAGGCGAGCGCCAGCGTCCTCGGAATCGGCGTGGCGGTCATCGAAAGCAGGTGAGGAATCGTGTTTTTTAAGCCGTCTTTCATGTCGCTGGCTTCCTTTTGCAAATACGCTCTCTGGTTCACGCCGAAACGGTGCTGTTCGTCGATGATCACGAGCGCCAATTTGTGAAACGCAACCGATTTCTGAATAAGTGCGTGCGTCCCGATCAGAATTTTGATATCTCCTCGCTTGATTTTGCCCAGAAAGTTTTTCTTGGTATTTTTTTTCCAAAAGGTCCGGGATTCGCCATTGGTCAGCAGTCCGATTTTCTGCGAAAAGCCGTTGAGAACCTTTCCGAATGTTTCGAAATGCTGGCGGGCCAGGACTTCCGTCGGGGCGAGAATGGCGGTTTGATAGCCGGCCATCATCGCAACGAGTGCGGCCATGGCCGCCACCACGGTTTTTCCTGATCCGACATCGCCTTCGAGAAGACGGTTCATCGGACATTTTTTTTCGAGGTCTTTGAGTATTTGGAAAGCGGATTTGCGCTGAGCGTCGGTCAGCTTGAACGGAAGGGAGGCAACGAACTTCTTGACCAGTTTTTCGTCAAATTTCACCGGAACAGCCCTTGCTTCTTCCCAATTTTTGCGGGCGCGAACAGCGGCGAGCTGAATCAAAAACATTTTTTCGAAAGCAATTCTTTTTTGAGCAATTTTCACTTTTTCGAGCGTCGAAGGAAAATGCAGTTCGCAGACGGCATCAGCGGAGCCGATCAATTTTTGTCTTTTGAGGATGGCTTTGGGAATGACTTCCGGAACTTTGTCGGCATAATTTTTCAAAAGCTGGCTCATTTTCCAGCGAAGCCACTTGGAGGTGAGCCCGCGCGTTTCGGGATAGACGGGGACGAGCCGACCCGTGTTGGTCGGAGTGCGCGCGGCTTTTTCATAGGAAGGGCCTGATAGATATAATCCCCTGGCGTCCGAATTCAGTTTTCCGCTGAAGCGGTAGGTTCCGCCTTCTTTGATATTGTTCAGGATAAAAGACTGATTGAACCAAACGATCCGCATCATTCCGTCAGAAGCTTCTATGGGGTCTTCTATAGAAGCTTCGGTGATGGTCATCCTTCTTTTCCAGGTGCGGATGTTTTTGATTGATCTCACTTTTCCTTCAACCGTCGCAGTTTCGCCGATCTTGAGGTCGCTGATGCGACGTTTTTTTGAAAAATCGTCATAGCGGGCGGGGAAAAAATACAAAAAATCCCGAACCGTCTCGAGCCCGAGTTTTTCCAAATATTTCTGATAATTTTTTTCGATGAAAGAAATTTCGGAAAGGGGAGTTTGAAGATGATCCATTGGGATTTTTTAGTTTGTGTCCCCAAAAGGAGTCGAACCTTTATTTCAGGCTTCGGAGGCCTGCGCTCTATCCATTGAGCTATGGAGACTTCCAACGTGTCCTCGGGGGGATTCGAACCTCCGGCCTTTGGCTCCGCAAGCCAACGCTCTATCCAGCTGAGCTACGAGGACATATTAAATTATGGGTTGTCCCTTGTCCGCCAGAGGCGGATCAGCCTCTGGCTGAAACTTCGGAGACATTTGTAATTGTAAATCTATAACCCGATCAGGAGAGAAAAGCGGTCGACGATGGTCATTTCTTGCCGGAGCTCGGGCAAATAATTGAGCAAAACTTCGCGGATGAGGATTGGATTGGCGTCGCCGACGGGAATATGGATGTGCGGAAGAAAGGTTTTTTTGCTGTGAAGGCTTAAGACTTTGAACCCGGCTTCCACTTCGTAGAATATCCAGAAGCTCTTGAGATCATCGTACTCATACATGATTTTGTCAACCACCATGCCCTCCGGGTTGATTTCCATTTTGATTGTCCGCGGTTCGCGTTCGGCATACACATATCCCAGCATGCCGATCAGGACGAAAGTGATCGCCATGAGGATGGAGTTCGTGACAATAGCATAGACGATGATGGCAAGCAACAGTCCGCCCGATATCCAGTACCATTTCGGATGCTTTTCGATATACTCATATTCCGGAGCCTCCCAGCCAAAAACCGGCTCGTCGTCGTGATGATGAGCAAAATTCGCGGGCATATGCCGGGTTGTATTTTTTTGCTTTGCAAGATTCATAAGTTTTCTGGCGGAGAGGGAGGGATTTGAACCCCCGGTACCATTTCTGGTACTCCGGTTTTCAAGACCGGTCCATTCAGCCGCTCTGGCACCTCTCCAAAAAGTTTTTAATTATAAAAATGTTTTTTGACAAAAGCTCTGCCTGATCCGGATTTCAAGTACTTTTCAAATTCAAATGCTTTATACCTATCCTTAATTCCAAAATAAAAATCTAATTGTATGGACAAACGATCAGATGTCGCTGGCACGTAACCTTTCTAATGTTTTTCCATTCTATTTTTTAAATTATCAGTACAACCAACATAAAATCCTTCCCTGCATTTTAAGCTATAAACATAAAACATATTTATCTCGCTTTCGCGTATCTACAGCGGACTTCGTCACGCCGAAGCCACGCTTCAGCGTAGCGAATGTCGCCTTCGCAAACCTTCTGCGGACTTCGTCACGCCGAAGGTCCGCTTCGGCGGACCGAAGGCGGAGAGGCAGGGATTCGAACCCTGGGACCCCTTGCGGAGTCAGCACATTAGCAGTGTGCTGCTTTCGGCCGCTCAGCCACCTCTCCAATACTCCAAAAGTATAATATAATTTGCCTATTTTTTCAAGCTTTGGCGGGCGATGACGGCGGCGTATATCTTTTTGGCGCCGGCTTGCTTCAGAATTTTGGCGCATTCCTGGAGGGTGGCGCCGGTGGTGGCGATATCGTCCACCAGGAGAAAGGTTTTGTTCTTTACCAGGCTTGGATCTACTTCCGGCTTCAGTCCAAAGATATTGCACACATTCTGCAGCCGTTCCTTATAGTTTTTGACGTTCATCTGCGGCTGATTGTACTTTTTTCGCTCAAGAATATCCAAAATATCAATATTGAGAAGCGGGGCCAGCTCTTTGGAAATATGCGCGGCAAGCAGAAAACTCTGGTTGAATCCTCGCCAGCGCAATCTTTTGGGGTGGAGCGGGACGAAGGCGATAAGATCGGGGAGAGGAAAGTCATTTCTGACCAGCGCCTTCACCAGCAGTTTCGACAGGAGCCGGGAAATATCACCGACAAAACGATATTTGAAATTGTGGACCAATTTTTTCACGGCCGGATCTTCATAGGAAACGGCTGCAATCAAACCATCGAGGGGTGATATTCGCGAGTCGCGGCAATTTTGGCAAAGAAAACCTTTGTCGGTGATGTTTTCTTCGCAAGCGGGGCAAACCTGAAAATCCAAAATTTTCAGTTCTGCAAAGCATTTTTCGCATAGCCAGGCGCCCTCTGTTCGGCAAGACAGGCAAAAGATAGGAAAAAGGGCGTCAAGTACTGCGCGTTTGGCGTATTTTAGGTTTTGGCGGGTTGTTGTGGACAAGATATTTCTAAGAATACTGTTTTGTGGTATACTTATTTTAGCACAGAAATATATTTGATTTTGATAGCAGGCGAAAAATGTGTTAGAATTGGAAAAACAGTCGAAACACAAAAATAAAAAGTTATGCGCTTGAAGTTCAGTTCGGAAAAAATAAGTATAATAACTCGAGAAAAAGCCCGGCAAGGCGGATAAGTCTTTTCTGCTCGGGTTTTTTTGCTATCCTTTGATGTTTGGAATATTTTCGAAAAAGAATAGATGTCTGGGAATCGATTTGGGAACGACAGGCATAAAAATAATCGAACTGAAAAAAGAAAACAATCTGCCGGTTTTTGTGAACTACGCAATTTCCTATGACTCCGGGTCGCTTCTGCAGTCAAAAAATCTCGAACTTTTGGACGGCCAGGTCAAGGGGATTCTCGGCAAAGTTTTGAAAGAAGGAAACTTCGGAACAAAAAATACCGTTATCGGAATTCCTGGGTTTTTTTCCTTGATTTTCTTTATTGAACTTCCCGAAATGCCCGAAGCCGAAATCGAACGCGCCGTGAAATTTGAAGCAACCAAATACATTCCAACGCCGATCGATGAAGTGAGTTTGGGCTGGGAAATGATCGGGAGCGTGCAGGAAAAGGCGATCGAGGGAGGGCAGCTTTCTTCCCAGGGAAAGAAAATGCAGGTGATGGTAGTTTCGGTCCCGAAAAGCACCGCGGTGAAATACGGAGATCTCGTGAAATCAGTCAAATTGAGTTCCAAAGCCATTGAAGTGGAAAACTTCGCGGTTACCCGGGCGCTCATCGGAAATGATAAAGGGACCTTCATGATTGTGAATATAGGCGCAAAGGCCACGGATTTCACAGTCGTGAGCGACGGAGTGGTCAGAGTTACTCGAAATATTGATGTCGGCGGCGTCGAAATATCGAGGTCAGTCGCCAGCGGGTTTGGAATCGATCTCGATCGGGCGGACAAATTGAAAAAATCAAGCCGCGTGAATCTGCTCGACCCGCACAACGAAACGACTCCCATGATAAGTCCGGTGGTAGGTGTGATCAGCGAGGAGATAAAGAGACTTCGGGAAATTTATCATAAAAAGAGTCCGCTGAAAAAGATTGAAAAGATCATTTTCACGGGCGGTACCTCAAAAATGAACACTTTGGTTGACTTTTTCGGCAAAGAGACCGGGATGGAGTGCCAGAAAGGGAATTCCTTGGCAAGGATCGGCTTGGAGAAAAAGCAGCAGGCTGTGGTGGAGGAAGTGTCTCCTGAACTTTCGGTCGCTGTGGGGCTGGCTATGCGCGGCCTTGAAATCGAATAGCAAATCGTCATTTTCTAATATCTAAATATAAAAAAATGGTAACCAATATAAATCTGTCCTCTTCTGAAATATCTGAAAAAAAATCTTTCAGCGGGAAATCGGCACTGATTTTCTCGGCTTTGATCATGGCTCTTATAGTCGTGGTTATTCTCGCGCTTTTCTTTTTGAAATCCAGATATGCATCCCAAGACAGCCAAATTTCAGCCCAGATCACCCAAGAGCAGAACAAAAGCAATGGGCCGGATTTCGCGGATCTTCTGGATTTTCAGAGCCGGTTGAATTTGGCGGACAAAATGATCGATGACCATGCTTATTGGGACAGTATGCTGAAAAAAATAAGCGTCTACATCCTTCCGGACGTCAAACTCACAAAGTTTTCAGCAGAAAAGAATTCCGGCGGCCTTGGCAAAATTGAATTGACTGGAACAGCAGTAAATCTCGACGCGCTTTCCCGCCAGCTGATCCTTCTGAAGGATTTTCCGAATCTGGAATCTTTGGCCTTCAAGGATGCCGGAAATTCGCAGCAAGGGACCAGTCAACTGGGCGGGATCACTTTCGAGGCCGGCTTGAAGATAAACAAAGAAGCCTTTCGAAGATAAAATGGCGCTGTCATTTTATATGTCGTCCATTCGACAATAAATACTTAAACAAAAAATATGGTTCAGCAAACAACGGGTCTAAAGGTGCTAATCCTTCCAATTTCTCTAGTGATTGCAGTCGTAGCAATAATCTTCTTTATCAAGCCATCTTTTTCAGAAATGATGAGCGCCAAAAAATCGGTCCAGGAAAAGCAAAGCCAGCTGGATAGCTTGAAGAGCCAAAATCAAAAGCTTCAGGGCATGAAGTCAAAATGGAATTCTTTGACGGATGAAAAAACGCTTGTGGCGACCGCGCTTCCGGATTTGGAAAATGTTGACGCGTATGTTTCGGAACTGACAGCC
>DATGZC010000061.1:0-8825 GCA_035297345.1 Bathyarchaeia archaeon
ACGGAAACCAAAATTTTGCCGTTTTCATCATCGATAACTTGAGCATAGACAAAACGAAGGCTTCGAAGGACACAAAGTCTTGGGCGAACTGACGTTCCGTTGATTTTTGCTCTGACACGCCGTATTCTCTTTTTTCGTGATTTTACTTTATTCATTGATTCTGTATTTAGTATTTGGTATTTTATTATTTTGTCCAAATTTTTTAAAAAATATACCAGATACCAGCTACCAAATACTATATACTAAGTTATTTCTCTGCTCCGGCCGCTTTCTTGCCGGCTTTCTTCCTTACAATCTCGCCGACATAGCGAAATCCCTTGCCTTTGTACGGCTCAACTTTCTTGAGAGCGCGGACCGTCGCTGCAAACTGCCCGACCTTCTGCTTGTCAATTCCGGAAATTGTCAGGACGTTCTTTTCAATCTTCGCTTCAAGGCCGTCTGGAATTTCCACCTCGACCGGATGAGAAAAACCAAGCGCCAAATTGAGTTTTTTTCCTGCAAGCGCCATCCGAAATCCCACGCCTTGAAGCTCCAGTTGTTTTTCAAATCCTTTGGTCGTTCCCTCGATCATATTGGAAATCAAAACACGCGTCAAACCCCAAAGAGCTTTTGTTTGTTTCGTGATCTTTTTCACGGACACCTGGATTTCTTTGCCTTCAAGCTTCACTTCGACATCCCAGTGAAAAGAAAAATCAAGCGTTCCTTTCGGGCCTTTCACGGAAATATTCTGTCCGACAATTTTTATTTCCACGCCGTCTGGCACAGCCACTGGTTTTTTACCGATTCTACTCATATTTTTACCAAACTTCACAAATAATTTCTCCTCCCACTCCCGCTTTTTTCGCTTCGTCACCCGTCATCAATCCTTTCGAAGTGGAAACAATGGAAAATCCATATCCGCTTTTCACGATCGGCAATTCGCCCTTGCCTGCATATATTCTTTGCCCTTCGCGGCTCACCCGTCGCAGGCCCTGCAAAAACGGCGTTTTCTTTCCTTTCTCGCTCTGGATATATTTGAGCTCGATCCGAATATGCTTCCGGCCTTCAATTTCAGCCTCGCCAACCTTTTCCACGAAATTTTTCTTCTTGAGAATATCAGCTATTGCAGCCTTCAACTTTGAAAGCGGCACAAAAACTTCCGTGTGTCCGGCAAGGTTTGCGTTTCTAATTCTTGTAAGCATATCACTGATTGGATCCAACATATTTTTCAGTATTTATTGTAATTTACCAACTTGACTTTTTCACTCCTGGAATCTGGCCTTCGCTCGCGAGTTCGCGGAAGCAAATCCGGCATATTTCAAAATCGCGCATATAGCCATGCTTTCTTCCGCATCGCCAACAGCGCCGCACTATGCGGGTTGAGAATTTCGGTTTTTTTTGAGCTCTCGCTTCAGTTGATGTCTTGGCCATAATTTTGTTTAATCTTGTTTTATCGGAAATCCTAATAGTTTGAATAATTCGATTCCTTCTTCCTTTGTCTTCGCGCTGGTCGTCACGTTCACCTGAAAACTGAAAATTGTTTTCACTCCCTCCGGCACAATTTCCGGAAAAACGATCTGTTCCTTGACCGCCATGTTCAAGTTTCCGTTCTGGTCGACATTTTTTGGTTCAATTCCGCGGAAATCCCTCACGCGCGGAAGCGCCGAGGACACAAGCCGTTCCAAGAAATGCCACATCCGCTCCCCGCGCAGAGTGACCGAAACTCCCACTTCCTGTCCCTGGCGAACCTTGAACCCGGCAATTGATTTTTTGGATTTTGCAAAAACCGGTTTTTGCGAACTGATCAGCTTGATGTTTTCGGCAATTTCATCCACTGCGTCTTTTTCTTTGATATATTTTCCAATCCCGCTGTTGATCGACACTTTCAAAATTTTGGGAGCCGCCATCGCGTTCTTTGCCCCAAATTTTTCTTTGAAAACCGGCATAACTTCCTTATTATATTTTTCCTTGAGAAAACTTGCCATAAATTTCAATTAAATTTCGCTTCCGCATTTTTTGCATATTCTGAATTTGCTCTTTTCTGTGACCTTATATCCGACGCGGCTTGGCTTTGAGCATTTCGGACAAACCAGCATCAGGTTTGAAAAATCAACTGACGCGGGGACAGAAACTCTTTGTCCCTTTTCACCTTGTTTCTTGGGACGGATATGTTTTTTCACGAGATTCAATCCGTCAACAATCGCTTTCCCCGCGCGAGGAAGAACATACGAAACCTTTCCCGTTTTTCCCCGGTCTTTTCCTGAAAGCATCTTTACATTGTCGCCTTTCTTGATCTTCATATTTTTACCAGACTTCTGGAGCCAATGATATTATTTTCATAAAACCTTTTTCTCGGATTTCTCTTGCGATGGGTCCGAATATTCTTGTTCCTTTTGGATCTTTTCCGTCCACGATCACCGCCGCGTTTTCGTCGAAGCGAATATATGAACCGTCTTTTCTTCTGAAAGGCTTCCTTTGCCGCACGATCACCGCTTTCACCACTGCTTTCTTTTTGATCGCGGCGCGCGGTTCAGCCGATTTCACGGACGCGACAACGACGTCTCCAAGTTGGGCATATCTGCGACGCGTTCCGCCGAGCACCTTGAAACATTCAATGGTTTTTGCTCCGCTGTTGTCGGCTACTTTCAATTTTGTCTCAGCCTGTATCATATGTTTATTCGTAAATCACGACCCATTTTTTGCCTTTGCTTATCGGCTTGACCTCGCTCATCTTCACCTTGTCCCCGATCTTGCATCTGTTTTCCGGATCATGCGCCTTATATTTTTTCGTGGACAAATATCTTTTCAAATATTTCGGATGCGCCTTGAAAGAGTTCACTGCCACCACAGCCGTCTTGTCCATCTTGTCGCTCACCACTACGCCTTCCAAAAATTTCTTTGCTTTTTTTGAACTATTGTTTTCCATATTATTTCAAAACAGTTAATGTTCTCGCAATGTCTTTTTTCGCTTTTCGGATTTCCCGATGATTCTTCACTTGCTTGGCTGAAATATCAAATCGCAGCTTGGCCAACTTGTTTCTGAGATCGGTCAAATCTTTCTTGAGCTCATTTTCACTTTTTTCTCTAATTTCCTTGATCTTCATAATTTCTCGTAACTCATAACCCGTAGCTCGAAACGCTTTTATTGTAGATCGTTTCGCGTTACACGTTATGCGTTATGCGATTATCTTTCCTCGATTCTTGTCTTCACATTCAGCTTGTCTGAAGCCAGTCTCATCGCCCGCCGGGCAATCGGAATAGCCACGCCGTCCATTTCGAAAATAACTCTTCCCGGCTTCACCACTGCCACAAAATGATCGACTGATCCTTTGCCCTTGCCCATCGGAGTTTCAGCTCCTTTTTGGGTCATCGGTTTATCCGGAAAAATGCGGATCCAAATTTTCCCGCCGCGCTGGACATAGCGGGTCATCGCACGCCGCGCCGCTTCGATCTGTCTCGCAGAAACAAGTCCGGCTTCCAAAGATTTCAGTCCGATGCTGCCAAAACTCACTTCAGTGCCACGCTTGGCATTCCCGCGGATCTCTCCGCCTCTTTGGATCTTCCTATGTTTTACTTTCTTGGGCATCAACATAATATTTCTTTCCTAAACTATTCGAATTTCTCTCCCCTGTTCACCCAGACTTTCACGCCGATCACTCCGAAGGTTGTTCTCGCGACGAATTTGGCAAAATCGATGTCAGCCCGCAAAGTGTGAAGAGGCAAATTCCCCTTCGCTTGCCACTCGCGGCGCGACATATCCGCTCCGCCCAGTCTTCCGGAAATCTGAATCTTGATTCCATTGATCTTCTTGCTTTCCATCATCCTTTCAATCGTAGTTTTGAGAACTCGGCGGAAAGGAACTCTTTTTTCAAGCTGTTCGGCGACGCTCTGGGCAATCACCATCGCGTTTTCCTCTGTATTCTTGATTTCCTCGACTTCCACCTTGAGATTCAGTTTCTTTTGCTTGAAAAAACTATCTTTAACCAATTTCTTGATATCTTCCACTCCTGTCCCGCCTCGGCCGATAATGATTCCGGGCCTCGCCGATTTGATGACAATCCTGACTGAACCGACAGATCTTTCCACTTCCACGCCGCCAACCGCCGCATTTCGGAGTTTCTTGAAAACTAGCTCGCGGATTTTGACGTCCTCTTTGAGCTGTCCGGAAAAATCTTTTTTCGAAAACCACCGCGATTTCCAATCGCTTGTGATGCCTATTCGTATTCCCTGTGGATTGACTTTATGCCCCATAAAATTACATTGACTTTCTTCTAAATACTCTTTTCAAAAATCCTTTCGATTCGGCCGCCTTTTTCTTCTCATCCAAAAATTCCTTTTCTTCTCTTTCTTTTATAATTTCTTTCTTTTCTTCCTTGTCCGCCGAAGCTTTGGCGGAGGCGGATTTCGCTTCTTCTTTGCCGATTTTTTCAACCACTTCCGGTTTCTTGATATCTTTGATTTCCTGTTTCACTATTTTTTTTCTTCCCTTTCCTTTCACTTTTTCATCGAGGATCAGCTCCACGCTGCAGGTACGCTTGAGGAGCAGGCTTGCCCGGCCATGGGCTCGCGGAAGCCATCGCTTCATCTTTGCTCCTTCATTGACTACTATATCCTTGATGTACAGGTTGTTTTTGTCAAGACCGAAATTGGTTTCTGCGTTGGCGATGGCGCTCTTCAGCAACTTTTCAAAATAGGGAGCCGAACCTTTCACCAAAAATTTCAGCTGGCTTTGGGCATTTTCCGCATCCAATCCCTTGAGCATACTCGAAACAAGCCGTACTTTGCGGGGTGACTTTCTCAAACTTTTTAGCTTAGCTGATACCAACATATGTTTCTTTGCAAATTACGATGCTATTTCTTTGCAGCAGGCGCTTTTGTCTCTGCGGACTTTTTCGCCGCCTCTTGTTCCTTCTGCATCTTTCCTCCGTGGCGATAGAATTTGCGCGTCAGTGAAAATTCTCCCAGTTTGTGTCCGACCATCTCTTCAGTGACGAAAACCGATACAAAATCTCTTCCGTTGTGCACTCCGAATGTGAACCCGGCCATCTCCGGAACAATCGTCGAGGAACGCGACCAGGTTTTGACGACAGATTTGTCTCCCGGTTTTTTGTCCTGCAACTTCTTGAGCAATTTTTCGTCCACAAAAGGACCTTTTTTGAGCGATCGGGACATATTATTTCTTCTTCCTTCTCTTAATTATAAACTTATTGCTATATTTGTGCTTCTTTCTTGTTTTCTTTCCAAGTGCCGGCTTGCCCCACGGAGTCTTCGGGTGCTTGAGTCCGATTCCCTGCCGTCCTTCACCTCCGCCGTGCGGATGATCAACCGGGTTCATGACCGTTCCTCGGACTGTCGGGCGGATTCCCATCCAGCGAGAACGACCGGCTTTTCCGATAACGACCGTGTTGTGCAGATAGTTGCTTACTTGCCCGATTGTCGCAAAACAATTTCCGCTCGCCTTCCTGATTTCTCCGGATGCCAGTTTGATCTGCGCCATTCCACCTTCGATCGACATCATCGTGACCGATGATCCGGCCGATCTTGCGAGCTGGGCTCCTTTTCCGGGCTCCATTTCCACAAGTGAGATCGGCGTTCCGGCCGGAATATTTTTGAGCGCCAGGCGATTGCCGGTTTTTACGGTCGCTTTTTCATCAGCGACCACTTTGCTTCCTTCTTTTATCCCTTCAACAGCAACGTTGTATCTTTTTTCTCCATCTGCGTATTTGAGGAGGACGATCAGCGCGCTGCGGTTCGGGTCCCTTTCGATTCTCTCAACGATTGCAGGCACTCCGATTTTGTCCATCTTGAAATCGATCATCCGATAGAGCCGCTTGTGGCCGCCCCCTTTGTGCCGCACCGAAATCGTTCCATGAGAACGGCCGCTGACTTTTTTCAAAAATCGCGTCAAACTTTTTTCCGGGCGTCCGAAATCTTTTTCCAGTTTGTTGACCGACATATTCCTGCGCCCAGGTGAAGTTTTCTTGTATATCTTGACTGGCATATTTTTTTGATTAAACTCCTTCGACTGCCGTTATGGAATCTCCTTCTCTCAGAGTCACTATTGCCTTTTTGTAGCCTTTTTTCCATCCAATCGTCCGGCCATGGATTCTTTTCTTCGGACTGATTTTGATCGTATTCACACCGACAACTTGCACTCCATAATATCCCTCGACTGCTTCCTTGATCTGAAATTTTCCGGCAAGCTTTGCCACCTTGAAAACGTATTTGTTTTCGGAGGCCAAAAGGGTCGATTTTTCTGAAATCATATTTTCGAGGAGTATTCTGTGGGCGATATTATCTTCTTTTTTCGCAACTTTTCGTTTCGCCACTTCTTTTTTCGGCTTCGCAATTTTTGCGGCTTTAACTTTTTTGACAGTTGGCTTTTTTTCTTCCTTTTTCTCTTCAGCATTTTCCGCTTTAGGGGCAGCCGGCTTTTTTTCAACCTTGGTTTCCTTTTCAATCGCAACTTTTTCCGTCTTTTTCACGGATTTCTTTGCTTTTTCTTCCTTGTCCGCCGTAGCCTCGGCGGAGGAGGATTTTCCTAATATTTTATCAAAAATTCCCATGGCTCTCTGATTATTGTTTTACTTTTTCCTTCGCTTTGTATTTCTCATCCAAAACTTTCAATCCCTCTTCGCTCATCAGCAGATATTTGCTGTTC
Source organism: Bathyarchaeia archaeon (assembly GCA_035297345.1). Lineage (GTDB taxonomy): Bacteria > Patescibacteriota > Minisyncoccia > Moranbacterales > UBA11712 > JAPLXD01. The sequence goes on from DATGZC010000061.1 coordinate 6,641, forward strand.
AAAATATCAAATACATTCAAATTTTTCACGTCAATATTCGAAGTTTTCGGCAAATTGCGGCTCGCCCGCTTGGCAACAGCCTCTTTTTCTGAAAATCCGATCAGGACACTGCCCTTTATCTTCATATTTTTGATCGCTTCGTGCACCATTTTTGTCTTTGCTTCGCCCATCGCAAGGCTTTCAACCAAAAACAATTCTTTGTCGCGCACTTTTCCGCTCAAGGCGACCGCCAAAGCAATCCGGCCCATTTTTTTCGGCACGTCTTTTTTGAAATTCCGATCTTTGGTCGGCCCGAAGACCACACCGCCCTTTCGCCAGACCGGCGTCCGCACTGAACCGACACGCGCCCGTCCTGTCCCTTTTTGCCGCCATGGCTTGATGCCTGATCCGGCCCGCTCCGCGCGATCTTTCGTGTGAGCGAGGACAACGCGGCGATTGGCATATTGAGAAACAAAAACCTGATGCAAAAGTGCGTCATTTTTTTTTGCACCGAAAACTTTTTCAGACAATTCAATCTCTTTGACCTTCTCGCCCTTCAAATTGTATACGGGAAATTTGATCATATCTTTATGCGCTGATTTCGACAATTCTTCCCTTTACTCCCGGAACTGCGCCCTTGAGAAACAATATATTGTTTTCCTTGTCGATTTCAACGATTTTGAGGCCGCGAACGCTTGAGCGGACCCCGCCCATCCGTCCTGCCATCCTTTTTCCTTTGATCACGTGCTCCGGATAAGTCGCTCCGATCGAGCCGGGCGCGCGCAAATCATGCTTGTGTCCATGAGTTTTCGGCGATCCTTTGAATCCATGCCGTTTTACAACTCCTTGGAAACCTTTCGCTTTCGTTATGCCGGAAACCTTCACTTTGTCTCCTACCTCAAACTGGTCGATCTTAATTTCGTCACTGACTTTCAAATCTTTTGCTTCAACCCTAAACTCTCTAATCTTCACAAATTTCTTTCCCTTTTTTGCGCTTTGCGTTTTGCGTTTTGCATTTTCGATTCCAACTTGCACCGCTTCATATTTGTCTTTTTCAATATTCCTGATTTGCGTGACCATCGTCGGCAAACATTCAACCAGCGTCACATTCAGCGCGCCTTTCTGCTCATCATATATCGTACTCATCCCCAATTTTCTTCCCAAAATAAACTTCATAATTTTTTCCTAAGGCTAAGCCTTGGGAGCGTCCCAAGGCTTAGCCTTAGGAAACCGCTCATTTAAACAAAAAACTGGTCCTAAACCAGCCAAAACCCAAAAGGATTTTATTGCTAGTTTAGTATCCCGAATTAAGAGGGACTTTAACTAGATCACATTTTGATCTCAACATCCACTCCCGCCGGCAAATCGAGGTTCGTGAGACTGTCGATCGTTTTCGGCGTCGGGCTGAAAATGTCGATCAATCTCTTGTGGATCCGCATCTCATACTGATCGCGCGCGTCCTTGTGGACAAAAGTCGATTTGTTCACGGTATATTTTTTGGTCTGCGTCGGCAAAGGCACCGGGCCCGCGATTTCCGCGCCCGTGCGCTCGGCCGTTTCCACGATCTGGCGCGCACTACGATCAATCACTTTGTGATCGTAGGCTTTGATCTTGATCCGAATTCTCGGTTTTGCTTCTTCCGGTTGTACTTCCGCTTTCTTGGTTGCCATTTTAAAATGCTGCTTTTATCATTCAATTTTTTTCCTTCTTCCCTCAGACGAGGAAATTGTCCCGAAAGGACAGAGGGGTGTTGACGATTCCGTTCCAAATCAGCGCCACCCCTCTGGTCCCCTCCTCATCTGAGGAGGGGAGGTCGAGGAAAATACTCTTCTTTATACAAGATACTAAATACTATTTGGTTATCTTCGTCACCACTCCGGCGCCAACGGTCTTGCCGCCTTCGCGGATAGCGAATCTCATTCCTTCTTCCATAGCAACCGGCGCCATCAATTTCACTCCGAGGTTCACCGTGTCGCCCGGCATGACCATCTCTGTTCCTTCCGGAAGGGTCACATCCCCAGTCACATCCGTGGTGCGGATATAGAACTGCGGCTTGTATCCCTTGAAGAACGGGGTATGGCGTCCGCCTTCCTCTTTGGTGAGAATATAAATTTCGCTTTCAAATTCAGTGTGCGGGGTGATAGATCCCGGTTTGGCAAGAACTTGTCCTCTTTCAACGTCGTCTTTTTTGGTTCCGCGAAGAAGG
>DATGZC010000062.1:0-1636 GCA_035297345.1 Bathyarchaeia archaeon
AGCTGGGGCCGCGGCTGCTAATACGAACATTCCCGTCATCGGTGTCCCGATTGATTCACCGCCACTAAATGGAATGGACGCGCTTCTGGCGACAGTTCAAATGCCGCAGGGAATACCTGTTGCAACTGTAGCCATCGGTAAGGGTGGTGCGTACAACGCGGGGGTATTGGCCGTGCGGATATTGGCGTTGTTTATGCCTGTGCTGGCCGAAGAATTGGCCGTCTTCAAGAAAAAAATGGCTACGGACGTGAGAGAAAAGAAAAATACCAAACTGCAGGATTACTTGCATAATCGAAACCAAGAAGCATAAGGAGAATGAGTATGAGCAAACTGGTCGATTTTCCGCTTATCCGACAAGGCAGCGCCAAAGACATTTTGCGCGTCGACAGAACAAGCATTGGTTTTCGCTTCCTGGGAACCTATTCAGTGTTCGACGTCGGTCGGGCGCCCGATATCATTCCAGGCAAAGCCGAAGCGATGTGCAAAAGCGCCGTCACATCCTTCAAGATCGCAAAGAAGGCTGGGCTTCTGACTCATTTCATAGAACAGCTTGATCCGGTGACTATCAGGGTCAGAGAGGCTCAGATCATTACTGATCGCTGTTGCACTCCTCTCGATGAAAACTATGTCTTGCCTGCCGAACTGATCTATCGTCTCCGGGTGGCCGGCAGCATAGAACGTGATTTCCGCTCCGGAAAGAAAAAGCCGGAAAAATACGGACTTCCTCCCGGGGTTATACCCGAACCAGGATCTCTCTTTCCCAAACTGGTCCGTCATCCAACCACCAAATTCGAAAAGATTGATCGTGACCTGGACACAAATGAAGAAATCTGTCGCATGGCCGGCATTACTCCCCAGGATCTGGAAGAATACTGGCAGATGGTAGAAGCCATGGTGACTGCGGCCCGCCCAGTTCTCAAGCGGGCTGGATACGACCTTTTGGATGGCAAGGCAGAGATGCTTGTCGGTCCGAAAAGGAAAAAGATGTTCGGTGACGTTTTCATAACTCCGGATGAAGACAGGCCATTCCCGTTGTATGAGTATGAGATTGAAGGCAAGATCGAACATTTTGGAAAAGAGTTTTTGCGGCAGATTCACATAGAGAGCGGCTATTACGATGAACTTCAGGTAGCTAGAAAAGCTGGACTTCCTGATCCGCCGATTCCGAGGCTGACTGAAGAACAGTTGATCGAAGTCAGCCGTCGTTATAGCGCGTTTTCCGACGACTATGAGCTGGCTGCATAGCAGTCAGGCAATAATTTAAACAAGAAATTTTCACCCCGCCGGGTGCGCCACGATTGGCGCGCCCGGCGAATTTTGTTTATGAAAAAACGGGTCAAAATGTCCGCCAAGGAGGTGAATTATACGACAATATTACTTTGGATTGCCTGATTGACGGAAGAGTCGATTCTATGTAAAATGATAATATTGCAAAAGACTAAAAATCTTTAATTATTTTTTATTTCCCATGTATAATTATCAGACACCAAAAAAGAAATTTTACAAGAAAAATTGGTTTAAAATCGTAGCAGTTATAATACTGCTATTAATTATCGGGGGAGGGGCTTTTGCCTGGAAGACCGGCTCGGTTCTCACCAAAATTTCCAATGGCGGGTTGATATCCAGCCTTGCCCAT
>DATGZC010000063.1:0-12934 GCA_035297345.1 Bathyarchaeia archaeon
ATTGGCAGGTGCAGGAAGATGACAACACATTGGAATACGAACCGCTCAAAATCAAGCCGGGGGAGCAAGTGAAAATAATCGGAGAAATAAAGCGGGGTCAAGACAACTTTTTTTGGGCGAGAGAGATCCGCCCTTGGAAAAACAAAGGCCCTTTTCACAAAGCATCTGCTCGCTAAAAAAACGCTCCGTGCTGGGCGGGACGTTTTTATCTCATTCGGCGGTCCGGTTTCAAACCAGATCTTTTCTTTTCTGTTCAAATTCTTCCTTGCCTATTTCGCCTTTGGCATAGCGTTCTTTGAGCATCTCCAAAGGGGTGTTTCCGGATTTTCTTGCCTCTCTTTCCCAATGGTCGTGCCCGACGAGCCATTTCACGAGAACGATGACGCCGAGGATGATGAGAAGCCATACCAAAAACATAATGAGCCAGCCGAAGCCAAATAGTCCGAAATTGTGCCCGTAGCCGTATCCAAACATATGCCGCATCATAAAAATTGGGTTAATTGTTATCTCACTATTTCGTACACAAAAGCAGGCGGTTTTTTTTCAGTCATATGCAATTTTCTTTTTCGTATGAAGGTACTAGATATTGAAGAATAAGCCTTAAAAAAGAAGCGAATATGAACTTTGAAACAAAAAATTTTGACCATTTGCTGGGGATCGAAGGATTGAGCGAAGAAATGCTCAACAATCATTTCGGACTCTATGCCGGCTATGTCGCGAATACGAACAAGCTTCTCGACGAGATCGGAAAATATCAAAAAGAGGGCACGGCCGCCGCGCCTCAATACGCGGAGCTCAAGCGCCGTTTCGGCTGGGAATTCGACGGGATGCGCCTGCATGAACTGTATTTCGGAAATCTCAGCAAGGAAAAGACGGGCTTGGCGGGCGGATCGGATTTCGAAAAACAGATCGAAAAAGACTTCGGATCGTTCGATGCTTGGCAAAAAGATTTCAAAGCGACGCTCGCGATGCGGGGAATCGGCTGGGCGATCCTATATTACGACTGGCAAGGGGAGCGTCTTTTTAATACGTGGATCAACGAACATGACCGCGGGCACCTTGCGGCCTGTTGTCCGGTTCTGGTCGTCGATGCGTTCGAGCACGCCTATATGCTCGACTACGGCACCAAAAAAGCGGAATACATCGAAGCGATAATGCCGCTCGCAAATTGGATAAAATGCGAGGAACGATACGTGATGGCGAGGAAATAATGGCTTATGTAAGATAAATTATTCTCAAAAATAATATTTAATAATATCGCTCAAAGCTCCAATAATAATTTGGGGCTTTTCGTGACAATAGACTTGACAAAAATACTGCTGTTATGCTAGTTTGCAATGTTTGCTCGAGGTGGTGAATAAATATTCATCCGGATCGCAAACGCAAATCTTTAATAATCAAGGGGGAGTTTATCGAGAAAAAGCGACATCTTGGCCGCGGACATTAGTAAATATTGAACATCACCACAAAACAAGGAGATCAGCGTGAAAACCAAGAAAGCAATCTTAGCGGTATTTGTCTGCCTGCTTTTGGCAGCTGCGGCAATCGTGCCGACAAATGCTTATGCCAGCGATTTAATCTTCATTAACTGGATTCCCTGCGGGGATGGCACAAGGCTGACGATTTATGAAATCAAATCCGGCTCTGTCCTTCGCGGTATTGTGGGGTCCGGCCTGATCGGCATTTGGAAGCCTCTTAATGGCCCGGCCGTGTTTGTGGCCATTCCTCAATCAACTCAGGGCGGGTCATTCTCGTCCTTCGTCCATGGTGGATTGGCCGGCGCGTTCATGGGTACGGGGATTGGTGCTGGCTTGGCCGCGCAAGGTGCCGCCGATGTCAGCCAAACGGTAAATAACGCAGGCGGAAATGCAGCCGGCGGCGCAGGGGGAACTGGCCTGGGCGGTGCTGGTGGCCTTGGCGGCGCAGGGGGAGCTGGTGGAGCCGGCGGTTCTGCAGTCGGAGCTATCGGGGGTGGAAATACCCTGGGCAACGGCGCTGTCCTGAACACGGGCAGCGGAGGACTCATAAACACCGGCAATATTCACTAAAAGCAGGAAGAAGGAAATAAAAAAAGGGCGCGGAGAGCAAAAGCTTTCCGGGCCCTTTAATTTGATTTTGCAAAAATTTCTATATTATTTATTCCAAACAGCAATCGACGGCTTTCCTCACCAGTTCGCCGAGTTTGCCCATGAATCCTTTCTTCTCGGTATCATGTTTGTTGACAGCTCCCTCGTCGATTTTTTTTATGTCATCGGTTCCGACCAGCTTCATATTGAGACCCCAGAAGAGGGAATAGCAATCATAGGATTTTTCAAAAAGTTCTTGGGCTTCTGACTTGTTTCCGGCTTTGTGTTGTTTCGTTCCGACTTCCATGAGGCGCATCGAAGCGGCGAGAAGGTGTTTCGAAATGCACCAGACTTCACCTTCATATTCTTTGATAATTTTTCGCAAAAGTTCGCCGCGCATCTTTCGGACTTCCTGCAGGAGGTCAAAATATTCCGGCTTTCCGGTCTTTGCGCCCGTGAAAAAGAAATGTTCTTCGATTGAGACAAGATTCATGATGGCGATCGAAAGATCCTGATCCGAGGACAGATCCATCTTGTCCGCTTTTTTCATCTCATCGACCTTTTCAATAAGTTCGTTTATTTTTTGGAGCTTATCTTCGTCGGGCATAGGTGTTGATTAGGGATTATTGGAGCGATTAGCAAGTATAGTATAAAATCAGGCTTGCGATCACGAGCGGAGCAACGGCAAAAGCAATCCGCTGGCCTTTGAAATAGGAGATGTTGTTGTTTCTTTTCCGGATATAGTTGTGAAAAATGACGCCGGCAGAGAACAAGATGCTTCCCAAGAGGATTCCGAACAACAATTTATCGATTCCGCACAGCTTGTGATATGGGTGGCCGATTTTTCCTTTGAGCCAGAGCGGAAGAATTATGATCACATAATACCCGACAAAGACGAGAATTTTCCGGCCCTTGAATCGGATGTTTTTTCTGACGAGCCAGTTGATCGTCCACAAGGACATCGAAACGATCAAGGCGCCGATCCACAGCCCGGAGATGGAGTCGTCGATGCCAAAATATTCTGCGAGTCCCAAGCCAGCGCCGACGGCCACCGTGCAGACGGGGCAAACGGCCAGAGCGGACTTTGCAGTGAGCAGCAGGTAGGCTGCGAAGAAATATTGTATTTTTTTCATTTTTTTGTTTAGCTAGAATCTTTCTTTACTATATTATAAAATGCCGATTTTTGAAAGAGGATCGGTCTGCCTAGCAAAAAATTGACAAAAAAAGAAAAATATGCATAATATTAGGCAAGAAAAAAATACAGCCGAAAGGCAAAATTGGCCGAAAAAAGGTCAAAGGGGGCATCATGAGACAAAAAGTTGTTGGAGGATTATTGTTGTTTCTTTTGTTGTGCTCGGGCTTATTCGGCTGTGCCGGCCGACAACAGCCAGTGTCGGTTTCATCGGTTGCGGATAACGCCGATGTCAAAAAAGAGAAAGCCGAGGCAAAAGATTTCCTCGGCAGGCTGGAGGGCCGCTGGAATTTTCGGGAAGTTTCCGGCGCCTACATTTTTAACGGAGGCGGACAGTTCCATTGGAATACCAGCATCGACGTTTCGATGGTGGATTCCAAAATAAGAGTCGTCTATTGGGAAGATGAGTGCAGCCGGTTTCGACTCGACAGAAAGCTGTACCCTCCCCAGGAAGGTACGGTTACAGCCGATGGCAAGCTTTCATTCCCCTTTTTTAGCCCCTCGGGCAGGGAATTCACCATCCTTGTCGAAAAGCTTTCGGACGGAAGCTTCAAAGCGAAGGGCAGGGTGTGGGGAGGTTATGGTCTCTATACCGAGGCGAGCCTTCGAAAAGTGAACTAAATATTTAGGCCGACAGGCGCACGGAATTGCCATCACCGTGCGCCCTTTTTTTTAGGCAATAAATTTCGTTTGCATAGGTCGGCAGAAAGAATCTTTTTGTTTTCGAGTTGTGAACAATTTTGTTCATAATCCTTTCCGTAGTCTGGAAAATCGATTCGCATTTTCCGCTTCTGCAGTCCACTTCATACAACTTTCCATCGGTCGCGCCGAACAGGACTTTGCCATCAACAATTTCCGGCGAAGAGAAAATTCTCCCCCCAGCCGTGAAACGCCAATTTAGTTTTCCGCTGTCGAGATTGACGCTATACAAATTCTTATCAGTTGAAGCGAAAAAAACATCACCCTTGTGAACTTTCGGCGTTGAATATATATAATCCTTTGTTTCAAATTTTCCTCGGAGCTCGCCGGAATCGATATCGACAGCATACAAATTACTATCGAACGAGCCGAACAGCGCCAAATTTCTTTTTACGTCAAATTCAAATGAAGCCTTGATGTCGCCATCAGTCTTGAATCTCCATTTAAGTTTGCCTTTTTTCGCGTCAAACAGATAAGCGCAGTGGTCATTTCCGCCGATAGCAACCACTCTTTTTTCCGGGCAATAGGCGGGAGATCCGTGGACGAATTCGGGCATCTGAAAGTCCCAAATTTTTTTTCCAGTGTCAGTATGAATGGCGGCTATTCCGCCTTGTTTCCTGAACAAACCGAATTCGAGGCCGATGAAAAGCAAGCCGAGATCCGATGCGAGCGCCGGAGAAGACCCGACGAAATCCGCATCGCTGAATTTCCATCGCAAGGATCCGTCGGATTTGTCCAGCGCATATACGTTCCCGTCGTAAGAACCGAAATATACTTTCTCTTCATCGAGCGCTGGTGTTGAAAAAATGGTTTTGCCATTGACTCCATATCCGACTTTGAATTTCCACAAAACAACTCCGTCATATTGATCGAGCGCCCAAAAAGTTGCGTTGTCGCTTCCAAAATAAATATTTTTTTCATCGACCATCGGCGCCGATTTGGGAATTGTCCAGATATAGCTGGGGTCGGGCGCTTGAAAATGCCAGGCAGCTTCAAAATTATTTTTCTCCGAATTTTCTTCGCGCATTGAAAGGCCAAAGTCGTCCAATGAGAACAAGGAAAACAATTTCACTTGTTTTCGTTTCAGCAAATCCACATTTGATTCTCCTCGAAAATTCAACAAAGAAAAAAAAGAATCCGCTTTTTTGCCCAAACTTTCGAGCACTTTCAACTGCCGGAGGGCTGTTGACCCGCTGTTCATGAGATCGTCGACCAAAATTATTTTTTCATCGGTGAGATTGCCCTCGACAATTTTCTGAAGTCCGGTCGGTTTTCTCGATTTTCTGATGATAAACCCGTTCACGGGCTTTCCGAGCTCCCGGCTTTTCATCATAATCCCCGAAACCAAGGGGACGGCCGCAACTTCCTGACCGCCGACCTGGAAGGGATATTCCTTTTCAAAATGATGCCAGAAAATATCTGAAGCGAGATCAAGTGATTCAGAATTCAAAAAAATATTGCGCAAATCAAAAAGCCATGCTTCTTCGCGGCCCTCCGGCGAAATGATTTTTTGCTTGTCATTTCGGACCAGGCCGGCTTTTTTGATAATCTCTTTCAGCCCGGATATTTTTGAATCGATGTCGTTCATGCTTATTTTCCCAAGATCGCCATATAGAGAGAATCTTCATCTTCGTTCTCGATGTCCAGCACCTCATTGATCCGTTGGTTGTGAAAACCGACGGAGTTGCAGCATCCGATGCCGAGCGCGGCAGCAGCAAGCGCCAGATTTTGCGCCAGATGACCGGCCTCCATCAAGACAATGCGATAGCCGCGGTCCTTGTATTTCATCATATTGCGTTCCCAAACGGATGTTATTAGAAAAACAACTGCGGCATCCCGAGACCAGGGATAATAAAGTCCTTCTTTCAAATTTTCGTTGTACTCTGGATCAGTCGAAAGTGTTTCCAATAAGTGATCTTTCACATTGTAGTGATAGATTCCCGGCTCGACACCGGCAACCCGTTGAATTCCGAGATAGATCTCCAAAGGATACCTGGCGCCTCCGGAGGGATAGTGGCGCCTCACCAAATTTGGGGTCTCGCTGTCGCCGGGTTTCACACCAGCGGAAAAATGAAGTAAAGTCGAGAGTTCGTCCAGCGATATATCTTTCGAAGTGTCGAATTCGCGCGTAGATCGGCGGGAGCGCAAAGCATTTTCAAGATCTCCCAAACGGATGTAATCCTTCGGCAATTCGATCTTTCGAAAGCGCGGATATTCTTTATGATAAATCTCTTTCCACTCTTTCGGCCAGTATTGCGGATCGATGGGCAGCGCGCCGACTGGATAGTTGAAATCGGTTTGCTCGTGAAATAGTCGAGAAAATATTCCGAACATTGCTTGAAAAGTTACGTATGGATTAGGGGAAGGGGTGCGGTTCCTTGTTTAGCTCATCTGCAGGCTCATATCCAAATTTTTCCGGAATTTCTTTGAGGCGCCTCCCGCTGACATAGGGAACTGATTCATCGAGGTGCATCGGTTGAAGCTCCGGACTCAAAACAAAAACAGATCTCAATCCCAAAGGTTTGGTCTCTTTTGTCATGATGTCTGCATAAACCAGTTCATATTTTTTTGCTTCGAATAGCTTGCGTAGGCTTTCCAGACGCGTTTGAAAATATTTTCGCCTGTCTTTTTTGCTGAAATTTTTCCTGAAAAAAACCCGGTTAGTCGCGGTGGATAATTTTGTTTTCTTGCCCTTCAGCAAGAAATCGATCTTTGGCATCCTTTCCGGGGCTGCCCAATAAATCATCCTTCCTTCTCTTTTTATATTCTTTTTGTCTGTTTCTCTCTTGTAAATCAGTTTTGTTGCGAGCCTGATAGAAAGTGCTTCGGAGAGCGAATCCAAGATCGCGGTCCTGATCTCAAAATCGGCGCTGGCCGCGACTGTTTGTGCCGGTCCCAGGCCGCTCCGATCGATGAGAAGACAAAGCATGATTGGCACGGAAAAATCGCTCGGGAGCTGAAAAATATGAGGTTCAAGATTGTAGCGTCGGAAGGATCGCAAGACACTTTTAAGTTCTTTGTCGTGCTCTGCCAGGTTGTCCAGTTCTATTTCGGGAGGTGACAGTTTGTTGAGGTACGTGATCATAAAGGCGTCCCTTTCGATGATCTCCAAAATCCCTTTTACAACGGCTTCCTCGAACGATTGTCCCGTCGCAAGTCCCGTGGTGATCGCCCAACGGAGCATCGGCTCGGGTTTGTTTTCGCATTCCAGCGTTTTGACTTTTTTGTTCCAATAGTGCGCGCTCAAAAGCTGCACGGGACAAAAAATTTTGCTTCCGGTTGCCAGAGAATGAACTTTTAGCCAGCCAAACTTGGTATTTTTGTTGAATGCCAAAGATTTGTATTTCCCTCGCTGTTCATCTGAAAAGCCGGCCAAGGCAAAAATATCAAGCGCTTTTTGAGAAATTTCAGAAAAAGAAGCATTGATGGTCTTTTTCTCATAAAAATCGTCCGAATTTCGCCAAAGGGATCTTTCCATCGATTCTCCCAATGTTTTCCAGATGGCGTTTGCCTCGCTCAAAAGATCGGATCCCGAACCGTCAATCGTCGGCGACGCTGTATAGCGAAAAGCAAAGGGTTCATCAGACGCCTTTGGGTGTTGTTTGATCTCTCGAATAAGCCCGATCGATTTCATCCGTGAGGCTGTTTCAATTGCGGGAAGGAGTTCAGCTTTGAGGTTTTGGAGCTGGAAAGGCACATCCAATAGGACGGAGGATCCGAAATATTTTTCACTTATCTTCAGAATTAATTTCATCGAAGATTTGACGATTTTATTTGATGTCTGAAGCTTCAATAAGTCGGATGCCGAGATGGTTGTTCTTATATCCATTTCTGCATTATACCACGGACGTATCTCTTGGCGAAGTTATGCACAGCAAATTCTTGCGGGGGATATGGTGTTGTTATATAATAAAGACAAGTTTGCTAAATAAAAAACTCGTATGACTGTTATTATAAAGAAAATTTCTCGAAAAACTGCTTTCTCTGTGGCTGTGATCTTTGGTGCGTTTCTTGCTTTTGCGCTGCGGTTGTTCTTCGGTACCGGGCACATCAATCTATCAAAGCTAAATTCTAACGAAAAAAATCCTTTGAACAGCGAAGAATTTTCGATTATCCATCCCGCGAAAGCTGATGTTACTAGCGGTGATAGCACTGGCGGCAGCGGTTCCGACGGCGGTTCCGACGGCTGCGGCAGTGGATGATTTTCTGTCAAAAAAAATAAAAACCACTTATGCTTATTGAAAAGCCAAAAATATGGCAGAAAGTTTCTTTCTTTGCATTAATAGCAGGTGTGATAGCAATCGGTCTGTATTTTTCCATCTGCCACTTTAGGAATGAAAGGAAGATTGATTATGTGATTCCCGGCGTACCCTATATCGGCAGTTTTAATCATGTGGGAGATTTCAGCCAGTTGGATACCCTTACTTCCGAAACTGTCGCAGCTCTCGAGATTTATTGGTATCCAGGAGAAAAAAACAATGCTGACATTTCTCTATTTTTCAACAAAATTTCCTCCGAGAAGCCGCTTTTTGGAGCGAAGGATGTCAGTGATTATTTTGTCCAAGCGGGGAAGTATAGCGCAAAGATTGAGCATCTTCAACTCGATGCGCTCAAGAAATATATCAACCCTGACGCAAGAACTCCTTTGCTGGTTTTTCTCGCGCTTGATGCCGATCAACCGATTGAAAATATATACAGTCCAACGGCCTTAGTGATCGGCATAAAGGAATCGGAGCAGAAATTGGTGCTGCACGACCCTTGGGCAGGGAACAACTTCGAAATCAGTTTTGATGAATTCAACAAGCGGATGGAGCGGATGCGACCGGAATGGCGGAACAATTATATCGTCGTTCAGCCGACTGATTTCAAAAACAAACTGAAAGAAATGAAGTCTCGAAGCTTTGCGCCCTATCCTGCGCGCACTCAGACAATGGAAAAAACGCTGGATATGTTTCGAAATTATGCCCTCGGATGGGGTGCTGATCAAGCTGGACAATTTGATTCTGCGATCGGCTATTTCCAGAAAGCGAAAAACGATCCTCGGTATGAAGAATATTTTCCGCCGGCTTTCAAAGTCTATCTCACGGCCTATTTGGCGGAAGCCTATTCACGAAAAAAAGATCTCGATAATGCGACAAAATATGCTGCAGAAAGTATTTCTCTCGACCATGACCTCGACAAACCTTTCAAAGATTGGCCGGGATATGAATTACGTAGCAATGCAGCTGAACACTTTGGCGAAATAACGATTCCGTATCGGGTGCAAGGCGATATATATCTTGCGATGAAAAATTTTCAAAAGGCGAAGGAAAGCTATGCTCGAGCGCTGGTCATTAGGCCGGGCAATCCGCTGGCGAAAAGGGGATTGGCGGAAGTAGAGACAGCGCTGAACAAAAAGCAATGAAACGAAAGCAAAATAAAAATAAAGAAAGAGGATACAAAGCAAAATATATTGCCGTTTTCTTTGGGGTGATTTTTGTTGCCGGCCTTTTCTTTTTCGGCGGGAAGATCAAAGGATATGCCGAAGGAAAACTGATGGCGAAAGGCAATTTCTATTTCAACGGGGGGGCATATGATCTCGACAAAGCGGCGAAATACTTCAAGTTGGCGGCTTTTGTGGGTGGTAAAGTATCCTATCCGCACTATCAATTGGCACGAGTCCTGTTTGTGAAAGGGGACTACGATGGCGGATTGAAAGAAATAGACAGAGCTTTGGTTTTGAATCCGGAAAACAAACGTGCTTTCTATATTCGGGGCCTCATTGACGGCTACGCGGGAAATCTTGACGCGGCAGTGGATGATTTTCAAAAATTTGTCGCCTGGGCGCCGAAGGAGTGGGCAGGACACAATGATCTCGCTTGGGTGTACTATCAGAAAAAAGATTATCAAAACGCGGCAAATGCCGCTCAAAAAGGACTGGAAGCCGTTCCAAACAATGCTTGGCTTCTGAACGGCCTCGGTGTGTCGCTGGAAGCGCTCGGCAGGAACGAAGAAGCAAAAGCCGCGCTTGACCAGGCGCAGGCGCTTGCAAAAAATTTGACAGCCAATGATTGGAAAAGAGCTTATCCGGGAAACAATGCCGAATCCGCTCCTTGGGATTTGGCCCAATTCAAAACGGATGTGGAAAAAAATATCGAGCTTGCCTCATCCAAAAAAAATTCTTCCAAACGAGGCGAATTCCAGGCAGCCTGTTCTTCGGTTGCTTATCACGTGTGTTCGGGTACATCGTGCGACACGACTTATTGCGATCCGGATCATCCTCCGGGACCGGGAGAATGCTCGTATTTGCTCCAAGGCGTTGATCCAGCTGCTTTTGGCGGTGGCAGGCACGTTTGTTCTGATAATTGCGATTGCGGGGCGCAGAGCAGCACGTGGACGCCTGATCCGAGTACGGTTTGTGCCGGGCAAGTGTTTACTCAAGAAGGAGTGGAATGCGGGGGCGAACGAGCGGCAACTGGCACGAAAGTCTGTGCTGGAAATCGCGCTCCGATAGTTTCCATTTCGAAACCGGCGAATGGGACGACAGGACTCGGTCAAATGGTCGAGTTTATCACGGCGTTTCCTGATCCGGACGGCGATACACCGCTCTGGATCCACTCCGTCATGACCTGCAATGGAAGCGTTGTTGACGAACAACAAGGCGATGTTTATGGAAACAACCTTCCTCCGTTCACGACCGGTCCGTTTCCTTTGGGCGTGAACTGTTCCTGGAGCGTAACCGCGGATGATAAAAAAGGAGGAGTTGGCTCGGCAGTTTCAAATTTCTCAATAGCAAATGGCGCTCTGCCAAGCTGCGCTTGTGGCGGATTGCGTTCGTTCTGTACGGGGCGGGTTATCACTGACAGTGATCTGTGCGCTCTGGGCAGCCCAGATCCAGCGGCCGTGAACATCAATCCCGCTAGCGCGGTCACCGTGACTTGGACTTGCGGCGGCGCCGGTTGCAGCGGAACAGCTTCTTGCAGCGCGACTGGCCGGAAATATTGCGGTTGGATCGAAACGAATCCTTGATGAAAGAATCTTCCGATAAAAAAAGTCCCGCCTTGGCGAGACTTTTTTTATTTTGCAGTTTGAAGCGCTTTCCGCAAAAGCGGAGCCAGCAATTATTTTTCCTTCGCTTCGGTCTTGAGGCATTTGGAACAAACTTTCAAGCGCTTGCCGCCGGTTTTTTTGGTCTGAAGATTGATGGCGGTCGTTCTTTTGGAGGCGATGTTCGAATGCGAACGGCTCTGGGACGATTTTGGACCCCGGCCGCAAACTTGGCAAACTCGTGACATATTTTCGCATAACGCATAACGCATAACGCATAACGAGAAATCTTTTTCCGCGTTCTACGTTCCACGTTTTGCGACTTAAGTTGCTTAATTAACCTGTTCAGGATATCATAAGAAAAGATTTTTGGCAAGAATTTGTAATAATAAAGAACTATTATGCCAGATTTGATTCTGCTTATCGTCGTTCTCGTCATGTCCGCGGTCGTGCACGAAGTTTCGCATGGGATCGCGGCCCTTTGGCTCGGCGACCCGACGGCGAAATACGCCGGACGGCTCACATTGAATCCGCTCAAGCATTTGGATCTCTTCGGCTCTTTTCTTATGCCGCTGCTTTTGTACTTCGGCACCGGCGGCCGGTTTTTCTTTGCTTCGGCGAAGCCTGTTCCCTACAATCCTTTCAATCTTCGCGACCAGAAATACGGGCCGGCAGTTGTAGGGGTGGCGGGGCCGCTTGCAAACCTGATTGTTGCCCTGGTTTTCGGAATATTTTTGCGGATATTCGTCGCGAGCGGTGTGGTTCCGATGGGCGACTCAGCTGCGCTTATCGGGAATATATTTTCGGGAGGCAGTCTGCTCGGATCAGGCCTCAACGCCATTGCGATCATATTCATAACAATCATTTATATAAACATTTTGCTGGCGCTTTTCAATCTGATCCCGTTTCCGCCCCTGGACGGCTCGAAAGTCCTATTTGCCTTTCTTCCGATGCGCGAAGAGACAAAATTGCGGCTGGAGCAAGGGGGCTTCATCTTTCTTCTTTTGTTCATAGTCATTCTCAGCGGGCCGATTTTTGCGATTATCCGCCTGATTGAACTTTTATTTTTCAAGCTGGTTCTGGGAATATAGCAAAAATTGTTGACAGATTACAGCATATTATATAGTATTACTATTGCTAGTCCTCTAGCGCCTATTTTTCCGCCAGAGGCGGATCAGCCTTTGGCTGAAATTTTTTATGTTTGAAATATGCCTACTATAAATCAGCTGAAGAAAAGACCTCGAAAGATTGTGAAGAGAAAATCCAAATCGCCGGCGATGGCGAGAGTTTTCAATACGCTCCAAAACCGCCCGATTGAGACCAAGAGCCCGTTCAAGCGGGGAGTTTGCGTGAAAGTCTCGACCACCACTCCCAAAAAACCGAACTCGGCTCTTCGAAAGATTGCCCGCGTGCGGCTCTCGAACGGAATGGAAGTGACGGCCTACATTCCTGGCATCGGACACAATTTGCAGGAGCACTCGATCGTGATGCTCCGAGGCGGAAGAGTGCCGGATCTGCCGGGGGTCCGCTATCATATCGTGAGAGGGGTGCTTGATGCGGCCGGCGTCGGAGACAGAAAAAGAGGCCGTTCTAAATATGGAGCTAAGAAGCCGAAGCAATAAATTTTATGCCACGAAGAAAACGCGTATTCAAAAAAGCCTGGAAGATTGATCCCAACTACAACAGCATTGTTGTCGGCCGGTTTGTCGGTCACTTGATGCAAGAGGGAAAAAGAAGCATAGCTGAACGGATTGTCCAGAACGCTTTTGAAGTTATCCACGAGCGGACCAAAAAAGGCGGGCTCAATGTTTTCGAGCAAGCGATCAAAAATGTTTCGCCGCTGGTCGAGTTGAAATCCAGGCGGGTTGGGGGAGCGAACTATCAGGTGCCGGTCCAGGTGGCGGGCGATCGCCGGACAACGCTTGCCATGCGGTGGATAATTTCCGCGGTC
>DATGZC010000064.1:0-2186 GCA_035297345.1 Bathyarchaeia archaeon
CCGGCCTTTGGAAAGATTCATGATGATTATTTTTTCCTGGTCCATCAAATCGCGGATGTTGAAAGCCGACTTGGTCTGGCCGACGATGTTTCGGATGAGCGCGCTCGAAAGAAACTGCCCGACTTTGTTTTGGATCGGCGAAATAACTTCCTGCAAGACCCGGTCGTTCCATTTGGTGAATTCATCCACCCAGAAAGATTTCACCACCGGATCAGTGATTTTTTCCACCACCCGCTCACGATAGCTTTTGTCCACAAGGATGCGCGTCACGCCGAGCAAAGTGCTCCCTGGATATTCCAGAAGCGCCAAAATGGCATTGCGAAGGATGTATTCGAGCCGCGGCCCCCAGGAGTCCGCCCAGATCTTCTTGAAAACCCCGACCAGCCCCGAAGCGATGAGATGCCTGTATTCGGTTTCTACTTTTTCCATCACATTGAACGCGATCGGCCACTCTTGATCAGCCGGGTTGAAATAGATCACGTCGTTGATCCGATTCGCCGGGATGGATTTGATCAGCTCCTCGGCAAACTCGCCGTGCGGGTCGACGACGGCCACACCGCGGCCGTTTTGGATATCCTGAATGGCCATATTCTGGATCATAGTCGTTTTTCCGGTCCCGGTCTTTCCGACAACATAAAAATGCCTCCGGCGGTCATCCTGTTTGATGCCGAATACCCGCTCCTGTCCGCGAAAATTGGTCTTGGCGAAGGTTGTTATTTTGTTGTTATCCATAATTGTGTATTATTCAATTGGCAAATTGAGAGGCGCGCCGCCCTTCTTGGCTTCGACACGCGAGATGGCCGGCGAAACGACAGACATATCCGGCATATGATATATAGTCGCCAGTTCCTCCGAGTTCATCACAAAGCTCGGTCCGTCAAAATCACGGTCGAGGTACCGGTTGAAAATCTTCCGCTGGGCATATCTCATACGGGGTTCTACCCAGATATAGTTGGCAAAGGTTTTCGTTTCATTTTCATGGGCAAAAGAATTGAGCATCATATCGTTGAACTGCTGCATCGCACCATTCACGCCTGACAGAAATCCGCGATCAAAGCCTTCACGCCGCCCTATATATATGAAACGCAATTTTGTCCGATAGCCTTTCTTTGTGACACTTTCTTCGACTGCTTTCAGAATTTCTTGCTCTCCCGGTGTGAGTTTGAATATGATGGGCTGTTCTTCTTTTTTCTTTTCCGTGGCAAATTCAAGCTCCGGTTTCGAAATATACGAAAATGAAAGGCTGATGATTTCCCACACCTGCTGAAAGAAACGGAAGATAAAAAACGGTTCCTTTGCTACTTCTCTTTGCGCCAGCTTGTCCGCCACCTTTTTCACCGCTTTTTGCCAATCTTTGTCATGCTCGGGAGTGACGACGATCTGAATCCAGATCTGCTGGCCGGGAGGAAGCGCCGCGCAAACGTCGGCCAACTCTGCCAAAGGATCGATCATCCCCTTCGTCACATCTTCCTGGAAATATTTGTATGTTCGTATCGGATAAGCATCGTCTTTGGCTTTTTTGAAATCGACACCCCACAGATCCCACTCTGCGTTCGGCGTATTTTTCGGCACTGACAATGTGTAGTCTTCCACTTCCTGAATCTCAGCTTCCGGATATTGGGAATAGATCAAAGATTCGATGAAATTTCTGAATTTCCGCTCGCAACGTATCATGAAATGCATTTCCCCGTTCACTCCTTGGATTTCGAAACTGATGAACGATTGGATCCATTTCCCTCTGACGTATTTGTCGATGTAGTTCGGAGTCGACCAAACTCCGTGAAGCGCGGCAAAGACCTGCTCCATCGTCCGCGGACTGCGTTCGATGTTCCGGGGCGGCTTTATTTCCAGCACTATCCACTTCATTGTGCCCAGATATAGGCCCAAAGAATATTTTTTCCAAAGAATTTTGAAAAGCCAAAACAAAACAATCGGACCTGCCCACCACCAACTGATGGTCCACAATTGTCCGATTGCTTGAAAATATTGTCCTAAAAAGGATGAAAAACCCATGATGTTGTTAAAATGATTTTATTTTAGCCTCCTAGTATTGAGGGGTATTTCGAAGGGGAGAGAGTCGTTATTTCAACCGATAGCCGCCTTTTGCCTTCTGGAAAACGTTCCGGTCTGACAGATTGACGTCGATCGTCGCCTTTTTCACCTTGCGCTTTTTGAGAACATCTTTT
>DATGZC010000065.1:0-2533 GCA_035297345.1 Bathyarchaeia archaeon
TCCAGCTCATCTCACTCCATTTTTGTCCTATCTTTTGAAAACCCGCCAAAACATTCTCTGGCCAGCCACAGCTCTTCGCTCTCTCGTCCATCTCTTTGTCATAAGTTGATCGGAAAACCTCGAATTCGTCATGGTCCTGCAAGAAATTTTCGAGCTGTTGCCTATCGCCCTTGTATAAATGTATTCCCTTTGAAATCAGATTTCGGTAAAGATCGTGGCTTTCTTCTTCCAGGCTCATAACCTCCGGATCGTTGCTTAGATCTCTCGTTTTTATCCCTAAAGACTTTGCCAGCGATGCAAATCTCCCCGTTTTTTTCGCTCTCATCTGGGCAATTTGCGATTGCTTTGCCTCAAAATCATTGACCGCTTGGTTCAGCTCTGCCTGCGCAATGTCTTCCGGATTTGGACCCGATGTGCTTTCTGATCCTCCAGTGCCTGCTGTGCCAGCCCCCCCTGAATCAGTTCTCGCCTCCGCGCTATTCCCTTCCGCCGATGCACGCTTCATTTCTTCGTCGATTTTCGTCTTTTTCGCTTCCGATTGAGCTCTCATTTGCTCGTCAAAACTTCCGCCCGGATGCGGATCCGCGTCGCTTTTCTTTCTATCATAAAATTCTTCCCGGGCTTGTGCGTAAGCTTGTTTTTGTTGCTCGCGCCATGCGGCACGGTCAGCTTGATTATTGTCCGGTTTTTGCTCTCCTTCCATATAAATATAGATTATTTGATAAAAATTTCTCTTTTATTTTAGCGCCGTTTTTCAAGTGTTTGATAAAAACGCTGCACAATTTTCATCTTCTCTTCAGTTATCAATTCTTCTTCGATGGTGTGCTGTGTTCCGTTGTTTTTGTCTGGATGATATTTTTTGCATTCTCTGAGATAAGCATGTTTCAACTCTTTTTCATCCATTGAAGTTATACCGAGTATCTTTTGCGCCAAATTGAAAGTCGTATAAGGATCGTCGCCAAATGTGCCTTTTATAATTTCTTCATAATCCCCGGCTGAAATTCCGAAATGCGCGATCGAGGCGCTTATTATTTCATTTTTTTTCTCCATGTAGATTCTTCTTTTTTCTTTTTCTCGGTCTTCCCTCGCTTTCGAATCTTCTTTCGCTTTAGCTTCCTGCTCCTGCCTTTGTCTGTCTGCATCGTTTTTAGCTTTTTCTCTTTCTTCATGCTCTCGCTTTATGTTTTCCCACATTTTGAAAATTTCTTCTTCCTTGCTGCCCGTAGGTTCAGCGGCACTTGCTTTTTTAGAATGTTCATCGGCCTCTCTTTTTTCCCGCCCAACGGAGTCTATGATGAATTCAGCAAACGCGCGCTCCTTTCCTATGGGAGCCACTTGATGCTCCCGAATAAGATCTTCAACTAATTCGAAATCCAGTATACCTGTTTCATCATAGGATCTCCTCACAAACCCTTTCATGAATCCCAGTTCTTCAAATTGCTCTTTCGACAATTTTGTTTCTGCCTCCACTGCCACATCTTCAAAGCTCTTGCTGCTTTGGTCTCCGCTTTTCTCATTTACAGTTGATGAAAATTCGTCAAAATTTGGATCTTGCGACTTATCCTTAGGATCTTCGACTGACATAGATATAAACTTAAATATTAAGTGAATTTATGATGTATTTGGAAACTTTTTCTTCTGCCGATTCGCTATTTTCAGGGCAATATTTTTTAAATTCCCGAAATGAAAACTCCCCGACTATCCGCTTTCTCTCACCGACTTCAATATCTTCCCATTTTCCTCTCGCTTTCAATTTTTCGATTGCAGCCTCGGCTGTATTTTTGATTTTTTTCACAATCCACATTTTTTCGGGAATGGTTCGATAGAGCTCAAGCAAAGCCGCATCCACTTCTTCGAATTGTTTCTTTCTATCAGAAAATTTTTCTTCCTCTGATTTCTCATCAACATTCTCATTCAAATCTTGGGCCTGCGTCCCCTTCCCAGACATTTGTTTTTCAATTTCGGCCTGCCTAGCATCAGCCGCTTGTTTCATAAAGAGATCTGTTTTCTCTCTCACTCTCTCTTTTTCGGTTTTTTTGATGGCTTCCCTTTCACCGATATGCAGTTCCTCTGGTGATTTTGGCGGAATACCGTGCGGCAATTTGAGCCCAAGATATCTTTCAATGAGACGTGACTTTTCGGGTGCCACGCCCCTATCCATGCCCCATTTTGCAATGTGATTGATGAGGCTCAGACGAATGGCAGCAACCGCTTTGTCGGTTATTTTCCCGCCTTTATTTTTTCTTTTTTGAATTTCCTGAAGCAGTTCATCGGGATAAATATCAACCCATTTACGGACATACCTTCTTTCCCCGTCGCCAAATTGACCAATGTCGTTTTCAAGATCCGCTATTCTTTCCTCAGTACTGATCTCATGCACCGGTTTCCGCATCGAGGTTTTCCAAGTCGGCCCGGTTCGATAAATTTTCGTCCTGTCCGCGATTTTTTGGACAACCGGTCCGGCATGTATACTGTTCGCCTTCACCGGACTTTTTGAATCTAAGTCGACAACTTCCCTTTTGGATTCTTTTTT
>DATGZC010000066.1:0-20030 GCA_035297345.1 Bathyarchaeia archaeon
AGTTTTGGTCATTGCGGCTGAAAAAAGTCTTTGTTCGCCAGCCGAGATAGAGCAATCGATCGGAGAAAAATATCCTGATTTATCTGCAAAAGCTGAATATTTTTTGCCTAGCCAAGGTTTCTCGGAAAATGCTATAATAAAATCGGCCGAAATTGTCTTTGTCAATTTTGGCGCACCGGATCAAGAAAGATTTATTTCTCAAAACAGAGCGAAATTTCCACGAGCGAAAATCCTTGTCGGCGTGGGAGGGACTTTTGATTTTCTCACGGGAAAAATTCGCCGGGCGCCGCGCATATTCCGATTTTTCGGCCTTGAATGGCTTTGGCGGCTTTCGCAAGAACCAAAAAGAATTAAAAGAATTTGGAAAGCGGTTGTTGTTTTTTCAATGGTAGCAACATTTAAAGATAAATAAATTAAAATAAATTCCTCCCCTCCTGCGAAGGATGGGATAAGAGGGGTGGTTTTTCCTTCGCGCTTAACGACCCCTCCGCCCTTCGGGCGCCTCCCCTTGGCAGGGAGGAGGAAATTACTTCGCATGAACAAAAGACTAATAATCCTGACAACTTCAGTTGTTCTCGCCATCTTGGCTGTCTGGGGTCTCACGCAAATCAGCTGGAATCCGGCGGGCGCTTATTTGGCATATGCAGGGCTTGCGGCACTTTTTTTCGGCGTGCTGATTTCCAATCAGCAGTACGACGAGGATTTGTTTCCAAAGATCGAAAGATTCATAAGCGCCTTTTTATTTTCCTACATTATTTTTTTCCGGTTCCTTTACGCGCCCTTGAGTCAGTTTTTTTTCGGAACGCTCATCACACAGCCTTCATTTTTTGCGGATCTGCTTTCGCTCGTTTTGTTTGCGATTTTTTTCTTCCTGTTTGGAACAACTTTTTTGGTCGTCAATGCCTATTCCCGCGTCGGGTTTCTTTCGAACTGGCGACTCTTCAACAACGAAAAAATGTATTTTGTTTTGCGCGGATTGTTTCTTTCGGCAGTCCTTGTATTTATCCTATTATATCTTCGCAATTCTTTTTTCTCGATCAAAAACTCCGCGCCGATAAACAAAATGCTCCCGCCTGTAACCTGCAATTGGACGTATATAAGGTACCCCAATTTTCTTTCGACGGGTCGGACGGTTGCAGGAAAGGATGTCTGTCTGTACAACTATTCCCAGGACAAATACGACCCGAAAATTTGCGATTTGATCACGGACGGCCAAGCCAAATCGCTTTGCGAACAATATTTCGTGCTGGATTCCGAAAAATAGGATTTGCATCGCCAAAGAATCCAAATTTTCTTGAAAACTCGAAGCAGATTTTTATACCGAAAAATCGCTTCGTAAGCGAATCGATCACGCAATTTTTTCGGCAAAAATCAGATCTTCAGACAAAAATTTCTGCGAAAATTTGTATTCTCCGGGTTATAATTATCAATAAGATTTATGAATTCGAAACCCAGGGTGCGATTCGCGCCCAGTCCAACCGGATACATCCATATAGGAAACCTAAGAACGGCGCTCTATGTTTATCTTTATGCTAAAAAGTATAATGGTATTTTTTATATTCGAGTTGAAGATACGGATCAAAAAAGGATTGTTCCCGATGCTTTGCAAAAAGTATTTGAATCACTTGACTGGGCCGGTTTAGAACACGACGAAGGCGTTTTTGTCGATGATGCGGGAAACGTGACCGAAAAAGGCGAATATGGGCCGTACATACAGTCAAGAAGGCTTGAGATATACCAAAAATATGCCCATCAGCTAGTGAAAGAGGGGAAAGCCTACTATTGCTTCTGCACGCCGGAAAGACTTGATAGTTTGAGGGCTATACAAGAACAAGCAAAGCTTGCCCCGGCCTACGACAAACTGTGTTTGCATACGATCTCTCGCGAAGTCGCCGAAGAAAAAGTGAAAAACGGCGAAAAATATGTGATTCGTTTCGATGTTCCCGAAACAGGGGAGACTGAATTTGAAGACGCGGTGCGCGGTGAGATGAAATTTTCAAACAAAAATCTTGATGATTTTGTTTTGCTCAAGTCCGACGGCTATCCAACCTATCATCTGGCTCATGTCGTGGATGATCATTTGATGAAAACGACGGTTGTGATCAGGGGGGAGGAGTGGCTGCCGAGTGCGCCAAAACACATCCTCCTATTTCAAGCTTTCGGCTGGGATCCGCCGCAGTATGCCCATCTCTCGACGATTCTCAACAAAAACACAAAAAAGAAATTGTCCAAGCGCGATGGAGATGTCAGCGTTGAGGATTTCAGGACAAAGGGCTATCTTCCGGAAGCGGTTGTGAATTTCATCGCGCTTCTCGGCTGGAATCCGAAAACGGAACGTGAAATATTTTCTCTCGATGAGCTTGCGAAGGAATTCGACGTCGCAAAGCTCAACAAATCCGGCGCAATTTTTGATCTGGAAAAACTGGATTGGATGAACGGAATGTATATCCGCGAGAAAGATATCAAAGAACTGGCTGAGCTATGCCGTCCATATCTCGAGAAATATAAAGAAAAATTTTCTGACGATTATCTTCGAAAGATTGTGGCCGTCGAAAGAGAGCGGATGAAAAAATTGTCAGACATCGCCGAAAACACAGAATTCTATTTTTCCGCGCCCGAATATGATCCGAAAATATTGAAATGGAAAAATATAAGCGACGGTGATTTGAAAAAATCCCTTGAAAAATCATTGGAAATTTTCTCCCGCATCGATGAGAAAAATTGGGAGCTTGAAAAAATCAAAAGCGAGTTGATGGCGTCGGCCGATCCGACGAATAGGGGAGAGCTGTTGTGGCCTCTGCGTGTCGCCTTGACCGGAAAAGAAAAAAGTCCTTCGCCGTGGGAGGTGGCGTGGGTCATCGGGCGGAAGGAATCGTTAAATAGAATTAAAAGATCAATCGAGATAGTGCAATCCTAAAGATAATGCAAAACAAAAAATCTCCGCCAGGGGCGGATCAGCCTATGGCTGAAAAATTCAAAATTACAATGCGAAATTCAAAATTATTTTTTTGGATGGCAAAATCTTTTGCTGTTGTCGTTTTGATATGCTTTGCAAAGTTTGTTGTTTTCGCCCAAAGTAGCCCAACGGATAGTGGTTCAAGCAATGCTTCAACCACAAATGCGGCTGATCAACAGCAGATCGAGAACAAACAGGAGCAGATACAGGATCTTGAGAAAAAGGCGGAGAGCTATCGTCAGATGATCGAATTGAATCAGAACAAAGCCCAGACGCTCAACAACCAGATCAAATTGATGGAGAACAAGATTTCGTCTCTTCAGAATGATATCACCAGCATTCAGCAGCAAATCGACGCCACCGAGCAGGATATCGACGCTCTTGTTGCGCAAATAGAAATAAAACAAAAAGATATTGATGCGCAAAAAATCGTTTTGGGCCAATTGATCCAAGTCTATTATGAAAGCGACCAAGACACTTTGGCCGAAATGCTGCTCAAAAATTCCAGCTTTTCCGAATTTATGAACCAGACGGAATATATCTCACAGACCGGTTCGAAAGTTGATGCCGTCTTGGCATCAGTCAGCGACGCAAAAAACCAGCTGGAAAGCGCGAGGAGAACTCTTGAAGCAAAAAATGAGCAGCAAAAGGAGCAACGAGGGAATATCTCCCAGCAAAAATTTGCGCTCGATGGAGAACAGGCGTCCAAAGAACAATTGCTGGCGGATACGAACGGACAGGAGCAAAAATATCAACAGCTTCTTCAACGCGTTGAGGAGCAGAAACAGGAACTCTTGGGGGATATTGATGAATTGAGCCAGCAAAAAAGTTCCGACCTCGCAGCTGTCGAAGCGACGCTCAAAAAACCGAAATCAGGTTTGGCTTCCACTAGTTGGTATTTCAACCAGCGCGATTCTCGCTGGGGCGATCAGAACATCGGAAACTCGAGCACTTTGATGAAAAGCTACGGATGTGCGGTGACAGCCCTGGCGATGGTTTTCGATTATCACGGTGTGAACATCAATCCAGGCGTGCTCGCCGATCAGCCGATTTTTTCGCACGACCTCATTGTTTGGCCGAAATCATGGAAAGGCGTGAACCTTGTTTCTTCGACCGCACATGGAAACATCGAATGGGACGTAATCGATAAGGAAATAAACAACAAAAATCCGGTCATCGTCTTCGTGAAAGCCACAAAGAGGGGAGCGGGACACTATGTTGTCATTCATGATAAAGATAAAAACGGTGATTATGTCGTTCACGACCCCTATTGGGGAGCAAACATTTTCTTGAACTCGACAAAAGCCTACGTCGGCGCGCTGTACGGCAGCGGAGTCACGGTCGATCAGATGATTATCTATCATTAGGAAATAAAATATGTGGAAAACTATTTCTTCAAAAATTGTTTTCAAGAATCCCTGGTGGCAAATCCGAAAAGATCGCTTTGAAACTCACACTAAGAAAAAAGGCGATTTTTATTTTATCGACATTAAGGAATCAGCATTTATAATTCCAGTTAAAGGGAATAAAATTCTATTTGAAAAACAATATCGCTATCCAATAAAAAAATGGACAATTGAGCTGCCTGGTGGAAGTGTTAAGGAAGGATTAAGTTCTTGGAAGGCGGCTGAGGAAGAACTAAGAGAGGAGCTGGGGTATAAAGCCGGTAAATTAGAAAGGCTTGGAAAATTCGTTCCTTACAACGGTGTATCATCTGAAATCTGCTCAGTATTTCTGGCAACCGATCTAAAATTTATTGGTGCCGATAAAGAGGAGACAGAATATATTGATCCAGTTGAGATAGGAGTCAAACAAGCATATAGGATGGTCGAGGAAAATAAGATAATAGATGGTATGACTATTACATCTCTAATGTTAGCTCAAAATAAACTGTTGAATAAAAAATAACATGATATGTCGCATAAGCTACATTGTGCGACGTAGTACATCAACCTCGACCCCTACTTCCCTCCCGTTTTTTCAAGAAATAAAATAAGAATAAAAAAATTGATTTTTCAATATAAAAGCCCCTGCTCTATTGTGCGGGGCTTCTTCATACTCGTCCTACGTATAATAAAAAATTTATTTTTTCTTTTTTATTCTTTCGGTCGTTTTCCGCGTCTTCTCCCGCGCATTGGCCTTGGATCCAGCTTTGGACCTATAATCCTCAATTGCCCGCTTCAAGGCCCCTTCCGCGAGGTTCGAGCAATGCATTTTCATAGGCGGAAGCCCTTCAAGCTCACGAGCGACGTCCTGGCGCGTGATATTGAAGGCGGCATCCAAATCTTTGCCCTTGGCAATTTCGGTGACCATGGATGAAGTTGCGATCGCAGCGGCGCAACCCAATGTTTCAAACTTGATGTCAGAAATGATTTCTTTGTCCTTGGATTTTTTCACTTTGATATAGACCGTCATGATATCTCCGCAACGCGGATTGCCGACCGTGCCGAACCCGTCCGGATTTTTCATCTGGCCTTGGTTTTTCGGATGCATAAAACGCCGGAGTACTTTTTTGGAATAGTTCATAAATGAAATTATAGCAAGTTAGTATTTCTTAGAGTGTTTAGAGCTCCTTGTGTTATTCTCTTTTTTCCTTTCTGGTATATTTTTTGAGAGATATTCATCGCCTCATCAAATGACAACCATCGGCAATCGTCGAATTCCGTCTCATCAATTCTGATTTTCGGGCGGCCAATTTCAATTGCCAGAAAAAAATATTTCTTTCCTCTCATCGAAACAGGCTTTCCGTCGTCCGTGAAAAGTTCCTTCACGTTCCACCTGTCTTCCGAAAAATATATTTCGTCCTCATGAACCGTGCTGATTGAGACGATTTCGCAATTCTGCAAAAAGTTCTTTCCAAGTTCTTCGTTTATCTCTCGCACAAAGGCCTTTTCCAAGTTTTCATGATTGTCTATTCCGCCTTGCGGCAATTGCCACAACTCGTGTTCTTTTTTGAAGAAGAAAAGAATTTTCTTTTTGTGCAGGAAGCAAGCAACTATTTGCGGCCTCAATCCTCGCCTCCTCAGAGAATCAAAATCTCGCAATTCGTTTTTTTTGTCGGTGTCCATTCTATTTTCCGGCAATTTTCCTGAGTCTCGCGACAACCTCCTTGAGCGTGTCGATAAACAGATCCACTTCCTGCTTTGTCGTATATTTCCCGAGCGTCACGCGGAGGCTCCCGTGGCTTTCTTCTTCATCCAATCCGATTGCCAGGAGCACGTGAGACGGGCGAAGATCGCCTGATGAACAGGCACTGCCGGTCGAGACGGCAATGCCCGCGAGATCGAGGCCGAGAAGCATCCCCTCGCCTTCGACGTCACGGAAAATAAAATTGGCGTTCGCAGGAATTCTTTTTATTTTTGATCCGTTGAGGCGCGCGCCCCTGATCTCTTTCAATATGCGAGCGATCATATGGTCGCGCAATTTTTCCACGATCTTATAATTTCGCGCTCTTTCTGATTCAGCGACTGAGAGGGCGGATCCAAAGCCGACAATTCCCGGAACATTGAGGGTCCCGGCCCGCAGGCCGGATTCTTGCCCCCCGCCGTCCTGGATTCTTTTCACAGGCGTATTTTTTCGGATATAGAGAAGGCCGACGCCTTTCGGGCCGTATATCTTGTGGGCGGAGGCTGTGAGCAGATCAACGCCGAGGCTGTCCACTTTGCAATCAATATAGTTCACGGCCTGGACAGCGTCCGTGTGAAAAATAATTTTCGTTTCTCGGTCCGCGTTTTCTTTCGCGATTGCCTTTCCGATTTCCCGTACAGGCTGGATCGTCCCAATCTCATTGTTGACATACATTATTGAAACGAGCGCCGTGTTCGGTTTGATATTTTTTCGCATTTCATTGGGACTCACGAGGCCGTCATTTCCGACTGGAAGATACGTCACTTCAGCCATCCCCTGCTCCTCAAGTTTTCTGCAGGACGAAAGAACGCAGGAATGCTCAAATTGAGTCGTGATAATGTGCGGCTTTATTTTTTTCCCGCTGAAGTGAGAGATGACAGAAATAATAGCGCCCTTCACTGCAAAGTTGTTGCTTTCGGTCGCTCCCGAAGTGAAAATGATCTCTCTCGCTTCGCATCCGAAGAAATCCGCCGCAAGCTTCCGCGCGTTTTCAACCGCCTCGTTCGCCTCTTGTCCGAACGAATGGAGCGATGACGGGTTGCCGAATTTTCCGGAAAAATACGGCTTCATCACCGCAAAAACCCGCGGGTCAACGGGCGTGGTGGCAGCATAATCGAGATAAATTTTCTTTTTTGCCATATGTTTATTATACTATCCCCTGTTGTTATTTCTTGCAAGAAAATTCAGCAAATGGGTTTTTCATATTGAAAATTATTTTGGGGACTTTGTTGTTTATATATTCCTCGGGTGAATCTCATGGCCCTTGGGAAGATTAAGCGTCACTCGTCTCGATAAAAACTCCGGCCGAACCAATTTTGCGCCGGCTTTTTTGAGCCGCTCTCGCATTTCTTCTTTGTCGGTATTTTCAAATGTCGCTTCGTATTCGATATTCATATAGTCCTATTCTATCAAAAATTCCCTTGTTTTTCAAGCAAATTCGGTGCTTGCGAAATGTGGCGAAGAAAAGTAAGATTAAATAACTGATATAATTAAATATCAAAGGCTGGCCATTTTTAAGGTTTAGCCTTAAAAAATTATGAATACTTCCTATTCAGCCCTCGATACGTTTCTCACGTGTCCGCTGAAATACAAATATTCCCAGATCGACCGGGTCAGGACTCCCAAATCCAAGGAGATGGTTTTTGGGACGCTTCTGCACAATACCTTGAAATTGGTGCATACGCCGGGGATACTTTCCCCCACTTCCGAACAGGCGCTCGACTATTTTTCCAAAAAATGGAACGCGGAAGTTTTTGCCGATGAGTTCGAGGAGCGGGCGGCCTTTTCGCAGGGCGTGGCGATGATCCAGGATTATTTCAAAAAAAACGATCCGGCAAAAGCGAATATCGTCGATCTCGAATCACGCTTTCAGGTTGAAATTGGAGATGGCGAGAAGCATATTATCACGGGTATAATCGACCGCATTGACCGAACCGAGGACGGGTATGAAATTATCGACTACAAAACCACCCGCAAATTGCCGAGCCAGGAGAAAGTGGACAACGACCTTCAGCTTTCAATATACCTCGCGGCGTTTCTCAGACGCTATCCGAAAGAAATCGAAAATCTCGACAAGATAAAAGTCTCGCTCTACTATCTCAAGCACGGCGTGAAATTATCGTCGCAAAGAACAATAGAACAGGTCAAACAGAGCGAGGAATTGATGGTGGATCTGATCAATCAGATAAAAGAATCGAAATTTGAGCCGACGCTTTCAGGGCTTTGCGACTGGTGCGGATATCAAAATATCTGTCCGATGTGGAAGCACAAATTCAAAAAGGAAGAGGCGGAAGATATCGACAGCGCAAAAATTATCGAAGAATATATCGCTCTCAAGGACGAGATCAAATCAAAATCAAATCGCATAGCGGAGCTGCAGGAAAGGCTGAGTGAATATATGAACCGCGAAAATGTTGACCAGGTTTTTTCGGCCGCGGGGCGCGTTTTGAGGACGATCAGAAAGACCTACAAATACGATAAAAATACCCTTCGCTCAATTCTTGAGCCGCTGGACAAATGGGAGGAAGTTTTGAAAGTCGACGGTATTGCGCTCAGAAAAATACTCGGTGTCTTGCCGCTTGGAACCAGGAATGAAGCGGAAAAGGCCAAGGTTGTGGAAAAAGAAAGCAAAAGTTTTGTAGTAAAGAAAGGATGAAACGAAGAATCAGAGATTATATTAAGCAATTTTTTCTCATCGATGATACTCCTCACAAAGTGGCCGGCGGGGCAGCTTTGGGGGCGTTTTTGGGTATTATACCCGGTGAAGGGGTTTTGAGTACGCTGTTTCTGGCGTATATTTTCCGATTGAATCGTTTGGCGTCTCTCGCGGGCGTCCTGGCGTTCAATATGTGGACTACATTCGTTGCTCTTCCCATTGCCGCGGCCATCGGCGGATTGATATTTCGAATCAGTCCCAAGACGCTCTCGAATGATTTTCACGAATCATTAGGCCTTGGGTGGCAATATATTTTCAGTTGGGACACCTTTCGAGAGGCAGCGCTGCCTCTTCTGGTCGGATACGCTGTTCTCGGCGGTATCGTGGCGGCGGCTGTATATTTTGGACTTCTTTATCTTCTGATCAAACGAAAAAAGCTTCGCGAAAAGAAGCATGTTCTTCGTGATGGGACGAAACTATAGCCTTATTCTAAATTGGCGGAAAATACTAAAATAAAAGGAGCAGGATGCAACCCTGCTCCTGCGTTTTTAAACCACATATTTTATCACTGTCCCCTGAAATTTTCTTCCGACCAGGCAGCTTTCGAAATTTTTGAGTTTCTTCCCATTCAAGATCACCACTTCCATATTCATTTCCTCGGCCATCTTTGAGGCGACCGGGTCAAAAGGCGCATTGAGTCCCGGATCCCATTTGTCCCCGACAATGCGCCGAAAATCTTTCCAAGCAATTTCTTTTATCTTTTTTGCGTCTTTGAATTTGCGAGGGTCCTTGGTATAGACGTAGTCGATGTTCGAAAGATTGATCAGCGTTTTGGCGCCGTATTCCTTGGCGAGGATAACTGCATCAAGGTCGGTCGAAAAACCCGGCTTCCAGCCGGCGCCGATAAGAATTTTTTCGCGGAAATCGAATTTTTGATAGGGATTTTTGTTAATCCGCGGATGGGCATATTTCCGAAAAATGGTCCGCAAAAGGTGGCCGTTCAGCCTGGTCGAATGGATGCCGATCCAATCGCGGTCTTCGCCATTAATCACTCCAATTTTCGCAATGGCGGATTGATATTTTCTGGCTGTCTGTCCTCCGCCAGTGATAATAATAAACCGATATTTATTCTGAACCATTTTCAGAATCAGGTCTTTGAACTTTTTGAGAAAATGCCAGTCTATATCGCCAGGGGCAATCAGCGATCCGCCGAGCGAGATGACAATAAGTTTGTTTTTCATAAGTATATAATTATTCTCAAAATAAAAGACGGAAAACCTCCGCCCTTGGTTTATATTAAAACGAAATTTTATTTAATGCAACACTTCGCGCCTTGGTATCCCCTTTTGATCGCTTCGTCGGCGGAGGCAAAGCAGACTCTGTTTTCCGGTTTTATTTTTTGCGCGAATTGGCAGGTGGCGAGATGATATTTGTTCGAATTCTTGCTGGCGACATACGCGCATTTTTGATTGTCGGCAGCTATCACATTCTCCGTTGAAATTGGTTTGCTGTTAACAGGGGCAGTTTTTGTGCTGCTCGTGTCAGGTTGTTTTTGTCCGTCATTGGCACTAGCAACTTCAGTGGTTGCGATTTTGCTGACAACGATCGGCTCATTTTTGTTCTGTTGCCCTTTGAGATAGCCGGCTTCAAAAGAAACAGCCGCAATGAGAACTATTCCTGTCACCAATACAATTTTTTTATCATATACAAGCCAAAAATGTCCAGTTCGAGATTCTTTGAAGCGGGATAGAATTGACATTTTATCACAAATAACTTATTATTCTATAGTAAATCTAAATCTTTTGTTATGGCACACAGAAAAGCAGGCGGTTCCACACAACTTGGCCGAGACTCGCAATCAAAGCGGCTCGGTGTCAAAAAATTCGGCGGACAGAGAGTGCAAGCCGGAAATATTATCGTTCGCCAGCGCGGGACCAAATTTCGCCCGGGGGCGAATGTCAAAAAAGGATCGGACGATACTCTTTTTGCTATGGCCGACGGAGCAGTGAAATTCTCTGCGAAAAAAATTGTGAAATTCACCGGTCGCCTTGAAAAAGCGAAATTTGTGAGCGTGGAATAACAATCTAGGAAATTTATTCAAAAATAGAAGCGCCAAAGCTTCTATTTTTTATTGCTTTATTTTATCGCGCTTTTGATGAATTCCTTGAACAGCGGATGCGGATGCAAAGGCGAAGACTTGAATTCGGGATGGAATTGGGTGCCGAGGTGAAAAGGATGTGATTTCTTCGGAAGTTCGGCGATTTCCATCAGGCGGCCGTCAGGAGAGGTTCCAGAGAAAACCAGCCCGGCTTTTTCCAGTTGTTCGATATATTCCGGATTCACTTCCCAGCGATGGCGATGGCGCTCGGATATGTTTGGTGTTTTATACGCGCCGAAAGCGATGGTGTTCTTTTTGAGGCGCGCAGGATAGGCTCCGAGCCGCATCGTTGCGCCATAATTTTTGTCCTCGAGATTCTTTTTTTGTTCGGGCATAATATCAATCACGGGATGCTTGGTGTTGCGATTTATTTCCGTCGTGTTGGCGTCTTTGAGTTTCAGGACATTCCGCGCGTATTCAATGACCAAAAGTTGCATTCCATAGCACAGGCCGAAATAAGGAACTTTGTTTTTCCTGCAAAACTCGATCGCTTTAATTTTTCCTTCCACTCCCCGTTCGCCGAATCCGCCGGGAACAAGGATTCCCGCATATGTCTTCAGCTCGTGGACCTTCGCCGGGTTTTTTTCAAGTTCCTCGGAGTTGATCCAGCTGATCTCCGGTTTTCGCTTGAAAGAGTAGCAGGCGTGCTTGATCGCTTCAATGACGGAGATATATGCGTCAGACAACACAAAATCGCCCGTGCCGAAATATTTTCCCACAATTCCGATCTTGAGCGGCTTCTTCGAAGCCTTGATGTTCTTGACCATCGCTTTCCATTTTATGAGATCCTTCTTTTTCGGCGTGAGGCCCAGTTTTTCCAGAATGGCGCCACTCAAGTTGTCCTTTTCGAAATTGACCGGCACTTCATATACTGATTCGATATCCGGCGCGCTGATGACATCCACTTCACGAAGATTGCAATGATCAGCCAATTTTTCTTTTCTCTTTTTGTCGAGCGGCATTTCAGACCTCGCAATGATGATATCCGGCTGGACCCCGGCCGCATTCAGCGACCTCACTGCGTATTGGGTCGGTTTGGTTTTCATTTCGCCGACCTTTGAGGGTACCGGCAAATAGCTGACAAGAACAAAGAGGACATCCTTCCTGTTTTCAAGCCGCATCATTCTTCCGGCCTCCAAAAACAAGAGACCTTGATATTCTCCGAGTGTTCCTCCGATTTCAACCAGCACTATTTCAGCTTTTGAATTTTTTTGGGCCTTCTGGATTCGCCGGATGATTTCTTTCGGCACGTCCGGCACGACATCCACGCATCGGCCGCCGTATCCCATCGCCCTTTCACGGTCAATGATTGTTTTATATACCATTCCGTTGGTCATATAATTTTCAGCCGGCAAAGTTATATTCATGAACCGCTCATAATTTCCCATATCCTGGTCGGTTTCCATTCCGCTATCCAGCACGAAAACTTCCCCATGCTCGGTCGGATTCATCGTTCCGGCATCGACATTGAGATAGGGATCGATTTTCATCGCGGAGACGCGAAAACCTTTCGATTGAAGGATGTTTCCGATTGAAGAGGTGGCGATCCCTTTTCCGACACCGCTCATCACTCCCCCGACTACAAAAATGTATTTTGGCCGCATATTTTTTCTGAATATTTATTTAAAGAAAATAGAGGTGAAAAGATATCACCCCTATTCTATATTATTAAAATTCTCAACTGCTAGGCTTCTTCCGGCACTAAGATGACCTTGATATTGGCTTCCAGTCCGTGGTCCAATTCCAACCTAACGTCGTAGTCGCCGACTTCCTTGATCGGCTCGTCCAATTTCACGCACGCCGCTTCAATTTTCAAGCCTTCATCCGCAAATGTCTTGGAAATTGTTTTTTCATTCACCGAACCGAACAATGTTCCGTCTTTTTCTTTGACTTTGATGAACAATTCTCTTCCATCCAATTGTTCTGCCAATTTTTGGGCATCTTCGAGCTCCATTTGATCGGATTTAACTTTTTTTGCTCTTTTCATCTCAACTTCTTTGACAGCCTGATCGGTTGCTATTTTGGCGCAATTTTGAGGAATCAGAAAATTTCTGGCATAGCCTTCAGCCACCTCTTTTATCTCTCCCTCCTTGCCGAGTTTTTCGACATCTTTGAGCAATATAACTTTCATACCCTAATTATAATTTAATATGTTTTTTATGTAAATCCCCTACTTTGTTTGGCCTTTGATTACCGCTAAAGCCTTGTCCATCTGCGGGTCGCGATTGGCGTTATAATCAGCATCGGTGAGATCCACATCAATAGTCGGGTCGATTCCCTTTTCCATTATATAATCCCCGTTCGGTGTGAGCCAGCGGGCGATCGTGACGCGCAAATTCGATCCTCCGGCGAGTTTTTCAAGTTCCTGGACCGAACCTTTTCCGAAAGTTTTTTTGCCGATGAGCTGTGTTCCCAGATCATCTCTCAAGGCGCCGGCGGTGATTTCCGAAGCGCTGGCACTTCCGCTGTTCACGAGGACAACAACCGGGATCCCGCCGAGGATATCGCCCCCACGCGCCTCGTAGGCCTTTTTGCCGCCCCCTCGCTCCTCTTCAGAGACGACAACCTTGCCTCGCGGAACGAATTTCGAAGATATTTCGATGGCGGATTCCAGATAGCCTCCCGGGTTATTTCTGAGATCAAGGATGATGCCTTTGGCCTTTTGAGAAACGATTTGGCTTGCCACTTGATTCATTCCCGAAACTGTATCATCGCCAAATTTTGAAATTTTTATGACTGCAATGCCGTTGTCTTTCCAATCAAGAGTGACGCTTTTCACATTGATCTGGTCGCGGGTGATCTTCAATTCGACCGGGCTATTGCTTTTGTCGTGAAGAATTGTCAGTGAAATATCCGTGCCTTTGGGGCCGCGGATCGTGTTTACTGCTTCGTCGATCGACATGTCGGTCGAGAGCTTGTCTCCCACTTTCAATATCTTGTCTCCTGCTTTGAGGCCGGCTTTTTCTGCCGGTGAACCGGAAAGCGGAGATATGACGGTCAGGATGTCGCTCTTCATTCCGATTTCAATGCCGATTCCTTCGAACGTTCCTCCCAAGTCTTGCGAGAATGCCTGGCTTTCCTGCGGATCCATGAAGCTTGAGAAAGGATCGCCGAGCGATTTCACCATTCCGGAAATGGCTCCGTATATCATTTTTTGCTGGTCGAGTTTCGTCGTATCGACATATTTCTCATTCAAAAGATTCCATGCTTCCCAAAAAAGGCTGAAATCGACGTTTTTCGGCTGTTCTTTGTCGCCGCCCTTGGATAGCAAACTTTCGATAGCGCTCGAGCTGGCTGATCTTGTTGATGTGTATTTGTTAAAGAAAGTACCTGCAAAAAAGCTTACGCAGATAAGAATAATTATGCCAAAAACTTTGAAGTTTTTTCGAACTTTCTTGGGTTTTTCTTCTTTTTGTTCTATTTCCTCGTTGAATTCATTATCCATATTTTCATTTAAATTTTATGCGGATTTGGTTTTCCGTGATACTTCCAGAAATATTTCAGGGCGCTTTTGATATGTTCTCTAGCTAGCTTGTTGAACAGCACGGCTTTCAGCGGATTGACGCTTGCGGATTGCTTGCCATGATAGTGGAACATTCTTGCAAAAGGATAATATATCACTTTATATCCGTTTTCCCAAAAACGGCGGCACCAATCGACATCTTCAAAATAGTACAGATAAAGCTCATCCATTGAGCCGACTTTTTCCAAGGCTTTTCTTGAGGTCATCAGAGCGGATCCCATGACCCAGTCGACTTCAGTAGGCTTTTCGAGGTTTTTGTCTCTGAGTAAAAATTGATTTATTTTTTTCTTTGAAAATCCCAGTTTTCCAATGAATGTTCGGCGATAAAGGATCGTTGTCGGAGTATAGAATCTGAAGCAAGAGCTCTGAGGACTTCCGTCGAAATTCAATAATCTTGGA
Organism: Bathyarchaeia archaeon; assembly: GCA_035297345.1. GTDB lineage: Bacteria > Patescibacteriota > Minisyncoccia > Moranbacterales > UBA11712 > JAPLXD01. The sequence continues at coordinate 14,819 of DATGZC010000066.1, forward strand.
CCTATCAAGCCTACTTTTGGATCTTTTTTAATCTGCTCCAGCAATATATCAACGGATCTTTTTTCGACGATAATATCATAATTCAGTATAAGCAGATATTTCCCTTTCGCATTTTTTATCCCTTCATTTACTACCTTTGAATAAAACAAATTCTTCGCGTGAGGAAAGAACTTTATATCTGGAAATTCTTCCCGCATCAGCATTTCAGTGCTTTCTTCAGTCGCATTGTCGAGAACTATAATTTCATAATCTTTCGAGAGGATATTTTTTTGCAATGACTGAATGCACAACCTAAGAAGGGTCGGATTTTTATAGCTCACAATTATGACCGACAATTCAGGCTTATCAGATTTTTGTTCATTGCTCATTGCTCACTGTCATTGAAAAATATTTTTGCAGGCTTCGTGGATTTTGTCGTAGTTTCCGCCTGCGGGCAGCAAAATATACGTTTTTCCTTCAGGAGTGTCGGCTTTTGAGGCGTTGAGCAGGCCTTCCGGCGTCGTGTCGAATATTTTTTGCTTTATTTGGGGATCTTGCAATTTGGTTGCCAGATCGAAAAATTGTTTCATTTCTGAAGTGTCCATATCCGTTCGCACATCGTTGCCCAGAATGTTCAATATATTGTTCATTTTTCCAAAATCTGAAAGAGTTCCGAGGCTCAGCATCTTGTCCTTGAGGGCGATCAACACTTGTTGCTGGCGCTTTGCTCTCTCGAAATCAGATGAGGCATAGCGGGCCCGGGTGAAGAAGAGCGCCTTTTGCCCGTCGAGGTGATTTTTCCCGGCCGGAAGCGAAAAGTTTGCCGCCGCTTCGCCCTCGAACTGAGTCGGTTCGGAAAAAGGCTTGTCGAGATAGACGTCGACTCCGCCAAGCGTTTCAACAGTCTCAGTGAAACCTTTGAAATCAATGCGCACCACATAGTGAATCGAAAGCCCGGTCAAATCGCTGACGACTTGCTTCATCATCTCCATCCCCTGCCCCTCTTGTTTTCCTTCGTACATCGCATGAACAGCGTTTATTTTGCTTTGGCCGGACGTTCCCGGATCCGAAACATAGAGATCACGAGGAATCGAAATCAGAGCAACTTTGTTCTCCATCGGCCGGATTGAGGCAACCATGATTGTGTCAGCCAGCAGTCCGCCGCCCGGCATATTGTCTCCGCGCATGCCGATGAGAAGCACGTTGATTTGTCCCTGTTCTTCTCCCTGCAGCTGGCCTGAGTTCACGCCGGGCATGCTTTTCCAAAGACTCGAAAAAAATCCGTCTTTAGTTGAAATTTTACTCAAAGTTGTTCCAGTCTTGTACATCGCCCATCCACCCGTTGCCACCCCAAGAAAGATGATAACAAGCAGAATTTTTAGCCACCTTTTTTTGCGAAAACCTTTTTTTGGGCTCAAATCGCCAGCTGGTTTTGATCTCGAAAAAATCCCCATTGATCCTGTTTATAAATAAAAACAAACGGATAAAAAATCCCTAATGAGTATAGTATATCACTCAATGGCTGGCAATACAACCGAATTCAAAAAATGAAAACAGGCATCCAGGATGATTTCCGGATGCCTGTTAGATTTGTTTGTGGGGCAATTTCAGCCTACTGCCGAAAGATTCATTTCATTGATCGTGATTCGATATCCCTTTCCGTTCGCGTCCTTAAAGTTTGCGCTGAAGGAGATGTGGCTCAAGGCAAGCGCATCTCTTTGGAGATCGTCCAGTGAGGCTCCGATTTTTCGGAGAACTGCTTCAAAGGATGAAGGATTGGTATCGTTGTCAGATAGTGGATCCGCGGCCGCAGAGGTCTGCGCTCCAGGCTTGGTTTCAGCTGCCGGAGCTTCTGATGCTGATGCGTTCTCTGGTGACTTGTCGTCCGTCAGCGGATCATAAGTGATCAGTCTCCGAGTCGCTTCTTCATCACGAGCGAGAAAAAGCCCATTATCACAAAGTTTTCTTCCGATGGCCTGGATGGACATATGTTGGTAGGGCTTCTTCAGTGAAAGAAGCTTTTCAATCAGCTGAGCGCTGGTCAGTTGGATCAGTTGTTCAGTCGTGTGGATTCCCAGACCTTTGAGTTTTTTTTTGGAGGACTGAATTTCGAATAAGTTTCGAAATTGCAAGAAACTTCCTCGTTTCAGTCAGAGGAGTGGAAATTGTTTCTCTTTCTGGTGTTACAATTATATTACTTTCAGGAGAGATTACCGGCGGCACGCTCTTGCGAGATGGAGCGCTATCGGTGTGCGCAAACTTTTGCAGTCTTCTGATGGCTGCTTTTTTTTGCGCAAATACGTTTGCTGCGGAGGTATTTTTCAGATGCGGAGCTAGTTTTCCTACAGATAAGCCGCCTCTGCCGAAAAAGATGAAAAAATTTCTTGCCTGGGAATCCCGAAGAGAGCGGTCAGAGTGATTAGTCAGGCAAAGTGGGATCAATTGATCAATTGATATTTCAAATCCCAAATCTTTCTTCAAATCTTCAAAAGAAACGTGGGAGAGTAGATCTCGGACAGTTTCCTCGTTTGCTAAATCAGCATTCGTCACCGCATCGAGGAAGTTTATAACATCAGCGGGAATTTCCCGATTAACAATGGCATCCATCGGACTCTTCTCCTTTGTAAGGATTGGAACTTCTTTTATTTCTTTTTCGCGTAATGCCCGATTGTTCCAATTGCGAGACAAAGAAAGCTTGTTCCTATACCTATAAGGATAGATTCTATGTTCAAAGCTTTCTGCTTGCTCGGGATGAACGGAATTGAATTGACGATGTTCATCAGGAGTTTTTTCCTGAGCTTCATCCTCCGAACGGTCGTGGAAAGTTTCGATGTGGCCAGGTATGTTTTCGAAGACATTTTGTCCAACTTCATCCTGCGGAGGCGCTGGCAAAGAGTCTCCGTTCGTCATTTTCAGATCTTCTTTTTCCGTATGAGAAGAATCGTCTCCTGACCCTGCTGCCTCCGCTGTCTTGCCAACTTTGCTCTTTGCATCATCCTTATAGGCAAGAATACAGACGATATGCAGCATTAATTTTTTTAGCGCTTGGGTAATCTCAGTTTCTGAAGACTTCAATATTCCTTGCTTTTTCTTTTTGAAATTGAAAAATCCGATTGAATATTCACGTGACAGAATTTCTTGGAAAGGCTTAGGAAGGCCAAGGAAAGCGATTGAAAGTATCCTAATTTCAACGTCGCTGAAGTCTTTGAGGCCAGCCCTAAGTTGAAACCAATTCAGATCTGGGCGCTGAGGTTTAAATCCGAATTGTAAGCACAAATTTTTGCCAGTGCTCAACATTCCTTCGACTATCCTTTCTCTTCTTCTCTGCTCTGGGCTCTTGAGCTTGTCTGCCTCTTCACGGACGGCAACCCTTCTATTTAATTCTGCAAGGCTCAAACTGCCCTCATTCAGAGATTTCCTCCGTTTTTCCCTCTCGACGTCTTCTGGAGAAAGAACTCTCATCATGGGTAAACCGAGGGTTCTTCGATAATTGGGCGCATTGTCGACGCCCGTTAACTGGCAAACTGTTTCTTCATTTTTTGTGGTGGACATCGACAATTACCTCCCTATTTGATTTTTAATGAGCAGAAGAAAATGAGCACCCTCCTGCCTTTGTGAAAACTTAGCAAATTATTGGGAAAATTACAAGTTTTTGTATAATTCCAAGGTTTTTTGGGCGTTTTTTTGCCAGGTGTAATTTTTGGCAGTTTCACTCCCCTTTGCAATTAAATCCTTTCTCAGATTTTCATCAGACAGAACCTCTTGGATTATTTTCGCAAATTCTTCAGGCTTTTTCTGATCGGCGTAAAGCGCTCCGTCTTTTCCAACTTCAGGGAGACAAGAACTGTTTGACGAAACAACCGGCACGCCGGCGGCCATCGCCTCGATGATCGGAATGCCGAAACCTTCATAAAGTGAAGGAAAAACAAAGCATTGAGCCAACTTGTACAATGCCGGTTTGTCCTCCCCGTCGATCCAGCCGGGAAATATTACACTGTCTTGCAAATTATATTTGCTAATTGCTTCATTAATTTTCAGATCAAAATTATGCGCTTTTCGGTTCCCTGCGATGACAAGTCTAATACCTTCTTGATTATATTTTTCGTTCAAGATTTTCAAGGACTCAATCAAAACAGGAATATTTTTTCTCGGTTGGAGTGTTCCGATGTAGAGAAGAAACTTTTCAGGCAAGTTATATTTTTTTCTGACTTCTTCCCGTATCTCTTGGGCAATAGCTTGATTAAACAACTCGAAATCAACTCCGTTGTGAATGGAAACCACGTTATCAGCTGGAATGTGATAATATTTTTCTATTTCATTTTTCGTGAAGCTGGAAACGGCAATTATTTTGGAGGCCATTCGGAGGCTGCGTGGGATGAGGGTTTTCAGAAAAAGGAGGTCTGAAAATTTTATAAATTTCGGAAAAAAATTGAACGAAATATCGTGGATCGTCAAAACCAGCTTCACGTTTTTCGGTAGCCAGAATGGCGCGATGTATTGCGTATGGAAAACATCCACCGGATTTTTGCGAAGATAGTTCGGCAAAGCCCACAAATTCCACCAGAAGCGGTTGGGAGAATTGAGAAAAACAATTTTAAATTTATTACTAAGTCTTAGTTTTTCGATCTCGGATTTCAAATCGCTGTTTTTTTCTGGATCATTGTCGGTGTATAGAAAATATTCTTTATCCGTGGAGGTTAAACCTCCACGATTTATATCCGCTAGGTTTTTAACCAAATTGAAAAATACTGCCTCGCTTCCGGTTTGCTTTTTGCCAATCAATCTGATGTCGATTCCGATTTTCATAAATTTTTTTTATCTTTCTCCCCTCAGATGAGGGGAGATGTCCGAAGGACAGAGGGGTGTTGAGAGTCCAGCTGACCGGAGCAACACCTCCCCCGGCCCCTCCTCACCTGAGGAGGAGAGGATTTAAGAATAAATTTTTGTGCACGATACTATTGTCGCCAATCCCACCCAAAACAATCCCATCAGAAGCCCGGCATTGAATATGTTGGGAATCAGAAGCGCCAAAAACCCCAAAAATATAAAAACAGCCAGTGATTTTTCGAATTCGTCTTTAACTATCGGGCGGCCGATCAGCATATTCAAAAGGCATATCGGAGAAATTCGACGGAATGAATACATAAACAAGCATCCCAAAACTGCAATAAAAGCAATCAGGCCAAGTGCTCCTGATCCTGCCCAGATTTGGAGGAAAACGTTGCTTTCGTTG
>DATGZC010000067.1:0-4519 GCA_035297345.1 Bathyarchaeia archaeon
GACGAACTTCCAGGGAAGACCAAAATTCAAATCAAAGATCTGCGTGTCGGGTCTATGCCGAAATAGCGATGCAAACAACGCAAATAAAACAAAATATCTTGAAAAAATCTGAATTGTCCGCAGAAAGAAAAAAAATACTCATCTCGGCCATCATGCCCCTGGCTTTGATCATTTTTTCAGGAACGCTGGCTTTCGTTGCTTTCAAAGGCGGCGGGAATTTCTTGACTGCCAGCTTGAGCAAACTGAACAAAAAAAAATCCTTTGTGGACAATTTCGGGCGGCAATATGCGTTTGAAGAAACAGGAAGGAGAAGTGAAAGCGCCAGTCGAAACTGGTGGGTGAACTCGGGCGGTCGCATGGTCGTTTCCGGAGGCACCGCCAAGACCATTGTCGGTGATCTTTCGGAAGGCGACAGATGGCGAAAAGAATATACCGCAACCAATCCCGAGGATACGGACAACGGCCTTCATCCCCAAAATATATTCCGGCTGGTCGGCCAAAAGAATTTCAAAAATTTTTCACAGGAAGTATATTTTCGGATCAAAAAAATGAATTTGAGCGACAGCGAGAACCGAAACGAATCCAACGGTTTTTTGCTTTTCAACCGCTATCAGGACGGCAACAATCTCTATTATACCGGTTTGCGCGTCGATGGCTATGCGGTCATCAAGAAGAAAGTCAATGGAAAATATTATACTATGGCCGAAAAAAAAATATTTGCGGACGACTATGACCGGGAAAGCCATCCCAATCTCATCCCGATCGGCCGCTGGCTGGGCGTCCGTGCTGTGGTTCAGTCGAGAAAGAACGGGGATGTGGAAATTGACCTGTATTGGAAAAACAGAAAAAACACCAAGAAATGGAAATTGGTCGCCCAGGCCGTTGACAACGGAAAAGAAGGAGCCAGGATCAGGAACGCCGGATATGGCGGAATTCGGACCGACTTTATGGACGTGGAATTCGACAATTACAAAATTTCGGAGTTCTAACAATTTTTTTCCAGGAATTACGTATAAAATGACAAAGGCAGTATGAAACTATGAAAAGAATATTTTCAATATTTCTGGCGGTTGCAGTTGTTGCCGGTGTAGCGGCGGCCTTTTTGCCGGTGGCGACGAAGGCGGCGGATCCGAATTTGACCGGGACCTGGCTTTTGGTGCTCAACTACAAAGGGAATATCCAAATGCACGATATGACAATCACCTCGCAGAACCAGAACGGCAGTTTGAGCGGCACCGGCGGCTATCCCCACAATGAAGCCTATTCGATCACGTGGAGTCTTGGAAAAAGCCAAGTGAGAGGCGGCGATGTGAAAATGACGATAAAATACAACAATTCGGATTATATCGCCCAGCTTGTGGGAGCGGTCCAGCCGGATCATACGATCACGGGAAATTGGCAGGACAATCGGGGGCTCACAGGAACCTGGAGCGCCACGCCGAAGGAAAAGTCGCAAAATCCCGGGGGCGGAACACCCTGATGAATTGGTGTAGTTTCAAAAAATCACCGCGTATTCGATCAGCGCTGTGGTTTTTTATTTTGAAAGAAAAGGCGCATGATGCTGGAAGCCAAAAAGATGCCTTTTATTAGACAACAAAAGAATAATTGTTGCTCGGTTATCCACAGATAAATACTTGATAAATAAGGGAAAATCTGTTTTTATTGAAACAGGGAAAAACAAAAATCCGCCTCTTTCCAGCGAATTTTCGATATATAAGACCGCATAAGCAATACGGGTGAATTGCATTTTAAACGAGGGGGAATCCCAAATAAAAAAACCGGCGTTAGAGGCTGCTCAAAGTAGCGGAAATTAACGTTGGTTTTTTATTTCAACAAACTATATGAAAATCAACAAACAAACGACCAGAAAAATAGGAAAAGGGCTTAATTTATTCGTAGCTTTGCTGATGATTCTTCAACCGGTGGGCACGCCCGGACTTTTGGGCGCGATCGCATTTGCCGACGACTCGACGGTGCAAAGTGCTGATGTGCAAGCGCCGGCGCCGGAAACTAAAGCCGACTCGACACCAGCGGAGGACGCATCATCAACTGTTGATTCATCCGCCACAACAGATGCGGGCAATAAGGCCTCTGACGCGAAAAGCGAGTCTGCGGTGAACCCGACTATTGAAACGCCAAAAGACGCGGGGATTGTTCCAGCCGAAACGCCGGCGACGACTACCACAGAAACACCCGCCGCAACGGGCGAAAGCAGTGACCCTGCGGTCGTGCAGAGCGCTTCGGATGCCGTTCAAACCAACTCCGCGTCGACTCAAGCGGATTCAGATACTTCGAATTCTTCGACAGACAATTCAAATCCGACCATTTCACCTGACGCGGCGGGAACAACAATAGCTCCTAAAGATACATTCTCGACAGCAAAACAGGAAGAAAGAGGAAATCTCGAAACGGTTGTTGTTAATAATGTCAAAGCCAAATCGTTGGATCTCAAGAAAATAGATCCTGAAAATGTCGAACAGACGGCCAAGCTGGCGACTGACAAGGCTGATTATGCTCCGACCGGCACGGCGATCATCACTGGTACTGGTTTTATAGCAGGAGAAACTTACACGTTGATAATCAGCTCCAACGATGAGCCGCCGGTGTCCAAAACAGTACAAGTGACGGCAGATAAAACCGGGCAATTTGTTTATGCCTATCAGCTCGACGGAAATTATCGCCCGGACTATAAAGTTGAGAGTAAAGATTCAACGGGAGACGTGATTGCGTCTGTAACGTTTACAGATTCCGTCATACCAAGCAATAAGGTTGGCATATCAATGACCGGTTTTGTTCTATCTGGTGCGTATAGCTTGCCAGGAGGTCAGCCAACTGGAAAGGGCCAACTTAAAAATGGAAATGTTGGAGCTTATCCAGAGGGCGCTTGCATCCCAGTTGAAATGAAAATTGAAAATAATGATAATTCAACTGGAGATACGATTGTTAGCCCGGTATTCGATTATTTCGACACAGTTGTCGGCATAGATCATCTGGAAAAAATCACAACTAACATCACGGGCGACCCCAGCTCATCCGCAGATAATTTAAATGATTTTTCTTATCCAGGATCGGATTTGAAAGCTGTTACCAGTTTTTCAAATAGCACTGGTGGAAATACTGCGGCAACGATCTCGGGTCCTTATGCCGGAGGAACCGCAGGTACGTCATCAGTCACTGCAACCAATGCACAAAGACACTACAATATTACTCTCTCTAGTATTGCTCCTGGCGTAACAGTCTATTTGACTTTTTGCGGCAGATTAGACCTTGATGCAAGTCAATATAATGGGGGATCGGCGATGAGTATAAGAAGTGCACAGGGAGGAAATGAAAATGTTCCAATTCCTGTAAATCAAATATTGCAACTACCTTCACTTACATTGGCAAAAATTGTTCAGGGGGGAAGCGCAACACCCGATCAATGGTCATTCGACACGACTACGAGCATTAATGGGCAGTCGCATTTCTCAATTCCTTCCGGACAAAATTTAGTGACGATACCAAATGTCTCTCCAGACGGAGATTTCAGTATTACGGAAAGTGGTCCCGATGGATATTCTTTTTCATCTGGAACAGGGGCAAACTGCACTTTTAATGGTTCTATAGCAACAGCGACAGTAGCGGCTGGTAATCCGCCAAAAAATGCTTCTTGCACGTTTACGAACATTGTTCAAGAATCACATCTCACTCTTGTAAAGACAGTGACAAATAACAATGGAGGATCTGCTGCAACCACCGACTGGACTCTTTCTGCATCTGGACCAACATCAATTTCGGGGGCAACCGGGAGTGGAGCTGTAACAAATGCGATTGTCAGTGCGGGAGCGTACACACTTTCTGAGTCCGGCGGACCTTCTGGATATACTGCAAGCAACTATAGTTGTGTCAAAAACAACGATAGCGCTGTTGACGGTAATTCGATCACTCTTGCGCCAGGCGACAATGCGACCTGCACAATCACCAACGATGATCAGCCCGGAACATTGATTGTGAAAAAAGTGGTCGTGAATAATAATGGCGGCACCAAACAAGCCCAAGATTTCTCTTTCAGCGTTGACGGGGGCGCATCGCAAGCTTTTGAATCAGACGGACAGAATGATCTGACGGTGGATGCAGACACCTACGATGTGACTGAGCCTGCAGTCGACGGCTATACGACAACCTACAACAATTGCACAAACGTGGTTGTTCCAAATGGCGGGACGGCGACTTGCACCATCACAAACAATGACCAAGCGGCTACTTTGACGGTCATCAAGCACGTCGTGAATGACAATGGCGGCACGAAGACGGCCGGAGCTTTCACGATGAACGTGACAGGATCGAACGTCTCTGATTCAAGTTTTGCCGGCGCGGAAGATCCAGGAACAACTGTCACCCTCAATGCCGGTGCATATTCAGTTGATGAAGACGCGGTTTTCGGGTATGCCAAAACAATCGGAGCGGATTGCTCCGGAACAATTGCGAATGGCGATCACAAGACATGCACCATCACGAACGATGATATCCAGCCAAAACT
>DATGZC010000068.1:0-5863 GCA_035297345.1 Bathyarchaeia archaeon
AGATCTTAAACTCAATTACGTCGCCGTCTTGGACGAGATATAGTTTTCCTTCGGTGCGGAGGGTGCCGAGCTCGCGGGCTTTGCTCCAAGCGCCAGCTTCGAGAAGTTTCTGCCAGTTGATGATATCCGCCCGAATGAATTTTTCTTCAAAATCAGAGTGAATGGCTCGACCCGCAATTGGCGCGGTTGAGTCATATTTCACGGTCCAAGCGCGAGTTTCATCTTCACCCGTCGTAAGGAAAGTGATTAGATTCAGTATCTCGTACGATTTCAATATCAACTGATCTAAATTTGATCTCATTCCGAGCTCAGCGGCTTCTTCGGCTGACATTTGCGAAAGCTCTTCTTCGATTTTGATATCGATCGCGACGGTCGGATAATCCCCGGGTAGAGACGAGGCATGCCTCGTCTCTGCGTCGCTTGTATTCAGAACAAAAAGCATTGGCTTCCAAGTCAGCAGCTGCAAATCGCGGACGAGCTCAAAATCTTCTTCGGATATTTCCAGTTCGCGCGCCAATTTTCCCTCGTCCAGAACACTTTTTATTTTCTTGATAATTTCAAGCGTCCGGATGGCTTCCTTATTTTGCCCGCGGGCTTCCTTTTCGAGCTTGGCGATGCGCTTGGTCACGGTCTCGATATCGGCGAGAATAAGCTCCGTGTTGATGACTGCAATATCATTCTCCGGGTCGATTTTGTTGTGAACGTGGGTGATGTTCTTGTCCTCAAAAACTCTCACGACTTGCGCAATGGCGTCCACTTCCCGGATATGGGACAAAAATTTGTTTCCCAATCCTTCGCCCTGGGCGGCGCCGGCGACGAGTCCCGCGATATCGACAAATTCAATGACGGTCGGCACAATTTTGGCCGACTTTGACATTTTTGCCAGTTTCTCCAGCCGCTCGTCCGGCACCTTCACAATTCCGACATTCGGCTCGATGGTGCAGAAAGGGTAGTTGGCTATATCCACCGGATTTTTGGTGAGGGCTTTGAAGAGGGTGGATTTTCCCACGTTGGGAAGGCCCACTATTCCGACTTGAACCATAAATTTATTTATTGAGATTTAAGCGATTTCTTGCTAAACTATTATTACAGTAAAGACGTCTAAAATCAAGATTTATATCAAAAAAGGTTCATAATCAATGAATATAAAGTAGATGTTCGCAACAAACGAGAATTTTTACATTAAACAATCTCTCTGGTCTCCAGAGATCTACTTTGGAAAGCTTGATGGCACAACAAAGAAAAAAATTTCCATTATCAAAAAATATATTCCAAAAGGCAAAAATATTTTGGATTTAGGAGCTGGAGGAGGTCAAATCTCTCTGGCTATGGCAGATTTGGGATACAATGTTGTTGGAATAGAGCTACTTCCCGGCTTGGCTGATTATGCCAGAAAAAATGGGGAAAAGAGTCAAGGCAGGTTGAACATAGTCGAGGGGGATTTCTACAAATTTAATCCAAAGAAAAAATTTAATCTTATTACTTATTGGGACGGCTTCGGTATTGGTGATGACAATGACCAGAGGACCTTATTACACAGGATAAAAAAATGGCTGTCGCCTGACGGGATGGCCTTGATCGAAGTTTATACTCCTTGGTATCCAGGTTATTTTTCCAAAAAAGAAATGAAATTCAGCGGCATAAAGAGAAAATTAGATTTCGATTTTGAAAATTGTCGCTGGGAAGATACTTGGACAAAAGAGAACGGGCATAAATCAATCAAACAAAGCCTACGATGTTATTCGCCAGCGGATTTGCGATTACTTCTTGGAGGTACCGGATTGGCTATCAAAAAAATCATCCCCTGCGTCGGGTTCGATAAAGGAGAAATTTTGTTATACGGAAAAAAATCATTAGCCAATGCCATCACTTATTTGGCATTACTGGAAAAAGAATGAAAATTACAGAGAAAAAAATTGAATTGGAAAAATATCTGAAAGAAAAAATATTGCCCGACCTCGAAAAAAGCCGAGGCGGTTTTGATAAAATTCACACCCTGGAAGTTGTCGACTGGCTGAAACAAATCATTGAGCACAATCAAAATTTGAAGTTGGACGAAGATGTTTTGCTGATTGCCGCTTATGCTCACGACTGGGGATACGCCGATTTATTCAAAGAAAAAGAAACGATGAATTTTGAAAAAGTTGAAAACGCCAAAAAGCTGCATATGGAGTTGGGAGCTGAAAAGATAAGAGTTTTGCTCGAAGATGGTTTCTTTTCATTTTTGACCGATGAACAAAAGAAAAGATGTGTCCACCTCGTTGCTGTTCACGACAAAAAATTTGAGCTGAAGAATACCGATGAACTAATTCTGATGGAAGCCGATATGTTGAGCGGCTTGGATATAAATACCAACAAGCCAATTTTTGATGCTAAATCAAATGAGAAATTTATGGAGGCAATGCTGACAACCAGGATTCCAAAATTTATTACAGAATTTAGCAAAAAAGAGGCAGAGAGATTGATAGAAGCGAGAGAAAAATATTTCAGAAGTTAGTATTTTTTTATGAGCAAAAGAAAGTTTATTATTTTGCTGATTCCCAGCAATGATATAAAGCCTTTGAACCAGTTATTAAATACGCATACTCTGAAAAGATGCCAGAAGGCATCGGAATTATGGAGAACAAATAAATACGATTTCATTATAACTTCCGGGGGCTGCTGCAATAACCGAAAAACCCAAACTATTCCTGCTGCCGATATAATGAAACAATGGTTGATTTCTCAAAAAGTCGATGAAAGCAAAATTTTGAGCGAAAATAAATCGCTTGATACTTATACAAACATTCATTATTCCTTAAAGCTATTGAAGAAAAGGGGCATTGAATTTTCAGAGCTGACCGTCGTGAGTCATTGGACGCACTTAAAAAGAATAAAAACAATATTGCGGAGAAATTACGGAATCGAGCCAATCTGTATTCCAGTAGAGTATAAAATCTCATTTTCCGAGTGGCTGCACGAAATAGTTTGGTCTTTTTATCTTCTTTTTGATAAATCTGGGAATGGGTTATTTGAAAGAGTGGTGCGAAAACATATTCAGAAGAGGGTTTCTTCGTAAATGACGCTTTTTTATTTGGCTGGATACTATTCCACCGGGACAGACTATAATTTGCCTTTTCGAATGCGGGCTGAACTTGATTTAGCACCTTTTTGATGGTAGTTTTGATTTACGAATTGGACTTCTCCTGGAGGGGGGAGAAATATGACCAGCGAGCAGATAAAAAAGGCGATGGATGAATATCGCCAGTTCTTTGAAAAACACGGAATTGAGAAAATCGATTATCCCAAAGACCGACGTCTTTCAAACCCTGAAATGGGATTGTCCCATTGCCACGGGATGCTGGACAAAATGGAGGAATTTCTGAAAGAGGACCGGAGAGAAAAAGCGATGCGTTGGCTGTGCTTTATCCAATGCAGTCCCTGGTCGAACGGCTATTACACTATCGGCCAGTTGGCTGACCATAACCGAGGGGAGTGAGAGATGACACAATACGAAGGATACGACGTGAAAACATGCACAGCAGCCGATTTTCAAGATACGATTTGCGACTGCCTGTGCGATGTAATGGTCTCCGAGGCCGACGAGAAACCGGGATGCATTGTAGTCCCGACTAATCTCAATCTGCGGTATTCGGAAAAAGGCGGACTGGGCCTTGCCATTGCTGGCTTCTATGTGGCTGTCCCCAGCTTTGAGAACCCGCCGAAACGAGAAGAGGCTGTCAAAATCATCCGGGAGGCATACGAGACGATGGTTCAGTCAATTGCGGCTCTCCCTTTGAGAATTGGTGAAATACGGGAAATCCCAATCATCCCGGAAACGGAATACAACCTCGAAATCGAGCTTCATCATCTGCAATAAAACACCAAGAGGGAGGTCTGGAGATGAAAAAAACAGAATTAAAGCCGGGGATGAAAGTTAGGAATAAAATTTCCGGCCGGGTCGGTGAAGTCAAAGGCCTTCCCGATGGCGAATTGGGTTGTGCCGATTGGTGCGTATCAATTCGTGCTCGCACAACGTCGGGCAAGCATAGGGGTAGGTGGGATTATCCCATCTGGAACGTGGAAAACCTCGAAGCTGCCTGAATTACGCCGAAGGCCACAGGCGGCAAATAAAACAAGGCCCCAAGTCTCGCGACGAGGGGTCTTTTCTTTTATTCAATCGGCACAGACCGGACAATTTGACCTTTCAAATTACGGGCTACAATTATCCGTTCGCATTGAGGTGGGGGCTCTTTCTTATATAATCTCATACAATCGAATATAGTTAGGTATATACGATTTAAGCTCTTGACTTTTCTTATATAATCTAATATAATCTTATAAATTTCTGGAGGAGGGAACGAAGCTTTCAGCGGACATCCATGCCTACGGCGATTCGGTGGCGCTCATGTCATACGAAAAAGTGACAGCAACGGTGATCCGCGACGCCACCATCGCCAAAAGCATTAAAACGCTGTTGGAGTTCATGTGGGAGCGGGTGTGAAAATTTCTAAAAAAAGGAGATGAGAAATGGAAAGGATAAACCCAGATTTGGATGTGCAGATAGGAAGTTTCTACCTATGCGGAATGCGGATACGGATGAACGTATATCGTTCGTTGGGAATCGCCCTGCCAATGGAAAAAAGCAGCAGCGGAGATTTAAATGGAAGGATGCTTCTTATTCAAGCAAACGGTGGTGTCTCTTTTTGCCCATTTGAGACAAATGCGATCCCCGTCAAATGGGGGCTGACTTTTCTCAGAAGGCTAAGCGGAAAAGAAGTGAAGAGTATCAAAAAAATCTTTTTGGAGACGCTCTCTGGCTTCTTCATGGGTAAAACCAAAGTTGATATTAACATTGACTATATTTTGGCTTTCATTATTGGCCTTTAGGGAGGAAAGAAATGAAAAGCGTTGAAGATTACATGCAAAAACTGAGATGTTCTTGGCTCGCATTTGATCAAAAATGCCTGGTTAAGGCCGTCAGGGATCCCAAGATAACCGAAGAAGAGGCGCTCAAGAAGATGAAGGCTTACAGCGAGAGCCAAGGAATCTTTTCCAGATGGATGCACGAAGCCGTTGTTGGGAAAGATAAATTACGCCAGCATTTGTTGCAAACAATGGAACGCATGCGGATCCTGGAATTACATAAACCGGAACCGGATGAGGCTGTTCAGAAATTTCTGGATGGCGGAGATCTACCCAAAGAATAGCTCCTTGCATTTTAACTGGCCGTTGGCGCAAAACGCTGACGGTCTTTCTTCTTCTAACCCACATCGATTAAAAAGGGGACCGAAAATGGAAAAACCTTGCTATAGTTGTCCAAAGGGGTTGATGGATGGATACATCACCATTTTCCTCGATAAATTCTGCCGTTATCAATGTTTTCAAAATTATGGCGGATGCCCATCGAGTTTCAACCGAGAAGTGATGAATATCCACCTAGTAATCCAAATGATTAGGGAAGCGCTCGAAAAAAATGCAAAGGCTAGGATTTTTTTGGACGCTCCTAATTTTTTGGATGTCCCTGGTCGGCGACGGCTGCCAGACGAGGAGGATAATCAGCATATTGAGATCCTCAAGGAAATTATCAAAAGGGAAATTAAACCGTATTTGAGAATCGAAACAACGGTTTGTTCCCTAGCGGGCGCTCCAGTCAGTTTCTATGAGTTTCTCCGCGAGGCTGGTGTTCAGGAAGTTTGGATGGGGGTGGAGAGCGGAAGTCTGGAGCTTCGCAACAAGTACGAAAAACCCTATTTCACGAATAACCAGCTGGTGGAAATCACCGGCGCGCAAGGGAGGGCCGGAATTCGTTGCGGTTGGTATCTGGTGGTCGGGTTTGAAGACTCGGACGAGTCGATTCAAGAGACCATTGACCTTATTTCTG
>DATGZC010000069.1:0-5811 GCA_035297345.1 Bathyarchaeia archaeon
GCACGTACCCGTCCAAGCAGTAACGCCTGTTTCATTGACCGTCGCTGTGCATCCTATGCCTCCGCTGGCAACCACTGATGCTGCAAATGTTCCTGCCTTAACAGGTCCGCATGCAGACGCTGTAAACGTCCAAGCTGGCATATATGTCCCTGCTCCCACGACCGGAGCAGCATCCACTGCATAGCATTGCGACACTGCACTTTTTTGACCTTGAATGACTTCTTCCTTGAAGGCGGCGCGCCTTGCTCTGTCGCGAGTGCCTGCGAGACTCACCAAAAGCACCCCCGCCAAGATTCCGATGATCGCGATCACGACGAGGAGTTCAACCAGAGTGAAACCCTTTGAGTATTTCTTTGTTTTCATTTTAACACCCCGCTTTCTAGAATAATTTGTTAATTTTAAATTTCGAATTTTGAATTTCGAATGAAATTCTAATTCTCCAATTTTTAATTATCTTTTTTCATTGTTGATAATATTTTTCCAAAAATCAATGTCAACTCTTGTGCTTCTTTCCAAATTTTTCTCAGCTCTTCTTTCTTCTCGGGGACGGACACTGACAACATTCGCAACCAATGTTTTGTCTCTTGAACTTCTTTTTTACAAATATGTATTTTATTTCTGAAATCTTTTCTTGAACTCGCCCCGTTCGCTTCGCAATAATTTGCCCCGACACTCGTGCTTGATCTCACAATCTGACCGAGAATAGGCTTTGTAATCGCATCCTGCTTTATTATTCTGCATAGTATTATAACATCTTCTCCGAATTTAGCCGTTCTTTCTTCTAAGTCGTAATTATTTTTAGTCATTCTGTCATTCAAAATTGATTCAAAATTCGAAATTCAGAATTCAAAATTCTATTTGATCCCCTGCGCTATATTGTATATCGGCATGATGATTGAGAAAACCAGGGTTCCAACGCCGACGCCCAAAATCACAATCAAGACCGGCTCAATGATTGACGAGAGATTTGAGACGATCTGATCAGCTTCGCGGGAAAAGAATTTCGCCATAGTGTCGAGCGTTGTATCGAGCTTCCCCGTATCCTCACCAACTTTCACCATTTGCGTCATTATAGATGGAAATTCTTTTTTTTGGGAAAGGACTTCGCTCATCGATCCGCCGGTTTTCACCTTTTCGGCCGCTTCGTTGATGTGCCGCTCATACACGATATTCCCAACCACCCGCGCGGTGATCTGAAGAGCGCTCACAATCGGAATACCGCTTCTGACCAAGGTGCTGAGATTCTCCGAAAACCGCGCCAAATAGACGAACTTAAAAACTCTTCCAACCAGCGGAATTTTGAGCTTGATCACGTCAAATTCTTTCTTTCCGTCGTCCGTGCGGACGTAGTAGACGATTCCGGAGACACCAGCGATGATCGCGATGAGGACCGCCCACCAGTAGTTTTGCATGAAGTCTCCTGTCCAGATCAATATCCGAGTGGTGACCGGCAATGTCACACCCGTTTCTTCTTTGAGCATCTCGGTGAGCTTCGGTATGACGAAAGTGATCATGAGGAAGCCAACAATGAAAAAAGCTGTCAAGATGAACGCCGGATAATAGAGAACCCCCTTTATTTTTTGAGAGAGCAGATAATTCTTTTCGATATTGTCGGCCAGGCTTTCAAGCGACTGCTGAAGATTTCCCGATATTTCGCCCGACTGGACCATATTCACATAAAGTTCCGAAAAAACATCCGGATGCCTGCGCATAGCATCGGAAAGCGATTTTCCTTCATCAACATCAGCCATTACCAGGGATAGTATCTTCGCAAAAAAAGGATTGTCCGTTTGTTCAATGATTCCTTTGAGCGCGGCGAGGAGAGGCACCTTCGCTTCCACCATCACAGCCATTTGTCTCGAAAATATCACAAACTCCTTGCCGCTCACCCCTTCCCAAAGTCGAGAAAGGCTGGAAATCGAAAGAGATTCTTTTTTAGCTTCAAGCGAAACGACGACCAGATTGTGTCTCTGGAGCAAGTTGGAAGCGTTGGAAACCGTCGAGGCCTCCACAATTCCTTCCTGCAAAACTCCGGCTTGATTGCGCGCTTTGTATTGGTATTTCATATTTATCTCAAAAGTATTTTCAGTTCTTCTTTGTTCGGCGAATAGGTTTCGGCTTCCTCCAATGCTATTGTACCTTGTTTCACGAGATTCGCCAAAGAATGATTGAGCGAGATCATCCCCTGGTCTTTGGATGTTTCGATCACGAGATTGATCTGATGGGATTTCCCCTCCCGGATCAGGTTGGCGGTCGCATTGTTGTTGATGAGGATCTCGACCGCAGGAATGCGTCCCCCGTCGACTCGATTGACGAGCCTCTGCGAAATTATGCCGAGAAGCGACTGAGCCAGCTGCATACGGATCTGATTTTGCTGATGAGCGGGAAAAACATCCACTATGCGGTCCACTGTTTGGGCCGCATCATTTGTGTGAAGAGTGGCAAAGATCAGATGGCCAGTTTCGGCCGCCGTCATGGCCGTCGAAATCGTCTCGACGTCGCGCATCTCACCGACCATTACGACATCCGCATCCTCACGAAAAACCGCGCGCAGAGCCGAAGGAAAATTGATAGCATCCTGCAAAATTTCCCGCTGATCGATGATGCACATATCAGGATCGAAAAGATATTCGATCGGATCCTCGATAGTGATGATATGGTCTTGGCGCGTTCGGTTGATATAGTCGATGAGGGCTGCAAGAGTCGTTGATTTTCCATGTCCGCAAGGTCCCGTCACCAGCACAAAACCTTGCGAAGGCTTCGTGAATTCATATAGCTCGGTAGGCATATTCAACTCTTCGAGCGTTTTGATTTTGGTTGGAATCATCCGAAAAGCCGCTCCGAGGTTTCCTTTTTGGAAATATATGTTCGAACGAAAACGGGCTTTTTCGGCAAGATTGACCGAGAAATCGATCTGTTTTTCCTTCACCAGCCTTTCCCATTGTTCATCGTTGAGAACGGCTCTCACCGCCTCCTCGATTTCTCCAGCCGTCATTTTTCCTTCGCCGCTAATTGGATAAAGCTTCCCGTCTATCCGGATGATAGGAGGCCGCCCCACACTCAAATGGAGATCCGACCCTCCCTGCTGGGCGACCATCTGAAGATAGCTGTTTATCTTTAGCTCGGCTTGAGTGCGGTTCATATTGTCTGTCGTCATCCTGAGCAACTGTTTTGAGACAGATGCCGAGGATCCGTTTTTATTTTTATATAGCGAGGCCCTGTCTAGGCTGTTGCGTTATTTTTGAAAACAGTTTCGATCTTTTCAATCACTTCCGCCGGAGTAAAATGGGATTTAATGAGATAGTCTGTGACACCCAAATCTCGAACTTTCTGAATACTGTCTTTTTCTCCGACATTAGTCAGCAAAATCACCGGGATGTTTTTCCAACCGTCGTTTTTTTTGACTTCCGTGAGCATTTCCAGCCCGTTCATGACCGGCATCAAAATATCAAGAAGTATCATGTCGATCTTGTTGTCATTGAGCGCAGAAAGCCCCTCTTCGCCATTTTGGGCGAGAATCGCCTCATAGCCCATTTCTGTGAGCTTGGCAAAATATACTTCTGCCACAAAATTATCATCCTCTACGATCAATATTTTCTTTTTTTCCATATATTTCAAGGATAACTGCTCTTTGTTTATTGTTCATTGGCACTATTCTATTTCCAAAAATCCCTCTTCCGTCACTCTTTCCACCTCTTCAAGAGTCGTATGGCCCTCGAGGACTTTCAGTATTCCGTCCTGTTTCATTGTGATCATCCCCTGTTTATGCGCTATTTGACGCAATTTTTCTTCATCAACTTGCCCGCCCAAAAGATCATTCACTTCCTCGTCAACATAGAATACTTCAAAAATGCCGATTCTTCCCTTCATGCCGGAACCAGTGCATTTCGCACATCCTTTGCCCTTGTATATTTTTATTCCGTCTTGCAGATTGTGCACTTTCTTCTCGGCTTCGGGAATTTGAGCCAGCACCCTTTCTATCTCCAGTTTGACCGGGTCGCTCATCTTCACTTCTTCGCGGCAATTCGGACAGATTTTCCTCACGAGCCTTTGCGCCACCACCGCCCGAAGGGATGAAGCGACCAAGAAAGGCTCCACTTTCATATCGATCAGCCGCGGGATTGCTCCCAATGAATCATTCGTATGGAGAGTGGCCAGCACCACGTGTCCCGTGAGCGCCGCATGAACCGCCAGTTCCGCCGTTTCCGTATCCCGAATTTCTCCAACCATTATGATATCGGGGTCTTGCCGCAGAATAGAACGCAACCCCGAAGCGAACGAGTACCCGATTTCCGGTTTCACTTGGCTTTGGTTGATGCCTTCAATGGCATATTCGACCGGGTCCTCGAGCGTGATGATGTTGACGCCTTCCTTGTTGAGAATTTTGAGGACTGAATAGAGAGTGGTGGACTTTCCAGATCCCGTCGGACCAGTGATGAGAATCATTCCGTACGGCTCGAATACGCTTTTTTTTATTATATCATAACTCCGGCCCACAACTCCAAGATCTTCCAGGTCCAAAAGGCCTTTTTCCTTGTCGAGCACCCGCATCACCACTTTTTCCCCCATCGAAACCGGCAGTGTGGATACGCGAAGGTCAATCTGTTTTTTGCTTTCCGTGATCCGGAATCTTCCGTCCTGCGGTTTTCTCTTCTCGTCTATTTTCAAATTGGAAAGAATTTTTATTCTTGATGCGATTGCCGGACCGATTTGTTTCGGAAGTATCAGGGAATTGTGGAGGATCCCGTCCAACCGGTATCGAACCCTCACGTTGTCTTCCATAGGTTCGATGTGGATGTCGCTCGCCGACCCTTCGATCGCATTCCGAAGTATGACTTCGACTATTTTGGCCACCGGCGCTTCCTGCACGGTCACGTCGCTTGATTTTTCTTCTTTTTTTTCGACCGGTTTTTCTTCCTCTCCGATCGTTTCAAGAGCTTGCTGGATGGTGAATGACGGATTGGTGTACCCCACCAAAGCCGCTTCAAAATCCTTCTCGTCGATCGGGATCATCTCGATGCTCAACTGGTTTTTCTCCGCCAAAAACTGCAAAGCGTTCTGCACTTCCACGCTGTCTATGTCCGTCACCGCCACTCGCAGAACATGCCCCTCTTTTTCAAAAGGGATAAATTTGTATTTATTGGCAGCTTCGTAAGGAACCAGAGCGATGATTTCCCCCGGTATCTTGAGATGTTCCCAATCTATTTTTTCTTCATCTTTTTCTCCGCCTGCATCGTTTTTTGAAGTATTGCGGGCAGATTCTTTATCTTGAATTTTGGCCATTTTCTCATTCTTTCCCGATAAGAATTATTTGAAGATGTTTCTTTCCGCGCTCGGAGACACAGCCGGAACATCATACGCCGCATAGATGACTTCTTTCATCTTGTCCAGCGCTTTTTGATTGAAATTTCCCTGACTCGCAAGGCTTTGAGACAGCAATGAATTGCCGGCCGGATTCTTTCCCTTGAAAAAAGCTTTCGCCGATATATTGGCCGTCAAGAGGTCCGAGGAAGGTTGTGCCTGGGCGGAAGCTTGGTCTGTGGAAAGGGTGATTTTTTCCACATTGGAAATTCTGTTCATATCTTCGAGATATTTGAAGAAATCCAAAATTTGCTCCCAACTGCCGGCCGCCTTCATTGAAATTCCGACCGTATTCAAGCAATCCGCAGGAAACGGCAATGCCGGAGAAGCGCTTGCTCCGGCGAGACTCCCGGTCGTTTGAGTCTGGCCCGGAACGCTGGCCTGCGGCGCCGCCCCGACCGGGACATTCGCGCAAACATAGGCCGGAGGCACATCAGCCGAAGAAGCGGC
>DATGZC010000070.1:0-2663 GCA_035297345.1 Bathyarchaeia archaeon
ATCAACCTTTCGCGCCGCCAAAGAAGCTCTCCTCAAGGCCGGCAAATACGCCTATCGCGATCGCCGGACGAAGAAGCGAACCTTCCGCCGCCTCTGGATCACGCGCCTCAACGCCGCGCTCCGGATGCACGGTGAAAAATACAGCGCCTTCATCGCCAAAATGGTCGGCAAGAAAGTGGAGGTCGACCGCAAAGTCCTCTCTGAAATGGCCGCCAATCATCCTAAACAATTCACGATGTTTGTTGAGAAAGTGAAATAAAAGATTAAAAATATACAATCGCACAGGAGGTTTCGCTATGCAGCCAGTAATCACTTCTATTTCCAGAAATAGCCAGGTCGAAAAAGGATTAGGCAACCTGGAATTAAAATTATCAACCCCTGGCAGATGTGAATTTAGTTCCTGCCACTCCCTGGCGCTGGCACAATACTTTGTCAGATACATAGGCCTCCTTGGCGAATTAAATTGGGAACAAGCTAAAGAGATTAGCCTTAGATATCTCGCGAGGTACCCCGAAAACGATGTACTTTCCTGGACGGAGGAAGCATGGGAAAGCATATGTCACTATTTCTGGGGAGGTCCACTCGACCACGATAAATTGCTTTGCGGTGTTAGATCAAAACAACACTGATCACGAAACAAGTCGCTGGGTTAAAAATAACCTCATACCAAAAGGCCGCACGCGTGCGGCCTTTACCTTTTTTATAAAGCTTTTTCTTTTTTCAGCAATCTCCTTTTTTCTTTTTCACCTTTGACATATCCGCCGATTTTTCCGTCGGAGCGAACAACTCGGTGGCATGAGATGGTTTTTGCACCGCGCCTCACGCAATCTTTATAATATTTGTTCAAAATATTCCCCACCGCGCGGGCGGCTTTTTCGTTTCCGGCGCGCTTGGCAACTTGTTTGTATGTCAAAGTTTTTCCTTTGGGGATTTTGGAGACGATTTTTATAACTTTACCAGAAAAGA
This sequence comes from Bathyarchaeia archaeon, assembly GCA_035297345.1. Taxonomy (GTDB): domain Bacteria; phylum Patescibacteriota; class Minisyncoccia; order Moranbacterales; family UBA11712; genus JAPLXD01. The sequence continues at coordinate 967 of DATGZC010000070.1, forward strand.
TATTTTTCATAAACATATTATGCAAGAGTACGGGCAGGAGCAGGGTTGTACCCTGGTCCTTTTGTTTCAATATCTTTCGCCAACATGCGAAGCAAGGTACAACCTTGCTCCTGCGCTCTTATTTTTTCGACGTCGCAAAAATGTCCCGCAACAGCTCTCCCCCGATTTTATATATCGTATAGAAAGGCAAAAATACCCAGATAAATTTTTTGATCCACCATTCAATAAATGCTTCCATAGTTTTTTTTAAGGTTTAGCCTTAAAAATTATTGAATATGCTGCGATTCCGAAGGCGACCGAGACATTCAAAGATTCTTTTTCGCCGCGCATCGGAATTTCGATAATTTGGTCGCATTTGGAAAGCGTCGCTTTGTTGAGTCCCCTAACCTCGTTTCCGAGAATCAAAGCAATGTTTCTTTTCGACTTATATGAATTGATCGAAATGCTCTTTTCGTCCTGTTCGAGCGCGACAATCTCGTATTTTTCTTTCTTGCGCGCCGAAGCCTTGGCGGAGGAGGGTTTCAATTTTTTCAAAAGCGTTTCGAGTTTCGCGAATTTTTCCCATGCCACGATTTTTTCAGCCCCAAGCGCGGTTTTTGAGATACCGGGATGAGGCGGGGCTGGCGTGTATCCCGTGAGATAAACCTTTGCCACCCCCACCCCATCGGCGGTTCGGAAAATTGAACCGACATTCCAGGCGCTTCTGATATTATGACAAACTACGACTAAGTTCGATTCATTTTTTCTTGCCATTTTTTCCGTTTCCATTTTTCACGGTTGGAGCTTTCATTTCGTGCATATCCCGAAGACGCAAATACAGGCCCCAAATCCCGACTGTGATTGCAATCAAAAGCCACTGCGTTGACGCAAGCCAGAGAGTGTCGGGCTTCAAGGCCCAGCTCAGAACCGACATCATAGCCGCCGCAACTGAAAAAATGAAAAAAATGTCCGATGTTGATTTTATACCCACTTTACACCTCCTTTCATGTTTGTTTTTGTTTTTGATATAACTACATTCTAACAAGATTTTGCAAAATAGCAAGATTGTAAATTTTTAATTTCAAATTTTCAATTTTAAATCAATCTTAAATTTCTAAATTTTAAATGTTTTGAAATTTTGTCATTTGGTCATTTAAAATTTAGCCTTTAAAATTTCAATAATGTATCACAATCGGTGTTCCTATATCCGCCCAGCCATACACTTTTGCCGCCGGGCCGACGCCGAGACGAACACAGCCGTGCGAGACTGGTACCCCCAGATGATTTGCCCCTTCTTTGTATCCGCTTTTCCATTCGGGGAGTTCATGGATACCGTGTCCCGCCCCTGTGAACTGCATCCAATACGGCATATATAAGTTGTATTTTTTTGAATATGCCCTCCCGGCTTTTGACATGACATGGAACGTTCCCGTCGGAGTGGCCATCCCCCGCTTTCCGCTCGAAACCTTGTACGTTCCGAGTCTTGCTCCGTTTTCAAAAATTGACAATTGCTGTTTTGCCAGATTGATGTCGATATATTTTCCGTCGGGTATTTTTGCGGCGGTTGTCACGACCATATTCTCTGAAACGACTGTGCCGCTTGCCGGCGGCGGATCAGGCACCACGGCGACCGGTTCCTCGGTCTTGAAATTTGCGCGATATGTTTCGGGCATCTGAGCGCTCGAGAGCTTCTTGAAACTCGGAGCGAGGCGTACGCT
>DATGZC010000071.1:0-6438 GCA_035297345.1 Bathyarchaeia archaeon
TTCATGAGCGATTGGCCACTCATCAGGCCCCAAGCTCATTGTACAACATTGTGTCTTTTTTTTGTGGTTGTCGGAACGGTAAAACCTTTTCGAGTCTCACCAGTAGAACTGGTGGATTACCTTCTGGGAAAAACTATTTAACCAACAAAAATCAAGAGCGACAAACTCTTGATTTTGAAATAAATTTAGAAATTCACCCGAACGCTCTTTCCCATCGTCGAGCAGATAGCAACGCTTTTCAGAAATTTTCCTTTCGCGCCCTCGGGCTTGGCTTTTCGGACTGCTTCGAGGAGCGCTTTGAAATTTTCTTCAAGTAATGCGCCGTCAAAAGAAACCTTTCCGATTGCTTGATGGAGATTTCCTGAATTGTCATTTTTGAAATCCGCCCGCCCTTTTTTCAATGCTTCAATCACCTCTTTCACTTTCGGCGTCACCGTCTGGTTTTTCGGATTCGGCATCAATCCTTTCGGCCCCAGGATCTTCGCAATCGTTGCAAGTTTCGGCATCATTTCAGGAGTCGCAATCGCCACATCGGCATCGATTTTCCCGGTAGATTTGATCTTGTCGATCAGTTCCTCTCCGCCAACAAGTTCTGCACCGGCGGCTTCGGCTTCTTTTTTCTGCGTCGTTGTGAAAACGACAATCTTCACCGATTTGCCTGTCCCATGAGGCAGATCTGCCACGCCCCTCACTTGCTGATCGGATTTTTTCGGATCGATATCCAGCCGGAAATGCACCTCGACAGATTCGTCGAATTTGGCTTTGGCATTCTTTTTCACTTCCGAAACAGCCTCAGTGATCGAATATATTTGATTTTCCTTGGCTTGTTCTGTCATTTCGATATATGACTTATTTCTTAATTCACAACTATTCAACTTTTATGCCCATCGAACGTGCTGTCCCTTCGATGATTTTCATCGCCTGTTCCACATCATTGGCGTTGAGATCCGGCATTTTGAGCTCGGCAATTTCCCGAATTTGGTCTTTGGTCACTGTTCCCACTTTTTGCTTCAAAGGATCGGCCGCGCCTTTTTCAGCCTTCGCCGCCTTTTTCAACAGATCAGCCGCCGGAGGAGTTTTCAAAACAAAGTCAAAGGATCGGTCTTCGTATACCGTGATTTCAGCCGGAATCACCTGGCCCATCTTGTCTTTGGTGGCTTCATTGAACTTACTGCAGAATTCCTGAATATTGAGCCCGTGCTGTCCGAGCGCCGGACCGACCGGAGGGGCGGGATTCGCCTGGCCGGCTTTGATCTGGAGCTTGATGATAGTTTTTTCTTTCTTTGCCATAAAATTATATCTTCTTTATTTGCAAAAAGTCGAGTTCCACCGGAGTTTCTCGTCCGAATATGGAAACCAACACCTTGATCTTTCCGCGCGCATCGTCCACCGCGTCCACCTTGCCATCAAATTCTTTGAAAGGGCCGTCCACGATCTTGACCGCATCGCCTTTCTGGACATCGATCTTGTATTTCGGCTCGGCCACACCCATCCGCTTCTTCATCGAATCGATTTCTGCCTGCGCGATCGGCGTCGGGGTCGTCCCGAGTCCGATGAATCCGGTGACGTTCGGCGTGTTTCTGACGACATACCAAGAATCATCCGTGACGATCATCTCCACCAGGACATAGCCGGGGAAAATCCGTTCCTCGATCGTTGTTCTTTTTCCGTTCTTGATTTTGATCTGTCTTTCTTTGGGAACCATCACCTCAAAAATCTTGTCTTGCATATCCAACGATTCAATTCTCTGCTTCAAATTTTTGGCCACATTGTCTTCGTATCCCGAATAGGTATGGATCGCATACCAGGCGCGGCCGTGATGTTGGGTTTGTTTCGCCATCTTATTTGATCACAAATGTTTTTAGAATATATTCGAATAAGTAGTCTAGCGCTCCGAGAAACAGCGCCACTGCCAAACTTAGCCCGACCACGAGCCCCGTATATTGCAACGTTTGCTGCCGCGTCGGCCAGTTGACTTTCCGCAATTCCACGCGGGCTTCTTTCACAAATGTCGTGAGTTTGTTCATTTCAAAGCTTTTTTAAAAAGCCTTCGGGGGCTTTTCTATACCAATATATTATACCATCATAAAAAATATGTCAAATCGACACTTGACCAATAGCGCGTTTTTTCGTTAGTATCCTCTAATTCCACGCGCTCATCAGAATTCCCACGTCTTTGATGGTCGCTTGACCGTCCGCATCGATGTCTGATTTAGGATTGGATAATGCAGCGGTAAGTCTCAGGAAATCTGTCTTTATGATGTTGAAATCAGTGACATTCACAGCGCTATCCGCGTTGAGATCGCCTGGAATGGCCGGGGGCGGTGTTGAGGGTGGAGTTGTGGAAGAAATGGTAAATTTGTAAACATGGACCCCAAAGGGAGTAAATGTGTCCGTGAAAACGCCGTTTGATACGGGAATAGTGCGGTTTTCGTCGAGCACGGTCACCGAGGTCGGACGGACGTCTGAAGGCAGAGTGAAGGAAACATTGGAAAGAGTGGAACCTCCGCCGTTTCGGTTGGCGATATTGACGGCCAGAATCACCCCCGAAGTGCCGTTGACGCCGTAGCGGTAAGCCAGGTTTGTTGCGGATTGCGAGACAGCCGCTAGGCCCGAGTTCGAAGTACCATTGTTCATTTCTGCACCAATAGCCTGGACCTGGCTCATCATCTTGTTTCCATGAGCGATCATGGTTGGGGACGCCCAGTCGCTGAAGTCAGCCCAGAAAAGAATGTTCTTAACACCTTGGACAACTGCGGAAAAAACATGATAGCGATATTCCCCGTCCGTCAAATCGCGATAGCCTCCCGGATTACCGGAACCATCTAAATCAATGCCCTGCACAATGGCTACTGAAGAAGATTTTCCATAAGTTGCGGCATTTTGCAACATGTCCTTCCACGCGTCATATGAACCGGGAATCTGTCCGCCGAACGAACCAAGGGCACTGTTGGTACCAGCGGGATAATAGTCTTCACCAACCATATCCAGGTACGGCATATATGATCCTGATTGGCTAATGGTGCAGAAAGCGATCATGGCTGGATGAGCAGGATTCGGATCCGCCGCTTTCACCAGATCATATATGCGCTGTATATCTGCCGGAGTGCCATGTCCCAATTCTGGTTCATCGGCAATGTAGTATCCCGCAATAGCAGGATGGTTCTTAACGAGATTAACAAGACCTGTTATCTGTGAGTCTGTTAAAGGCGCTGAACTAACCGACATAAATACCTTTATTCCAACATTTTGAGCAGCGTTCAGATAGTTTGTAAGGATATAAGGTTGGCCTGTATAGTACCAGGCCGATGAGGCCGAGTTCATCAAAGTCGCGCCAGCGCTGGCAAAGCTGGATAACTTGGCGGCATCATTGCTATCTCCATTCACATACCAACCGATATTATAAGGCGCGGCCGAGGCGAAGGACGGAACAAAAATAGACAGCGCCAACACAAAAATGATCATCAAGGAATTGTTTCGTAACTTTGAAAACAATGTTTTCATCTTTTTATATTGATTTATATAAATGTTTATTCCTCAGGCGCCCGCGGTCGAAAAGGAAATTTTCAAATTATCCGTGTTCATATTGACGACATTTCTATTTCCACGAACTCATCAATATTCCGGCGTCTTTCACAGTCACCAGTCCGTCGCCGTCGATATCCGTTTTGGGATTGATGAGGTTGGCCGTGATTTTCAAAAAGTCTGTTTTCAGAATATTGAAGTCGGTGAGATTCACTGCGCTGTCAGAATTGAGATCGCCAGCCACCGGTGCGGGAGCAGATGCGGCAACGGAATAGTGAATGACATAATCCGATGAATTCTCAATACCGGCCGAGTTCCGACAACGGATATAATAATAATAATTGTTTCCGTCGCTGAGACCTGTCATGTTCAAAGAATGCTGGGTTCCTCCTGTTGTTTCAAAAGTATAAGGCATGTCGCCATAAGCTGTTCCAGAGCTGCCGGAAAATTTGCACGTGGCTGCTTCATCGGTGGTCAGCGTGATATTTGTTTGTTTTGTTCCCGCAGCCAGTTCGCCGGTCGGAAATCCATTCGAAAGGACGGGCGCTGTATTGTCCGTGTTGCCTGGAGTGCCAGAGGATGTCGTGAAATAAAACATTGCGTCGGAATCGGGACTATACAAGTCGCTCCAGCCGGAACCGCCATTCGTTGAATATTGTACCTTACCATCGCTAAATATCGCTTTAAAGCCATAGCCTCCTCCCTCGATCGGCATAAGTTTGTATGCGCCCCCGCTGGCAGCACTCAACACAAGGTTGTAGCTGGAACCAACCGCCAATGTCCGCGGACTTGTAAAGGTATAATTGGCCCAGCCAAAAGACGAGGGAACTGAGCTGGCTGGAATGCTCCCCTGTTCAATGACGTTTCCGTTAGATGCATCTTCCAGTCGAACGGAAAGTGGGCTTGAAGCTCCCGAATTCGTCATGGCAATGCCGACCTTCGTTACTGTTCTTGATTGCCCGGTGACGGTGAATGTTTCACGGACCATATTGCCTCCTTGAATATCTTTGGTGCTACTCGGCACTATCCAGAGATAGCCATTTCCGGAAACTTTTCCATCTTGATAATAAAGGTCGTAGACCGGCGTGGCATAATATCTGTTGATAGCCCAAGACGATGAACTATTGCTTTTTTCAAGAACGACAAATTCATCACTGGGAAATGCCGGCTGAATCGGCGAGGTAGGAGAAGAATTGTACATCACGTCGAGAGCCGACCAGTTGTTCACTGGATCAGGAGCAGGATTGCTGAAAACAATATGATAGTATTGGCCGGCGACCAAGTTTGCCGGTCTGTCGAAGCTGATCTTGCCGAAGTAGTTGCCGACTGTCGTTGGAGTGAGGTTCTTGGGAATAATCTGAAAAGACGTCAGCACGTTGCTTGAGGGCAAATGGCTGGAACTTCCGTCATCCGTCCGCAATTCAGCCCGCAGAATGCCGAAATCTCCGGCGGAATAACATCCATTGTAAGGATAGTCAATGGTAGTGCAATTGTAATCTTTTCCTTTGATGCTGCTGCTGCCTATCAGCAGGTACAATCGCAATGAATCAACAGCTCCCGTATATTCCGCTTGGAATCGATAATCAGCTTGACGACCAGATTCCAGATTTATGTTGCCAAGGCTATTTGTCCGCCACGGCACTCCGTACCAGCCGTTCGCCGCTTTTATCGGCATTGCAAAGCAACATACTATCATCGCAGCCGATAGAATCAAAATTATTTTTTTCATTTGTTTAAATATTTGATTAAATTATTTCGCTCGCTTATCGATCGGATGCTATTTGTTTCTGGCTCTGAAGACACTATCGCCGGAAACTGTCTCATTGCCGTTGGCATCTTTTGACCTCACTCGGAAATGGTAGCGGATATTTTTTGACAAACCCGTCAGGTCTTGAGAATGGCTGGTGACCAAATTTGAATCCAGGCTCGTTGAGTTTCCGTATGAGGTCGTCGTACCATATTCAACCTGCGAGGTAGCCGGCTTGTCCGTCTTCCAGGTGACGACGACTGATGACAGCGACAAGGTTTTGGCCGATACGGACGAAATGATTGGACCGAAAGCTTGAGAACTTGCGACAGAGAATGACACGGGATAATCGTTTGTTGTCGCATTTCCAGCCGCGTCCCTGCAGCGCACGAAATATGAATATGACTTTCCGTCGATCAGTCCGCTTATGCTCGTCGAATGAGAGGTTGATCCCGTGGTTGAGAAAGTGTTGGACATGGAACTATACGCTGTTCCCGAAGTTGTAGAATATTTGCAGGTTGCATTTTCGTTGGTTGAAACCTTGAGAGTTGCCTGGGCTGTTCCCGCGGCAAGCGTCCCAGTCGGCGAACCGCCGGATATAGTCGGAGGCGTCACGTCTTGGGGAGCGGGAGAATTTATCGAAAAGCTGATTTTATAGTCGCTCGTATCGACGTTTGGAATCACCGCCGTGTCGATGCACCTCACATAGTAGTTGTAGCTTTTGCCGTCGGTAAGGCCGGATATATTGGCCGAATGGCTGATGCCGTCCGAAGTCGAGAAAGAATTGGTCATATCAGCATAGGCCGTTCCGGAAGATGTGGAATATTTGCAGGCGGATTTTTCGTTGGTCGTCACCGCCAGCGTCTTGGAAGTCGTTCCGGATGGAAGAGCCCCTGAAGGCGAGCCGTTGGAAACGACTGGCGCAGTGGTATCGGCTGGATTGGTAAATCTGCTCATGACGGCGACCAGAACATTGGTTCCCTTTCCGTCGTCCAAAATCGCCGCCGAAGTTGCCGACATATCCGTCCCAACAGGAACCAAAGTGATTCCCGCCCCGTTGAAATCCTTGAGAGCAGTGATATTCACCACCGCAATTTTGGCCTGGGTGGAGTTTATGCCGGGGGTTTGTTTGCCGGAAGCAGCAAATATTTTGTGGTTTTGGCTAT
>DATGZC010000072.1:0-3313 GCA_035297345.1 Bathyarchaeia archaeon
AAACGGGCCTATCGAGGATCCTCGGCGAGCCACAGCAAGGGAGAAAATGCGAAACTCGTCTACAAATACAAAGGCAGCCAATGGAAAAGAGTGACCAGGCCGGTCAACATCGATAAGAGCAAAAAGAATTGGTACAAGGAGAAAAAAGTTTTGGTGACGAACAAGAAAAACGGGAAGCAGGTGGTCGCATCGATTCTTGAGTCTGGACCGGCGATCTGGACAGGCCGGGTCGGCGGGCTTTCACCCAAAGCTTTCCAAGCGATCGGCGCGAAAGTCAATTCGGAATGCTCATTTGCTTTCGTGGACGGCAGCACCAAACTCGGAAAAGTGAACTAGCAAAAAATTGTTGGATATTGATATATAGAGGCGTCTCTTTGGACGTCTCTATTTTTCTTTTATCAAGATGTTTTCTGCTCCGATAAGAAGAGGAATTGAAATCACGACCGCAACCGCAATTTCCCAAATTTTCATCTTATAGAGACTGAGAATCAGCATCAGCGCGATAATGAACAAAATAATATTGATCAAATTGCGGGAGATGGCCTGAAATTTCGGATTCTCGGCTTTTTTGAGCTTGGTTCCGAATTTCGCATAGGCGAGCCCCAAAAGAAGAATCAGCACCAGAAGATATTCAGGATTGAAATGCGCGCTTACGATGCCGGGCAGGATGAGTTCCGGAATGAGCAGGATGAAATAGGTGGCTATCAGTGACATCAGAAGGTCTCTGGCAATTTTTGTGAAAAATTTTTGGTACATAATAATATACGATGGCACGTAGAGACGCGATTAATCGCGTCTCTACTGTTTATAAAAATACCGGTTCAAAGCCGAAGCGGCAATCGTTCTCAAAGAATCCTTGACGGTTGAAAATGTCCGTTGGGAAGAAAAGCTTATTCGCGTGTTTCCCGGATGGACATCTTCGACCTGGCAATTCGCGGGGAAATTCACGGAGAAGAGATAGTATCCGCCGATGCCCGAAAGCTTGGACGCGTCAAATCGGCAGGATATGCCGCCTGTTCCGTTTTTCGAATCGCATGGCAGGTTGTTGTCGGCCTCGAGATCGCTCACCGGAATGGCGTAATTTTCCGGCCAAACGCTTGTGAGAATATCTTTGCTGGCGATCGGGTATTTCTTTCCGTTGAAAATGAGATAAAGCGAATGTGAAGGAAATGATTGGAAGATCGTCCCGTCCGGATGAGCCATTGTCCAGAGATATACCTTTTGATCCGAATCGGGAAATTCATCTATATCCGATTGCTGGACATCGGTCAAATCGTCGAAACTATATCCGAAACCCTGAAGAATTTCGGGGCCGGGGAAAAGAATTTTTTTGCCGTGACTTATGAGAAAAACTTCGTTCGTCGGCTTGAGATGGAGAAGCGATCCGTTCGGATATTTGGTCTGGTTTCCGTCAAAAAGAAAACTGCGCAGTTCGTCTTCGGTCGCGATTGAATCAGCCGCCGGATAGAGAAAAGCCTGATAGGTCTTTGTGAGAGTGATTTCAGGCCTGGCATTTTGGCAGTTTGCTTTTTCATTTTTCTTCAAATCCATCGAGAGGTTGATATAGCGATAATCGCGCAAAGGAAAAACACCGAAGGAAAGCTGATTTGCATCGGTGTTTTTCAGGATATCGAATTTGGAAAGTTTTGGGTTGTCCGGATAGAAGCTATATGTATCGATCGGGAATAGGACCAAATAGAGTCCGACTGCGACGACCAGTATGGGAATAGCAAATATCGCTACTCTAATTATGCGATAAAGTTTTTCGAGACTTTCTTCAGTCATAAGCTATTTTATTTTAAATAAAGATACAGCTTGTGTCAAAGATTATCTCGTCGAAATCGCCGCGATGCGGCAAGGTGAAATTGTCAAATTCGAAAAATTTGGGTATACTTATACCAACTATGGGACTATTTTCCAAAATGATGAAACGGCGAAGCGGGGATGCATACGCGCTGTCTCTTGATATTGGCACTGAAGTTGTGAAAGCGCTTGTTTTCAAGATCGACGAAGAGGCGGGAAAGGGAGTTGTGGCTGGGGTTGGCCGGGTTCGCCAGAAATTGGGGGATATGCAATCGGGAGCAGTGAGTGACATTGCGAGCGTGGTCGTGTCTTGTGAAAAAGCCATTGCCGCCGCTGAAGAGATGGCAGGAGTGAGACGGGTCGAGCAGGCGATTATGGGAATTGCGGGAGAACTTGTGAAAGGTTCCACGACCACAGTTCACTATGAAAGGCTGAAACCGGAAACCCGCATCGATTTGCCGGAGCTCAAAAATATCGTCCAAAAAGTGCAGTGGAAAGCCTTTGATCGCATCCGCCAGCAGCTGGCCTGGGAAACCGGCCACAGTGAAATCGACGTGAAACTCATCAATGCGGCGATCGTCGATGTGCGGATCGATGGATATAGGGTGACAAATCCGCTCGGATTCCAGGGCCGGGACGTGTCAATCGGCATTTTCAACGCCTATGCGCCGATGGTCCACCTGGGCGCTCTCCAAACGATCGCGGAAGAGCTTGATTTGGAACTATTGAGCATCGCCGCCGAACCCTATGCGGTTGCTCGTTCGATGGGAATGGAGAACACGATGGATTTCAGCACGATTTTCATCGATATCGGCGGGGGAACGACGGATATCGCTGTTGTTCGGAACAGCGGGCTGGAAGGAACAAGAATGTTTGCTCTCGGCGGAAGGGCCTTCACCAAAAGATTGGCGCAAGAGCTCAACATAAATTTCGAAGAAGCCGAGGCGCTGAAAATCAGATACGGCCGCGGAGAATTGAACAAAGAAGTCGCTTCGCGGCTGGAAAAAATATTTGAAGAAGACTGCCGGGTCTGGCTCGACGGGGTGGATCTTTCACTCTCGGAATATGCCGAAAGCGACCTCCTTCCCTCAAGAATTTTGCTCTGCGGGGGCGGATCGGCCCTGCCGGGGATCAAAAAGATTTTGGCGAGTCCAGGTTGGCTCAAGAATCTTTCGTTCGCAAAACCGCCTTCGGTGAGTTTTTTGCAGCCGAAAGATGTCGCGAATATCGAAGATACGACCGGACTTTTGCGCGATCCGCAGGATATCACCCCGATGGGACTCGCGAACCTCGCACTCGAGCTTGTCGGGGAAGAAAAGGTGCTGTCGGCAATGCTCCGGCGAGCTGTCAAGATGATGCAGAATTAAATATAAATAGTTTTTCCCAGAAGGTAATCCACCAGTTCTACTGGTGAGACTCGAAAAGGTTTTACCGTTCCGACAACCACAAAAAAAAGACACAATGTTGTACAATGAGCTTGGGGCCTGATGAGTGGCCAATCGCTCATGAA
>DATGZC010000073.1:0-3723 GCA_035297345.1 Bathyarchaeia archaeon
AAGGATCGAAAGAGAGAGCCTTGTATTTCAACGAAGAATCCTTATTTTGGATTGACAAGTATCTGCAGAGCCGCGCTGACAAATGCGAGGCTCTTTTCGTGACGACCGGAGAAAAGCCGCGCCGGCTTCGCAATCAGGACTTAAGTCGATATTTCAAGCGCCAGCGGATTCTGGCCGGTATATCCAAAAAAGTCACCCCTCATATCTGCCGGCATACGGCGGCCACGACGATGGCGATGAACAATTGCAGTGCAATCTTCATAAAAGAAATTCTAGGGCATTCCCGGCTTCAAACTTCCATCGACTACTATATTTCACTGGCAGACAAACAGAAGGTCAAACAAGCGCATCGGACATTCTTAAAATATTGAATCCGTGATTCTAGGGAGATTTTATGCTAAAATGAAGAAAAATATGGGAAAGCATAATAGCATAAACGAAATAGCCAAAATAATACAAGAGAGATGTAATAGTCGCCGAGGCTTTGACGAATTGAAGCTTTTGTTGTTAGATTCTGGCGTTCCCAAAGATGACTTGCTTGATTTTTTCATAACTCCAGAGGGAGAGAATTTTCCAATAGGCATAAGCTCGTACGCATTGAAGGAGAGAATGGTGTTGGACAAAAACTTTTTCCACAGGCTGGCGATAAGTCTTTGTAGATTGCTGGACGCCAAAAGAAGAGGGATACTTAGGCAGGCCTTTAAAAATGACGGCTTGGTTTTAGATAAGGAAGAAATTTTCAATAAGGATGAAATAGTTTTTACGGTTTATTACAGCGACATTGACAGGACGATACGAGTAAATAAAAAGAATATTGCTCGTCCAAGACTGAATAACGAAAATGATAATGTTTTCTCGTACATCTATGAAAATCCTAACAGATCACTTAAGGTGGATGCTGACTACAAGTTGGACGGGAAAGTGGAAGTCTTAAAAAGTTTGGATGATGTTGTAAAAAACCTTCAGTTTTTTGGAGAAGCTAGGCGTCTGTTTTTTCCCAAAGTCGGGGATAAGGAAATAGAATTCAGGAATCCAATTACCCGCGGGGAGCTAAAAGACAGAGGATTTGATGAAAAAATGACAGAAGATGATTTGTTTCCAGAGAAAAAATCAGGCACGAAAAGGAACAAAAAAAGCAAATAGGAATAATTAGGTACACAGCGATGCGATAAGGTGTATTTCCGTTCATACTGCTCTTAGATAACTTCTAAGAGTTTTTTTATGTTTTCCCTGTTTTCCGACAATCTGATCCTAAGCAAGTGTTTTGATCGTTTCCTTGAATACATGGAAGCGAATTGCTTGCTGTCTGCAAGTTCACTCAAAAAGTACAAGGAAATATTTCCCAGGATAATCCATTTTTTCGGAGATATATCCATAAAGAAGCTCGATGTACAACTGGTGACAGGCTTCAAGAAACACTTGAACCAGCCAAGCGGGAAGAAAAAGGAATTGAGTGCCAGTTATAAAAATCATCATTTGTCACTGATGCGCAACGTCTTGAAATTCGAGAAAGAAATAGAAGGCTTGAAGGTCATGGATTTTAACTTAATCACCAAATTCAAAGTGTCCATAAAGGAAGTTGAATGTTTGGTCGAAAAAGAGCTGGCTAAGGTGGTTAAATATCCCAGCGATAAAACGATCACTGGGACTAGACTGCGGGCGTTCACCGAAATTTCAATTTCCACTGGCTGTCGGTTGTCCGAAGTGCTGAATCTTAAAATATCAGACATTGATTTTGAAAATGGGGTCGCCAATATACGGACGAAGGGCGACAAGCCGCATATGATTTTTTTCACTGAGTCATCACTCGATGCCATAAAGAAATATTTAGCCATGAGAAAGGATCATCACCCGAATCTATTCGTCACCGCAACGCCTAATCCGAAGCCTTGGCAAGCAAACGATGTTGAAAGAAGTCTCAGAATGATCGGAAAGAAACTTGGGTTCAAAAAGAACCTTAGACCTCACCTGCTGCGGAAATCGGCAGCTACGATTTTGTACAAAAACAACACCCCCTTGGGCGAAATTCAGCGTTTTTTGAATCATTCCTCGGCGCGAACAACTCTTACTCATTATCTTGGAAATGCAAATTATGAGGATCTGAAAATAAATCACAAAAGAATTATGGATAATTTAAATTTTTAAAATAAACCTATGCCAAATTGGACTCACAACACGCTTATCGTGACGGGAAAAGATGTTAGCAAATTTAGAAAAGTGGCGAAATCGAAAAAGAGTTCCCTATCGTTTAACAATTTCATACCGATGCCGAAGGAGCTCATAGGCAGGGAGGAACCATCTAAGGGAAATAAAGACAAGAAACTAATCAAAAAGTACGGCGCAGATAATTGGTATGATTGGCATTGTGAAAACTGGGGCACGAAATGGGATGCAGTGCGGACAAAATTGATAGCCAACAAGAAGAACGAATTGGCGTACCATTTCGATACGGCGTGGGCACCGCCTATTGCATGGTTGCGGACTGCAAGTAAGAAATTCCCGTCGCTGAAATTAGTGCTTGATTGCACAGAAGAAATGGGAAACTTCGTGGGAACCGCGACCGCTATAAACGGAAAAGTGAATGAGGATTTTGAGCAGATGAATGACGGCGAATTTTACGAAGTCATCGCGCTGGACGGAGAAAATCCGATGATAGTAAAGTTTCTCGACAAAGGTTTGTCATTGACGCTTTTTCGGAGGATACCTGAGGACGAAAAAGTTATTTTTCAAGGAAAGACGCTCAATAACGAACGGCAGCATCTTTTCAAGGTGGAGTACAAGGGAAAAGTGAAGATGCTTGAGCTTCCAGATGACTTCGCATTTCTCATGAGTAGAATGAGGGTGAAGGGGAAGACTTATATGGTTATAAGAAAGATTATAGAAAACGAGGAATGTTTCGGAATGAAAGAATTGCCAGAGTTGAATACCATTGAAAATTTTAACAATACTTATGATTGGTCTACAAGAACCATACATAAGAAGCCTGACAAGAATAACTTGCCTTTCTAAGCGATTTCTAATTAAATTCGGTGCCTCTTGCTGGCCTTGGATGCGAACTATTCCGTCCATCCGGGGCCAACGAGAGGCGCGACGGAATATCATGGATTATAACGATATCTCGCCCAGAGATTATCTGCGGGAGAAAAATATAGAGTTCAGGGAGGCCAATGGAGAGTTGATACTCAAATGCCCTTTTGACAGGTGCGATGAAGATAGCGCGGAAAATGAAGCTCATTGCTACATGAGCGCCGATGCCGGTCAGTTCCAGTGTAAGAAATGTTTGACGGCCGGCGGATTGAAAAAATTCGCCGAGCATTTAGGAGACGTGATGGATAATGTCGCTCAGGGGAAAATCAATGTCGGAAAGCCGAAAACAATTGTCGATCTGGCTTTGATCGATGAGTGTCATGGAAGACTGCCTTTCAGGATAAAGCAATATCTCAATGATCGCGGAATCACCGATGAAATAATCAAAGAAGAGAAGATAGGATTCGGTGAATTTTACGGAAAATGGCGAATAACGATCCCGGTCAAGGACAAAAACGGAGGCTATCTGTTTCTCAAGCTGAGGCGGGATCCGGAAGATGAAACTGATTCGGACAAATACAAGATATTTCCAGCAGGATGCGGTTCTGGTATTTACGGCCTCGACAAGATCAGTGAGGCAGTCAGGGAAGTCGTCATTTGCGAGGGAGAACTCGATCAGTTGATTCTTGGAAAGTG
>DATGZC010000074.1:0-3142 GCA_035297345.1 Bathyarchaeia archaeon
GTATCTTGCGGGCGCGGTGAAAGCGCAGCAAGAAGCAATCAGCGATCAGTCTGCCGCCATCGATGAACAGGGATCGAAGATTGATGAGCTGAACCTGAAGATTTCAGGCAGCGCGAGCGGCACAAGCAGCTTGCAAACGGCGATCAATGACAAGCTCACGATTGTTTCAAATTCCCTCACGGCTATGAATTCGAGCTTGGCGGTGAACACCGCCGATGTCGCCGACGTGAAGACCCGCCTGGCCGCGGCCGAGACCAAACTCCAGACCGACGAAGACAATCTGACCAATTTTGAAGTCTCAACGACCGATACTCTGCAGTCGATGCTCGAGACCGAAAATATGCTCACCGAGAAGGTTTTGAACCACGAAGACCGCATCGCCGCCCTCGAGGCCAAAATGACCGCCATGACCATTACCGCCGGCGGAACAATACCCGATAATGTGCTTATGGAAGACCAAAACGGCGGCTTGACGCTCACCGGAATATTCGAAGCCGAAGAAGTCGTCGCCGGTGCCTATAGCGTGAAAAACGACGATCTCGCCAAAAAAACCGTCGGAGACGACTCGATCTTGGCGGGCAATATTCAGCAGGCGGTTCTCACAAAAGCCGTGAACGAATCGTCCAAGATTTTCGTGACCTTCGAGAGCGATCCGGGAGCGCGATACTGGACCGAAAAGACGACCGACGAGGTGACGGGGGTATTCACCGGCTTCACGGTGAAACTCTCCGATCCGGCCCAAGCGGACGTGAAATTCAGCTGGTGGATCGTTGAAGAGAAATAGGAATTTTAAATTTTAAATTTGAAATTTTAAATCAATTTTAAATGCAGAAATGACAAAAACATCTGAAAATTATGATCTCGAGAAAAGAACTGCTAAATATAGTGAAGAGATGATTGTATTTGTAAAAAATTTGAAAAAAGATGTGGTGAATTTGCCTCTGATATCTCAACTCGTAAGATCAGCGACTTCAGTCGGAGCCAACTATTGTGAGGCTAACGGAGCCAGTTCCAGAAAAGATTTCAAGAATAAAATATATATCTGTAAAAAAGAATGCAAAGAAACGAAGTATTGGCTGCAAATTATCGCTAAAGCAAATCCTGATTGCAAAGAAGAATGCAGAAATTTTTGGAAAGAAGCTCAAGAATTGACCCTGATATTTTCCAAGATTATAATTACTATGGAAGGAAAAAAATAATTTAAAATTTACTCATTTAGGATTTCATTTCAAATTTAAAATTTAAACTTTAAAATTAACAATGAAACTTCTCTCCCGCAAAACCTATCTTCTCATTTCGCTCGCAATAATCCTGTACATCTTTTCGGGCCTGGTTCAATCTGCTTGGGCGGCGGAAGGCCAAGTAAGTTCGCCCAAAAAAGACTGGCAGATCAATGAGCGGCCGTCCTTTGAAGTCAAATATGCCGAACGAGGGCTCGCAAAAAGAATTTTTGACTGGGCCACTTTTTCCTTCCGAAGCGAAAGTTCCATTTCCGCCAAGCTCATCACTCAAGTGAGCGGAGAGACGAAAGACCTCAAAGAAGGCGAAGATTTTGTGGTGGATTATTCTTCAGGCGCGGCCAAGATCGAGCTGTCTCCAATGCTTGAAATGAAACCGGGAAAGCAGACACTCGTCGCCAAAATAACGAGCGAAGGCGAGGAATACGATATCACCCAGGATTTCACTTGGGGAGTGCTTGCGCTGAATGCGGACAAGTCCATCTATGCGCCGAAAGAAGTTGCCAGCCTTCAATTCGGAGTTCTTGATGAAAATGGCAATATGGTCTGCAATGCGAAGTTGTTCCTGGAAATAATAAGCCCGGACGGAAAATCAACGCTGCTCTCAACCGAAAACAACCGGATCAAAATAAATGAGGATGTCTGCAGCGCCAAAGCCTATACTCTCAAGCCCGACTATGCGGCGAAATATCAGCTGCAGGAAGCGGGGGAATACGTCCTGACTCTCAAAGCCGAATCCGAACACGGGACGTATTCAATCAGCGACAAAATTGAAGTGCACGACTCGGCGGCCTTTGAAGTGAAACGGACAAGTGCGACAAGGATCTATCCGCTCAACGGCTATCCGGTCGCGCTCGACATAACAGCGAATGAAAATTTTGACGGGCTGATTCAGGAATCAGTGCCGGCCAGTTTTGAAATCAAGAAATTTGAAGAAGACGGATACAAGGCGTTTGACAGCCAAGAAACCCAGGGAAGCGCGAAAATTATCACTTGGAAAGTATCCGCGAAAAAAGGCGACAAGTTGAAACTTGGCTATCAATACGACGCACCTGATATTTCTCCCGAATTCTATCTCCTCGGGCCTCTGAAATTCGTCGCCAGCCAAAATTTGCTCCAAAAAATCGTGAGCTTGAGTTCAGCTGACAGCAAGATTGTCTTTGAAGAAGTCCGTCAGTGGCAAATCGCTTCGGATGCGGTTGGAATTTCGCTCATCGGCACGCCGCAAACAGGCGTTGCGAACAATGGAGCCAACGTCACTCTGACCTGGAGCACCCGGCCGTCAACCGGCGATGTCACCGTGGTCATCGTAGGATCCCCGGCGGCGACTCCCGCCGGTTGTTCAGTCTCAACGTCTGATTATCAAACCGCCAAAACATTCACGGGGTCGGGCAATACCCAGCCGACAATGGCTGTTTTCTACAAGGTCCAGGGGGCGACGACGGATACGAATGTCGTCGTAAAAGCGGACGGAGCGGCTACAACGGACAGCACCGCCATCGGATATGTTTTGCGGGGAGTTGATAACGCGAATGTTTTGGACCAGACAGCGACAACGGCCGGCGTGACGACCGGCACCAATCCGGATCCGGCAGCTATCGTGGTTCAAACCAACAAGGCGTGGGTGATTGCATCGGCCGTTTCTGTTCAGGCGGGCGACGCCTCTCCGGGCACGATCAGCGGGTATACTAATCACTATCAAACAACCGGATCTGACACTTACAACCATACAATTGCAGCCGCGACCAAAGAAGTCGCAACTCCCGCAACGGAAAATCCGGGAAAATGGAGTACATGGGCCACTGGCAACTGGTATGCGATCACCACGGCGATAAAAGCCGAACCCGGCATCACCATCTCCGGGACTTCAAACGTCGGTGTCGGGACAACCGTCCGAGCAGCGG
>DATGZC010000075.1:0-7551 GCA_035297345.1 Bathyarchaeia archaeon
CGGACGTCTCAAAAGAAGCGGCGGATATGATTCTCCTCGACGACAACTTCGCGTCGATCGTGAGCGGGATCAAAGAAGGTCGGACGGTCTATCAGAATATCCGCAAATTCGTATACTATGTTTTTTCTTCGAACGCCAGCGAGTTTTTGACGGTCATTTTCGGAATGCTTCTGGCAATTCCCTCTCCGATCACAGCGGTGCAGATCCTCGCGATTGATCTTGGGACGGATGTTTTTCCGTCGCTCGCGCTCGGCTTTGAACCGGCCGAACCCGGGGCGATGAAACAAAAACCGCACAATCCGAAAGATCGTCTCATAGGCGCGTTCGGCTTTTGGCGGTTGGTTCAAGTCGGGTCGATCATGGCGGCGGGAGCTATCACGGCTTTTTTGTGGTCGATGACGCGCGGCGGATGGCACTTCGGCCAAGCGATTGATTTCAGTTCGGCGCTATATATCAAATCGACGGCCGCGACCTATGCCGTTCTTTCGATGACGCAAATGGCGAATCTTCTCGAAGCTCGCTCGGAAAAACTTTCCGTATTTGCAATCGGTTTTTTCACAAACAAATATGTGATCGGCGCAATTTTCATCTCAGTCGGGATGCTCATGGCGTTTTTGCATATCCCCTTTTTCCAGACATATCTGCATATGGCTCCGATCGACTGGAAAGACTGGCTGGTTGTCGCCGGCTCGACGCTGGCTGTCTTTCTCTTCGAAGAAGCAAGGAAAGCCGAGGGGAAATAGAAAATTTGACACGCAGGCGCTTTAGCGCTATAATATACAATTGGACGGTTCATTGAAATGTGAATATAAACCCATAAACAAGCCTCTTTTTGGGGCATAAAAACAAGAGGAGGCTGGGATATGGGAGATAAATTTTATTGCAAGCAATGCGGTTGCTTGCATGGATGTAATCCGCATCCGGAGGGTTGGTATGATGACTTCAAGAGCTGTATTAGCTGTGGTCATCGCGGCAAAGCCGAATGCCAAACATTTACAAAAGGATTCACGCGGACTGACGGCGGAACATGCTTCGAATGCACGTGTGAAAATCTCGAAGCAATCGACATGGCGCGGGCGCAACGGATCAGAGATCCGCATGACCCGGTTTTGTGGGCGCTGAAAGTGCGGATGTATCTCATTGAAATTTGGTGCTATCTGCAGAACCACAAGATTGGGTTCTTGCCATAACGAAATGCATAAAATAAGGGGGAGAAAAAATGGCGAGAGTGAAACCCGTGGACGAAATCGTTGCCGAATTTAAAGAGGGCTTAAGTTTGATGCCTGAAGAGGCAATGGAAAAGTTGGCAATTCTATCATTAGCGGTTGCAATGATGCTTCAAGAGGTCAGTGCAGAATTGAAGGATAAAATATATCAGCAACTCGGTCCGGAGGGAAGAAAGCTTATTTTTGAAGATTAGCTTAGGTCATTTTTTATTGCGGGGTCGGTTCCGAATCAGGAACCGGCCTTTTTTATTTTTCCAAGATAATGGTAAAATGGGGTCTAGTAAGGTTTGCCAATGATCTTCAAGGTTCGACCTTTTCCTTTTTCGAGCGGAGCTCTCAAAATTCCTCAAGGCCAAACCTTAAAAAATATCTATTTATGCTGAATCTCAAAATTGCAAAAATTTTCAACGAGATGGCGGAATACTATCAGATGAAGGGCGATTTGTTTCGGCCGCGGGCTTATGAGCGGGCGGCGCGGTTGATCGAGTCGATGGAGGAAGACGTGGAAGATATATACAAAGCGGGCGGAGTTTTGGGGCTCACGAAAATTCCGGGGATAGGGTTGAGTCTTGCCCAGCATATTGAGGAGTATGCGAAGACAGGGAAGATAAAGATTTTTGAAAAACTACGAAAAGATGCCCCTCTCGACCTCGAGAGCTTCTCGGCCGTGGAGGGGGTCGGGTCGAAAATGCTTTTGGCTTTGTACAAAAATCTCAAGATAAAAAATATCGGCGATTTGGAAAAAGCGGCGAGGGCAGGGAAGGTGCGTGCTCTCCCCCGCTTCGGCGAAAAAACGGAAGAGAATATTCTGCGTTCGATCGAGCTCTCGCGCGAGCATCGCGGCCGGTTTTTGCTTGGCTATCTCTCCCCTATCATTTCGGGAATTGAAAAAAAACTCGGGTCTTTGCCAAGCGTCCAAAAAATAATGACCTGCGGGTCGATCAGAAGATGCAAAGAAACGATCGGCGACATCGATCTCTTGGCTGTTTCCAAAAATCCCAAGGAAGTGATGGAATATTTTGTTTTCATGCCGAATGTGGAAAAAATTGTTGCGCGCGGAGAAACAAAATCATCTGTGCGGCTTGATATCGGGATTGATGCCGATTTGCGCGTTGTTCCGGAAAAATCGTTCGGGGCGGCGATGCAATATTTCACGGGCTCAAAAGATCACAATGTGGAATTGCGCAAGATCGCGATCAAAAAGGGCTGGAAGTTGAATGAATACGGCCTGTTCGACAAGCGCGGCAAGCAGATCGCGGGAAAAACCGAAGAGGAAATATACAAAAAACTCGGCCTTGATTGGATGCCGCCCGAGATGCGTGAAAACCGGGGGGAAATCGAACTCGCGCTCGCGCACAAATTGCCAAAGGTCGTTGAATACGATGATGTCCTCAGCGATCTTCAAATGCACACGACCTTTTCCGACGGGGCGCATACGGTCGCCGAAATGGCCGAAACGGCGGCAAAATTGGGGCGGAAATATATTGCAATCACCGATCACGTCGGCCATCTCAAAATTGCCGGTGCAATGGACGTAAAAACGATCGAAAAGCAGTGGCGGGAAATTGAAAAAGTCGATCGCAAGATGGAGAACATAAAGATTCTCAAAGGCTGTGAAGTGGATATCAATCCGGACGGGTCGATCGCGCTCGATGACAAATATCTTGCCAAATTTGATATCGTGCTCGGTTCGATCCATTCGAACTTCAAAATGTCGAAGGCTGACCAGACAAAAAGGCTCGCCCGGGCGATCGAGAATCCGCATATTGACGTGATTGCCCACCCGACGGGAAGAATAATCCATCGCCGGGCCGGATATGAATTCGATTTCGAGGAGGTTGCGAAAGCGGCAGGGCGGACCAAAACGATCCTTGAGGCGAACTGCTATCCCGACCGGTTGGACCTGAATGACTCGAATATCAGGCGGGCGATCGAACACGGCGTCCGGATATCTTTCGGCACCGATACGCACAGCAAATTGCAGCTGCACAATCTGGACCTGGGAATTTCCCAAGCTCGCCGCGGATTCGCGACAAAAAAAGACTGCGTGAATTGCCTGACCGTCGACGAACTTTTGAAATTTTTGCAAACCAAGTGATTGGATGGTCAAGTTGAAAAAAGCCTGAGCGCTTTTTCTTTTTGGAAAATAAAAAGATTTTCGAACGTACTATTTTACAAGAATTATCGAAAATAATCGAGAAATGAGATTTTATGGAATATATCATTGAACCGTCAATTGAAAATCTTCTTTTGGAGCTCAAAAAACGGGCGAGACAGGAGCTCGTGACGAACGAGGGCGCCTACGAAGAGCTCGTGGATGAATTGATCGCGGAGAAAATTGAATGGGGGGAGATCAATGAAAATGACGATTACAATATAATGCGCGAGGACCTCATCGGCCGCTGGCCGGATGTTTTGGAATACGTGGAAAGCAAAGAAACAAAACACCCGTAGCCCAGCTTCGCTGGGAATTTCCGATTTCCAAACAGTGGATTATTTCTGTTTAATATGATATACTAAGGCTATAAAATCAATGCTTTAGTTTCTTTTTGATATGTCTACCAGACGCAAAATTTGGATGAAGTTTTTTCTGGTCGTGATCCTTTTTCTCGTTGCGGTTCTTGTTGCTTGGCCGAAACCGATCCAAAAACCGGCTTTTGTCGGGCGCATTTTGGCACCGCTCAAAATAAATTTGGGCCTTGACCTCCAGGGTGGAATCCATCTGATATATAAAGTTGATACAAGCAATGTCGAATCCGCGAAAGTGCCGGATGCGTTGAGCGGCCTTCAGGACGTGATCGAAAGGCGCGTGAACGCGTTCGGAGTGGCCGAGCCCCTGATTGAAACTTCGAAATCGGGCGGAGAGCAGCGCTTGATCGTGGAGCTCGCGGGAGTCCGTGATATCGAGGCGGCGAAATCAATGATCAAAGAAACACCGTTGCTGGAATTCAAGAGGATGGAAGCACCCGCTGAGCCGGAAAAAACGGCCGAGCTTTCGGATGAGGACAAAAAATATAATGCCGACCAGCAAAAAAAGGCCGAGGGTCTCTTGAAGCAAGTCCAGGGCGGAGCGGATTTTTCGGAACTTGCCAAGCAAGATTCGGAGGATCCGGGGTCAAAAGGCCAAGGCGGCGATCTGGGATTCGTGAAACGAGGGACATTTGTGCCGGAATTCGACAAAGTGCTTTTTGACAGCGATCTTCAGCCAGGGCAAATATATCCGCAAGTGATTGAATCGCAATTTGGCTATCATATTATCAAATTGCTCGAAGTTCGCGGGGATGGCGACAACAAAGAGGTGCATAGCCAGCATATCCTGCTTGCAAAAAAAACGCCGCCGGCTCCGGAACAAGCTCAGCCGACATTTGTGGAAACGGGCCTTTCTGGAAAAAATTTGAAAAGCGCTGATGTCCAATTCATGTCTCAATCCGGAAAACCGGAAGTTGGCATTGAATTTGATTCTGAAGGGACAAAAATGTTCGCTGATCTGACGAAAGCGAATATCGGCAAGCAAATTGCTATATTTCTCGACGGGCAGGTGATCAGCGCTCCGACCGTCCAGACGCAAATAACGGACGGAAAAGCCGTGATTACGGGGAATTTTTCGCTCGATGAAGCCAAGCAACTGGCTCGGAGGCTAAACGAAGGCGCCTTGCCGATGCCGATTACGCTCATCGGCCAGCAGAGCGTCGAAGCATCGCTCGGGATGATTTCGCTCACCCAAAGTCTCAAAGCCGGGCTTATCGGAATCATACTCGTGATGATTTTTATGATTCTCTACTATCGTTTCCTGGGCGTTGTCGCCTCGGGCGCATTGATCATCTATAGCTCCTTGATGGTTGCGATATTCAAACTTTCTTCTGTCACGCCCTGGTCGATCACGCTGACGCTCGCCGGGATTGCCGGGTTCATATTGTCGGTCGGTATGGCGGTGGACGCGAATATTTTGATATTTGAGCGCACGAAGGAGGAAATTCGAAAGGGCCGGAGCGTCCGAAGCGCGATCGACGAAGGATTCCGGCGCGCCTGGCCAAGCATCCGCGACAGCAATATTTCATCGATTATCACATCCTTGATCCTGATCTGGTTCGGAACGGGATTTGTGAAAGGATTCGCAATTACTCTGCTTTTGGGAGTTTTGGTTTCGATGTTCACGGCAATCGTGATCACGCGGACGATTTTGACGGCGGTGATCGGCGAATGGGCGGAGAGGAAAAAGGGCTGGATAATTGCAAGTGTAAAACAGGAAAATAACGAAAAAGACGTCAATTAAATTTTTAATGTATTAATTTCAAATTTTGAAAATTTAGTCATTCAGGCTTGATTTAAAATTTAGAATTTGAAATTTAAAATTCAAGTGTACAATATCCTCGGCAAACGCAAATACTTCTATATCTTCTCGGGAACATTGATGCTTTTTTCCGTCATCGCTCTTTCGGTATGGGGACTGAAGTACGGACTTGATTTCACGGGCGGGACATTGATGGAAGTGAAAAGTGAAAAGTCAGAAGTCAAAAGTGACGATATAAAAAAAGTCTTAGTCGATGCTGGGATAAATGATGCCGTTGTATCGCCTTCACAAGACAATTCCTTTTTGATCCGATATGCCAATTCGAGCGACGAAAAAAACCAAGAAGTGCTCGCAAAGTTGAAAGAAAAATTTCCGGATGTTCAAAACACCCGTCTGGATTACATCGGTCCCTCGATCTCTTCGGAACTGAAATCAAAAGCCATCTGGGCGCTTTTGGTGGCGGTGATTGGAATTGCGGCGTATGTCGCCTACGCCTTTCGCAAAGTTTCGCGGCCGGTGGAATCTTGGAAATACGGAGTCGGCGCGGTCGTGGCGCTTGTTCACGATGTTTTGATCACTGTCGGCATATTCGCTATCCTCGGACATTTTCTGAATATTGAAGTTGATTCATCTTTCATCGCGGCCCTTCTCACGATCCTTGGTTTTTCCGTCCATGATACGATCGTCGTCTATGACCGAACGCGGGAAAACCTCTTGAAATCCGGTTCGGGCGAAAAATTCGACGAAACGGTCAACCGCAGCCTCAACGAAACGATGGCGCGTTCGATCAATACCTCCCTCACGGTGCTCATCACGTTGCTTGCGATATTCCTGTTCGGCGGCGCCTCGATCAAGACTTTCACGCTGGCCCTTCTCATCGGCATCACTTTCGGAACCTACTCTTCGATTTTCGTCGCTTCGGCTTTGATCGTCGATTGGTGGAAATGGGACAAACGATAGGACGCAACTTGACAACAATATAAGCATATGTTATCATTTTACTCTAGGATTAAATCGTGCTAATATAGCCTTAATCAAAGGGAAAAATGATGACCAACGAAAATAAATTTAATTTGCGGGAAAACGCTGATTTTCCCCAGAAAATAGTGGTAAAATCGTCTGATATCGAGACGATTGTTGGCGATTTGACGGAAAAATTGGGAGCCAAGCAAAAGCTCGTCCTGTCAAGCCGCTTTGGTATTTCCGGCGCGGAGCCGCAAACGCTTGAATCGATCGGAAAGTCTTTGGATATCACGCGGGAACGAGTTCGCCAAATCGAGGCGGATGCGCTGAGCGTTTTGAAGAAGATAGAGAAAAACAAGCAGACGGAAGAACTTTTCTCAACAGCTCTCGAAGTCATCAGCGAGAAAGGCGGCATCGCCAAAACAGAAAATCTTGCGAACGAGGTTTTTGAAAGATATTTCGGGCGGCGAGCCAAGGATATCAAAGAAAAGTATTTGATCGAAGTTCTGTTTTCAGTGATCGGCCTCAAGCGCATAAAGGGCAACAAAGAGCTGGAAGATGCCTGGACAAGCAAAGATTTTGACATAAAGAAATTTCGAAATATAGTTTCCGGAATTGAAAAAATATTCGACGAATCGAAAAAACTTTTTTCGGAAGAAGAACTGCTGAAAAAAATCGACATTTTGAGCCAAACGGCGCCGGAACTCCAGATCGAGCCTGAAAAGATCCTCAATTATCTCGAAATTTCCAAAAAATTCGGAAAAAACATTTTCGGGCAATGGGGAAAAGCCAAATGGCCGCTTGTGCGCCCGCGAGGAGTGCGTGAAAAAGCGACCCTGGTGCTTCTGAACCGCAAAAAGCCCCTCCATTTCCGCGAAATCAGCCAGCTGATCGAAAAGATGGGGCTCAGCGACAAGAAGGTGCATCCCCAAACTGTTCACAACGAACTGATCCGGGACAAGCGGTTCGTGCTGGTCGGGCGGGGGACGTATGCCCTTCGCGAATGGGGATTTGAAGAAGGAACGGTGAAAGACATCATCGTGTCGCTCATCAAATCAGCCGGCGGATTTT
>DATGZC010000076.1:0-1775 GCA_035297345.1 Bathyarchaeia archaeon
CCCGCCCGATCATTTCTTCGCCGACCGGCACGGAAAGAATTTTTCCGGTCGAGCGAACCTCGTCGCCTTCTTTGATTGATTCATATTCACCGAGGATCATCGCCCCGACCTGGTCTTCTTCAAGGTTGAGCGCCACGCCATATGTGGCAAGAGCCCGGCTCTTGCTGGGAATAAACTCGAGCATTTCTGAAGCCATAGCGTCGGAAAGGCCGGAAATGCGGGCGATTCCGTCCCCCACTTCAATCACGCGCCCCACTTTTTCGGTTTTCGTCTCGGCTTTGAAACCGGAGATTTGGTTTTTGAGAGTTTCGATGATAAAATCTTGAGACATAATTTTCAATTTTCAATTTTAAATTTTAAATCAATTTTAAGTTTCTAAATTTTAAATGTTTTATTTTTCGTCATTTAGTCATTTAAAATTCATTTCAAATTTCAAATTTAGCCTTTAGAATTATTTAGTCAAAATATTTTTCAACTCTCTCAACTTCCCCCTCACGCTTCCATCCGTCACTTCGTCCCCCACTTTCAAAACGATTCCGCCTTTCACACCCTCGTCGACGATATTTTTCAAAACCACTTCTTTCGCACGATATTTCTTTTCTATGAAACTTTTGACTTTGTTGACTTGCGAATTTTCCAGCTTCTGTGCCGTCACCGCTTCCGCTTCGATTATATCGTTTTCGCTATTGTAAATTTTCTCAAATTGTTCGATGATTTTTCCGGCCAATTTCAATTTCCCTTCCTTATATATGTAGCGTGCAAAATCCGCGGCCGCTTTTTCGGCATCCGGCTTGGATTTCCCGTCGACGAGTTCAAAGAGGGACTGGGCGTATTGTCGAGCGCTAACGCGCATTTGAGTGAACAGCGAACAGTGAACAATGATCAAAAAGATCGAGTTCAGAATTCACTGGTTTAAATTATTATTGTTCACTGGTCACTTATCGTTGATCACTGATTCAATCAACTTCTTATCTTTGCTCTCGTCCAATTTCTCATCGATAATCTTCTCTGCAGCCATCGTGACCAGTCCCCCGATTTCGGATTTGATTTCCGCAATCGTTTTTTGCTTTTCCTGCTCAATCTGAATTTTTGCATCAGTGACGATTTTTTCTGCTTGAACTTTCGCTTCAGCCGCGATCTCAGACCTTGATTTTTCCGCCTGCTCGCGGGCTTTTTCCAATATATCCTTGGCTTCTCTCCGGGCTTCTCTCAAAACATCGTCATGTTTTTTTTCCGCCTCCACAAATTTCTTGTGCGCCTCGTCGGCTTCCTTGAGACCTTTTTCTATTTTCTTCTGGCGCTTTTCAAGCATCGCCACAATCGGACCGTAGGCGAATTTATAGAGTACGAAAAGCAAGACCAGAAAGTTGACGACCTGGGCGATCAAAAGTTTCCAATCGATTCCCAATTTTGTGAGTAATTCGGACATAATAATAATTTAATTTCAAATGTCAAATGAAGCTCAAAGCTCAAAATCCAAAATATTTGAAATTTGGATTTTGGATTTGATTTGTCATTTGGATTTTGAAATTTGGATTTCAAAATTAGCCAAGGAGGGAAAATAAGAAAATCCCATCTTCCCTCCATTCTTCACAACTAAACGAATTTAATTATCAATGCGACAACCAATGCGTAGATCGCGATGGCTTCCGCGAATGCGATCGCCAGGATCATTGCGGTCTGGATCTTCGGAGCCGCTTCGGGATTGCGCCCGATGGCTTCCATTGCTTTGGCCGCAAGCTTCCCGATTCCGAGCGCCGGTCCGAGCGCGCCGA
>DATGZC010000077.1:0-10079 GCA_035297345.1 Bathyarchaeia archaeon
AGCGCCCCCTTTCGAATCACGGCTTGCTTGGCCGCTTGAGCCGCGAGCCGCGCCTGGGCCGAAATCAAACATTTCCCGACAATTGATTTCCCATCACTCGGGTTTTTTTCGAGATATTCCGAAAACCCTTCCGACATCACGGAATAGACGATTCCGCGGACATCCGCATTGCCGAGCTTCGTTTTGGTCTGGCCCTCGAACTGCGGATTGCGAAGCTTCACGCTGATAACGGCTGTGAGCCCTTCCAAAACATCGTCTGAGGTGAGGCTTCCGCCGTTCTTGTCCTTAATGAGATTGTTTTTTTTGCCATAGTCATTAAGCACGCGCGTCAAGGCCGTGCGGAATCCCGTCACATGCATCCCGCCTTCCGTCGTGAAAATATTGTTCGCAAAAGAATACATATGTTCTTTGAGACCTTCCACATATTGAAGGGAAATTTCAACATAGACATCATTGGCCGTTTTCTCGATATAAAAAGGCCGGAAATTTTTGACTTCCTTCCCGCGATTCAAGAATTTTATATAAGAAGCGATTCCTCCGTCAAAACAAAAACCGATGCGCCTTTCTTTGTAGCTTTCTTTCTCATCAGCCGCTTCTCGCCGGTCGAAAATTTTCACGCTCACTCCCTTGGTAAGATAGGCCTGCTGGCGAAGATAATCGACAATTTTGTTCCAATTCCAAGAAATTTCAGGAAAAATCGAGGGATCCGGTTCAAACGTGATCGTGGCTCCGGTTCTTTTTGAAGCGCCCATTGGTTTCACCGCTTTCAAAGGC
The DNA here is from genome assembly GCA_035297345.1 of Bathyarchaeia archaeon. GTDB lineage: Bacteria > Patescibacteriota > Minisyncoccia > Moranbacterales > UBA11712 > JAPLXD01. The sequence goes on from DATGZC010000077.1 coordinate 775, forward strand.
TTTCCTTGTTTGAATTCCTGCGACCATATTTTTCCGTCGCGATGCACTTCAGCCTTCAGCCAAATTGAAAGCGCGTTAACGACGCTCACGCCGACTCCGTGCAAACCGCCTGAAATTTTGTAGCCTTCGCCGCCAAATTTTCCGCCGGCGTGCAGTTTCGTCATCACCGTCTCGAGTGTCGAGACTTTCGTCTGCGGATGCTTTTCCACCGGAATTCCCCGCCCGTCATCCGTCACGCGCACCAGATTGCCCGACAGAAGTTCCACGACAATGTTTTTCGCGTATCCGGCCATTGCCTCATCGAAAGAGTTGTTGACTACTTCCCAGATCAAATGATGAAGACCCTCCAAAGAAGTTCCTCCGATATACATACCCGGCCGCTTGCGAACAGGCTCAAGACCCTCCAATACTTGGATAGACTTAGCTGAGTAATCTGACTTGGGTGATTTTTCTTTTTTCGTAGGCATAATAGTACAAAATTTTGAATTTCCAATTTTGAATTTTGAAATGATGACTAAATGTTTTAATATTTCAAAATTGTATCATTCAAAATTGATTCAAAATTCGAAATTCATAATTCAAAATTATTTATGTTATCTCGAAAGAAACCACAGTTCCACCAGTAAAACCCCAGCCACCACGATTCCCCCGTCCCACCAGACCAGCGCTCGAAAACTTTGCAGGATCAGCAGTGCGCAGACGGCAGCCGCAACAAGCGCCCCTTGGCGAAAACTGATTCCGACGCTCTCCTGGACCGCATCTCTTTTCCCAAAAATTCGGCGCAGCCAAAACAAAAAAAGCGTGGCGATTCCCGTGACGGTGAAATACAGGCTCACAAAAAACAGCGCTTGTCCCAAAAACCCGTCCTGAGCCGGATTGATGTATTTCGTCACCAGCCCCAATGCGACGAGCGCCGCCAATGTACTGATTTTCATCCCCCAAAGGTAGGCACGTATGGTCATTTATATTTTTGTTACCTATGTTATTCTAGCAGAAAATAATATCTCTTGCAAGCAAAAATCCCCCCGATATTTTGGCTTATACAAAGCCTAATATGGGGGGATTTTGAGGAAAATTATTTCATTCTCACGCCATTGGCTCTTGTGACCTCTCCTGTTCCGGGAATTGAAATCGCCAGGGGATAATTGCCCAAAGTACTGAACTCGCTCATCGTGAACGTGCATTTCACGCGTTTTCCATTTTTGGCGGCGCTCACTTTGATCGCGTGGCTGTAGCCGAGCGTGCACTCGGTTACCGACCCTTTTTTATAAAGGTTTTTTCCTTTCACGTTGACGCGAAAAGTGCTTTTCCTGGCTTTATATTTGACGCTCTTCGGATCAACTTTTGAGATTTGCATCGTCTTGATGGCGGATCCTTTTTCGACGACTCTAAAGGAGCTGAAGTGGCCTGGAGTGAACGTCAAAGTTCCGGCGTTCGCGTCATAGACAACGCCGCTCACATCCGCGTCGGTAGCTTTTCGCACGATGGAACCGTTCGAAACATATATATCGGGTGTTTCAGCAAAATTGAGACCGTACATCGTGAATGACGCGCCATAATTGATCATGTCGGGAACCATCGCCGCGTTGAGGCTGATATATCCGTCGTTGAATTGGACCAAATTTCCAAAATTATTCATGAAACTGAAGAAGCGATAGGTCATAAAATCGATGGTATTTGAAAAACTGATTCTCCCCATCGGCTGTCCGTTTTCCGATTTCTGGAAATACAAGCCGCTTATCAAGTGCCAGTTGTCGGCATCGAACAAACTCGTTTCCACCCCTTCTGTCGCCATGCTTGTCTCCATTTCCGTCGGCATTTGCGCAACCATCGTGCACATTTCATTCAATCCTTGCTGCCAGCCTTGCCTTTCGTTTTCGTCCACAAAAGTGTGGCTGTTCATATAGGTTGTGACGGCAGCTTCGCACCCGGCCGTATCGTCCGGCTTCGTCATGCTGGCGAAAACCGTCCAGAAGACATCCGTCTCCGCCGGCAATTCATGATCACCTGGTTCGGCCATGACGGGTGCGGTCATCAGGACCATGGCGAGCAAGGCCACACTCGCCAAAATCGCCTTTTTCTTTTGATTCATTGGTTTTTGTTTAATTATTAGATTAGACTTATAATCATCAATGACTCAATTTTGCTGTATATGTCAAAAAACAAGACATAAGAAAATCTTCTGCCTTGTTTTGCATAACATGATATATTGTTGCTTTATTTTTATTTTTGTTTTCGCTTTTTTCACCCTACCCGGAATTATAGTACTTTTTTTCGCCGAGATAAAGCCGCTTGTGGATAACTTCATCAACTCTGCAATTTAATCCTGGCCGATTATGTAAGAAAAAACAGAAAGAACGTTATGAAAAAAATACTAATTGCCCTCATTATAATATTTTTTATCGCCGGAGCTGTTTTCCTTTGGTCAAAAGACAACCTCAAAAAAAGCAATCTCCCGATTTTGGTCGACAGCGGTCCGAATATCCCCGCTGCGTCTCTGAATCCGAAAGCTTCAGAAAACCCGCCTGCCGCACCTCCGGCTCCATCCGATCAAAAGGCGGCAGCGAATCAAAATTCCAGCGGATTCCAACCGCCTCTCGACCGCGCGGACGAAAGAGTCACAAAAAAACCGTTCGGCATATTCATCACGCCCCAAACCTCTCCGGTCCAGCCGGAACGGTTCCGGGGATACCATACCGGGACGGATTTTGAGATTTTTCCCGAAGAATTAAACATGGACGTGCCGGTGCACGCCATTTGCACTGGGAAAATACTCTCAAGAAAATATGCTTCCGGCTATGGGGGCGTCCTTGTCGAAAGCTGCACGCTAGACAACCAGCCGATCACCGTGATCTACGGCCATTTGAAGCTCGCGAGCATCATGAAAAAATCCGGCGACAATTTGAGCGCCGGCGATGAGATCGGAGATTTGGGAAAAGCCTATTCCTTTGAGACAAGCGGCGAGAGAAAACATCTCCATCTGGGAATTCACAAGGGACCTTCGAACAATATCCTCGGCTACGTGCAGTCACAATCCCAGCTTTCCGGCTGGATCGATGCATGCTCGCTCGTATGCAAATGAAGTTCGAAAAAATATTTTGAAACTTGAAAACAAATTCTTTTCGCCTTCGTAAGAAATTATGAAAGGTCGAAAAAAATAATTTCAAAACGAAAAAAATTATGAACGGCGAACACGAAAAAGGTTTTGAAGGAATAGATGAGATGAAAATGGGCGGAGATTGGACGGGCTGTATGGGCATGGGGCATATGCATCAATGGCCGAAGCAGATGAAGAAAGAATTCATGATGGCGATGCTCAAGAAGAAAGAAAAGATGCTGGAAGCCAAGCTTGAATTCGTCCGCGAAATGCGGCGCCTCTCGGAAAAGTCCGAAATGGAAGGCAGAAAAGAGACAGAAGAAGCCGAGGCTTGAAGGCAAAAATAAATCACTCCGATTCCCGGGGTGATTTATTTTTTTGAAGCCGAAGGAAATTTTTTTGATCTGGAAACGTACTTAAATATGCACAAGGCACAACAAAATAGCCCCTAAAGGACTATTTTTGTTTGCAAAAATTTATGGCCAAAAGGAGAGCTCGCTTTGCAGAAAAAAAATGTAATTGCTCTTTCGATCATTTTTGTTTTTTTGTTCCTAACAGGCATTCCGGCTGACGCTTCGGTCGAAAAACAACAGCCTCCGATTTCACCTCCCGGAACTCCCAAAACGGTCAGAGTTGTGTTGAAAAGGATCCCTGTGATCGCCACCATGTATTATGCTCCGGAAAAGGGGCAGGAGCGGTATGTCCGCGGATCCTACAAAAAAGACGTTCAGTTGAATGGAAAAGGCGAAGAAACCTTTTCCGGAACCAAGCCGGATCTTGGCACAGCGGCCGCCGATTGGCAAATCCTCAAAAAGGGAACAAATTTCCGACTACTGGAATGTGATGACATTTTGCTGGGGAGGTATCATCACATCCCCGCGCAGAACATCATTTTTGAGGTCCAAGATACAGGGTCAGGCGTCAAAGGCCGCCGCATCGATCTTTTTGCAGGCAGAGGTGATCACGGCCGGAAAATCGCCGAAAAATTCGGCAGCCGCAAGATGGTGATCGAGGTCATCCAATGCATACCTCAAAAGTAAGCAACACGAAACGGGGAGCCTAAAACTCCCCTTTTTCGCGGGAAGAATCTTCGTTTTTTCCGGCAAGCTGCCCGCAGGCCGCTTCGATGTCCGTCCCGAAGCGATATCTTTTGGTGGCAAATATTCCCGCTTTTTCCAAAACAGCTTTGAATTTTTTTATTTGGTCCGGCGAAGATGGTTTGAATTTTCCGGTCGGATTGTATGCAATCAGGTTGACCATATACAGAGGCTTCGAAAGAAGCTTCGCCAACCCCCGCGCCTGTTCTTCGGAGTCGTTCGTATCTTTGATCATCACATATTCAAACATGACTTTTCGGTTGGTTTTTTCAATATAAGCATCGACGGCGGCCAAAACGCTCGCAAGCGGGTATTTTTTGTTTATCGGCATCAGCTCACCCCGCAATTCGTCTTTCGGCGCATGGAGCGAAATCGCCAAGTTTATTTGCGGAAAAACTTCCGCCAGTTTTTCAATCCCTTCAATGATACCCGACGTAGAAATGGATATTTTCCGGGCACCGATCCCAAAACAGTTGTCGTCATTCAGTATTTCGATGGCCGTTTTCACTTGTTCCCAGTTCAAAAACGGCTCCCCCATTCCCATGAAAACGACGTTCGTGATTTTCCCGCCCGCTGCGCGTTCGCCTTTGGCGGATTTTTCAAGATATCTCGCAAAAAACAAGACCTGCTCCACGATTTCCGAAGCCGTGAGATTCCGCTTGAACCCCATCTTTCCCGTTTCGCAAAAAAGACATCCAAGAGGACACCCGACTTGTGAAGAAACGCAGATGGTATTCCGCTTGTCCGTATGCTTCATCAACACAGATTCAATCGCCAAGCCATCCCGCAAGATCAGACGCGCTTTCACCGTCCGCCCGTCTCCCGAGGAGAAGGCTTCTCCCTTGATCTCAAGCGGCACTTCTTTTTCCAATATTTCGCGAAGTTTTTTCGAAATCGTCGTCGCCTCGCTCCATTTCTCGATCAAATCAAAAAATACCGCCTTCTTGGCCTGCGCAAGCCGAAACGCCGGCTCCGATTTCAAAATTTCCTCCAGTTTTGAGAGATTCATAAAAAAGTCATTATTCCTTTCAAAAAAATACCGCAGGCAATGCTGCGGGTTGTGTGTGATGCGATGATCAAGAGAAATGTTTGAATGTCCAATGGACCTAGGGTCAGGCCTGGGATTCGAACCCAGATAATCGTGGGTTATGAGCCCACCTCTTGCCATTAAGATATCCTGACCCTAGACATTGGATGCTACTATGCTAGCCCCAAGTGGCCCCGTGACGAATTGGCAAGAACACTGGTTCGTTATTAAAATAATATCAGAAATGTGAATTGGCGTCAATAAATATTTTTGGCTATTCCTAAAGCTTAACTTTGGGAACGGTTAATTTTATAACTCTTCAGTACCTTCGACTGTTGATATAAGATCAGTTGTTTTTTCGACTATATAATCAGGCTCGCCCTCTTTCAGTCATTTCACATCGTGCCAGCCCCAAGAAACAGCTACTGTCTTCCAATGAATCAACGATTACGCCGTCGTAATCGAAAATAATGATTTTTCTCATATTATTTTTTTTCAGCGACGCGAACGTCGAATTTCTTCTCGCCCGAGAGCACCTTCTCAAGCAAGCCTTTCCAAGTTTTTTTGCGGATTATTGCCTTATGTGAATTTTAACTTATTTCTTTTCGATCTCTGCATTATAGTTTTGCCAAAGCACTTTGAAATTTTCATCCTCAAGTATTTCATGAAAAGTGCCTTCGGCAATGATTCGGCTGTCTTTGAACATATAAATATAATCGAAATTTTTGAGCAGATGCAGGCTGTGAATAGCGGAAATAATCGTCTTGTCTTTGAAATTTTTGAAGATATTTTCATATATTTCAGACTCGTTCGCGACGTCCACGCTGCTTGTGGGTTCGTCGAGAAGCAGCAGCGGACTATCTTCGGCCGCCATCAGCCCGCGAGCAAGCGCCAATCTCTGCTTTTCTCCCCCGCTGAGGGAAACTCCTTTTTCCAAAACGCTTGTTTTGAGCCCTTGCGGAAGGCGCGAGATCAAATCGCTCAAATTGGCCATCGCGATGAACTTGAAAAGTTTTTTCTTTTCGATCCGAACTCCCAAACAGATATTGTATTCGATCGTATTGTTGAAAATTTCCGGCTCTTGCGGAATCAAACTGCAATGATCGAAGATATGCCGCAATTCTTTCTCCAGTTTTTTCCCGTCACAAAAAACGCTCGCGCTGTCGACCGGGTGCAAACCGCGAAGAAGCGACAAAATTGTGCTTTTCCCGGATCCGCTCGTTCCAATGAGGGCGATTTTCTTTCCCCGTTCGATGTGCATGGAAACATCCGAGAGCGCCTTTGTCTCATTTTTTCCGGTTTCGGCTTCTTTGTAGAAGAAAAAAAGTTTCTTGATTTGGATCACATTCCAATCCGCAGGAAGCGCATATTTTTTCGCGAGATGCAGCTTCGAATATTCATCCTCGATGATTTGGGCGGCCACAATCGCCGAGTTCTGCCTCACTGTGTCGCTATATTTCCAGGCAAAAGTGTAAAAAACACCTCCGATCCGGCTCAAATATTGATAGAGAATGAAAAGCGTTCCAATGACTACCACGCCTTGCGTTTTGATGGAGCCATAAGCATTCCAATACAAGACTACCGCCGTCATCATCCAAATAATAGTACTCGAAAGAAACCACTTCAGCTCATTTATCTTATAACTCCTGACCGATAATCCGAGATGCTTCATTGATCGGTTTTCCATTTCCTTGGCGGCGCGACCCTTGAGGCGCAAGGAAATGATCGTCATGAAGTTGCTTATATAGTCAAATATGCCGGCAGAGATGAAATTTTCCGCCTTGTTAATCAATTTGTATTTGGCAAGCAACCTTTCGTCGAATTTTAAGATAACAAGAATAGCCACAACAGCTGCAAAAAGCGCAATGACAATAGTTTTCAGGTCGTAAAATGCCAAAACCGCGATTGAAACAGTGAGTCCGACAATGTTTTGAAGAACCACAAAAATTTCGCCCGCGAACTGATTCAGCCGGTCTCCCGCTTTTTCAATTTTATCGATAGTGTCGCCCGAATGGTGATCTTTGTGCCAAGCGGTCGGCAGATCCATCACTTTTTCGAACATGGTCTGGCGATAATTTTTTTCGATCAGGAAAGCGTTTATGTTTTCAACAATTCGAGACGTTCCGTGAAATAGCCAACCTAATGTATTCAATGCCACCAAAAGAACTGCCCCAAAACCAATATTTCGCAACTGATCGCTTTGCGCGGAAAACTGAATCGAGTTGAAAATTTTTCCAATGACGATCGGCTGCATCAGCCAAACGGAGTTCCCAATCACCGAAAAAACAATGACAAAAACAAACCACTTCTTTCGATCAAAAGAATAGTGCCAGGAATATTTGAAAAGATTGATAAGCGGATTTTTCGAATACATACGGCCGGAATTATACCACAAAAATAACCCCTTTTACAAGGGATTATTCGTTTGCGGGGACGACCGGACTCGAACCGGCGACCTACTGCGTGACAGGCAGTCGCTCTAACCAACTGAGCTACGCCCCCATATATTCACTTTTGTAGCAGGGGTGGGACTCGAACCCACTACCTACAGCTTATGAGTCTGTCGCTCTAACCAGTTGAGCTACCCTGCCAAAATTTTTATATTGTTTCACCGAGAGCCTTCAACCAACCCACAATCTGATAGAATAAATCTGAACTTTTCGCGATGCCTATACACAAAATCCCGTAATGTTGGAAATGATTCTCGTAAATCTTTTCATTTTTGGCTTTGATGAGGATAGTTTTTCTGAATTGTTCAATAGGAATATCAGTCTTTCTCGACCAATACGCATTTACGTCGTTTAGTCTTTTCTGATGAACCCGATTTATCGTGATCCGCATCATGAATCTATCCTCTGAAACTTTCAAAACTTCTCTGAACCATTTCATTATGAACTTAACAATCACGGGATCAGAATTGGAGAATCTGACTCTCGAATCTGTTTTACTCCCTTCTCCCCAATACAAAGCAAGTCCAGCTATGAGCAATTCTCGTTTCTTTATCTGTTGGATGTCGATCTTTCCTTTTTCGGAATAATACTGTATCTTTTGTTGTTTAATTTCTCTTTGAATATGAGCGCCCTTGAGACGTCCCAAATAACCGCCCTTCACCATTTGCTCATGCAACTTTTCGATTTGCTTTTCAGTCAACACGACATCGCGGCACCAAAGACTTGCTGATCCTCGGGATACTTTGAGTCTTTTTGAGATATCCCTAATGCTAACGCCCTTCTTTCTCAAATTGCGAGCCTTGATTTGTTCTTTTGATTTAGCCATGAACCTCCCCTTATAGTTATATTATAATTATACAGGAGGTTCTAAAATATATCAAACAAAAAGAACAGCACTTTCGCGCTTCGTTATTTTTTGCGGACGTCTGTTGCGGGGGCGGGATTTGAACCCGCGACCTGGTGGTTATGAGCCACCCGAGCTACCGGACTGCTCTACCCCGCTGTATTGATTTGTAGTTTCCATCCAGTATTTCAGTCCTATTCCTCCTTTTTGTTTCTTCAAATTTATTTCCCACTTTCTCGCTTCTGTATAATTATCAAATTTTCTCAAATACACTATCCTCCAATCATTAAATCTTTTCGTCCATTGCGGGACATAATATGATTTGTCGTTATGCTCCCCAAGCCTTCTTCTCCAATCATTCGTAACGCCGATATACTTTCTGTTCTCCGCACAAGCGATAATATATACAAAATAACTTTCCTCCATTATTTTTTTGAGCCACCCGATCCCGCCTAGCGGGACGGACTGCTCTACCCCGCTGTTTTATAATTTTCAATTTCAAATTTTCAATCTTCAAACAATTCTCAATGATTCAATGACCGAATTTTCAAACTTTCCCTATTGCAACTATCGCTTACTCTAGCAAAATAATCCAAGTTTGTCAACAAACCCCGAATATATCAATTTTTATCTTTTCGATCTGTATATTCCGTATGCAGCAATTCCTCCGCTTTTTGGCCCCCGGGGGCGCTGAGGAACTCTTTGTATATCGTTTTGACCGCCGGGTTTTCGTGCGATTTTCGAAGCGGCATTCCTTTGTCGCGATCAAGAACGGCTTGAATACGCGCTT
>DATGZC010000078.1:0-17701 GCA_035297345.1 Bathyarchaeia archaeon
TCTCTCGCCGTATATCCCAGCGATCCCGCGATCATATTGTTGGGGAAGACTTGTATTTTTGTATTGAAGTCGCGGACATTGCCGTTGTAGAACCGGCGGGCCGCTTGAATTTTATCTTCAGTGTCGGTCAATTCGCGCTGAAGTTCAAGAAAATTTTGATTCGCTTTGAGGTCCGGATAGGCTTCCGCCACCGCAAAAAGACTTTTCAAGGTTTGGGAGAGGGCATTCTCCGCCTGCGCCTTGTCGGCGGCCGACTGCGCACCCATCGCCCGCGTGCGCGCCTCTGTCACTTTTTCAAAAACTTCCTTCTCGTGAGCGGCATAACCCTTGACTGTGTTCACGAGATTTGGAATGAGGTCATAGCGCCTCTTCAGCTGAACATCGATGTCTGACCAGGCTTCGTCCACCCGGTTTTTGAGCCGGACCAGTCCGTTGTAAATCGCAATCACCCAAAAAACAATCACGACGATGATTGCCAGCAAAATCCACATTATCATATTGTTTACAATAAAAAATTATCCAAAATCTATTTCTTTTTCTTCGAATTTCCGCTTGTTTTGGGAGCCGCAGCCGGCTGGACCGATGTCTGCGAGTTTGCCGGTGAAACTACCGTTGAGGAGGCTGGTTCAGCTATGACACCCGCCGGTTCATTGGCGGAAGATTTTTCCTGCACCGCCGCCAGCACAACTTCTGAGATCGACATCGCTTCCCCGATCTTGTCCACGGCGCTGGCAAGAACGTCTTCACCTTCTGACTGAATACCGCGAAACCCGCCGCTTCTTTCATCGCTCACTCCCGCCACCTGTCCCTTCGCGAACAAGCCGCCGGACCAGGCAAAATAGCCGGAAGCCGCGACGAGAAGCAATATAGCGGTGAAACTCATCGAAAAAGCGAATCGAGGGAATAGTGAAGCCCGAACTTTTTCTTCTTTGGAAAAATCGGGAGAAAAAACACCTGCATTTTGTTTGAGCTTGATTTCCGGATAGGGAATTGCATGTCTGTTCCTTTCTGCGACGGAAATTTCTCTGGGCGGATCTTTTTTTATTTCAAGGGGCCGAATATTTCTTCTCATATTGCTCGCGGCATTCCCCCGGAAAGCCTGCGGAACTTTTTGAAAACCCGGCGCGCTTGTTCTTTTCGGCGCATTTCTCACTTCTCTCAATCTCAAATTGATCGATTTTATCCCGACAGTTTTTTCAGCAGGGACCGAGCTTGACTTCTGGGGCTGTGTGATCCTGATTTGAGAAGGTATGTTTTCGACTATTGATATTTTTTCCACTTTTGGAGGAGCAAAAGCCGCTTCTTCTTCCTTGATTGCCGCTGGCGAAAAAGTAATTTTGATTTTTTCCTCGCTTTTTTTTGCCTCGGAACGGGCGGGTATCTTTGCAATATGTTCGGCTGCGGAAATTTCTGCCTCTTCAACCGGCGCCGCTCTTTTTATCTCAACCGGTTCAGCTTTTGCAACTTGCACTTGGCTGACAACTTCTTTCTTTTCCGCCGGCCTTTCTGTCATCTTGCCCTCCATAGCTCTCACCTCGCCGGAGCTTTCGGCGTAGCGCGGGTCAGCGACAGCGGAAGCCTTCGCGAAAGAAGATTTCTTCTGTGAATTTTCCAAAAATTCTTCGAACCACTGCCAAGTCGTATACCAGCGTTTTCCGATCCGGATCGAACCGATGTCCCCGCGGCGCGCCAAAAGTCCCAGATACTCTTGAGCGTATTTTTTTTCTTTCGCAACTTTGGAAAGAAGTATGAAATTTTTTCGGATATCCTCCTGCATACGAATATATTATACACCAACCGGCAATATGGTGTCTATATTTGCTCCGCATCAATTGAAATTTTTGAAGAAAGCCGGGTTAGTGCAGGGGCAAATATCGGATATTTGCCGTCAACAGCAAAAATAGTGTAAACTGACTATATGCCCAATATTTCCAGTTACAATATCATCATCATCCCGATTGCGGTCGGACTTTTCACCCAAACGCTGAAGTTCATCCTTTTTTCCGCGAAGAACGGTTTGAAGTTTGAATATTTTTTCACGCACGGCCATATGCCATCGGCTCACACGGCATTTGTCATCTCCACCCTCACTTCGATCGGCTATTATGAAGGGACGAACAACGGCGTTTTCGCGCTGGCTTTCATTTTCGCTTTTATCATCATCGACGATGCCCTCCGGCTTCGAATGTATCTCGGCGACCAAGGCCGCTATCTCAATATGCTTGTGGACCAGCTTCAGATAGACAAAAGAAGATTCCCCCGCCTCAAAGAAAGAATCGGCCATCGCTTGAATGAAGTGCTCATTGGCGGAATTCTGGGTTTCGGTCTCACTTTGCTTCTCGCTACAATTCTTGGATAAAAGAAAAATCCCTCTCCAGCCCTCTCTTTGAAAAAAGAGAAACCGAGAATGCTTTTACAATTCTTCCAGCACTTCTCGAATCACCTTCGGATCGTTCCAGGGAATCATATCGTCTCCGACCGCCATTGTTTCCTGCGCTCCCATTCCCGTCACCACGACGATATCTCCCAGCTCTGCGATCTGCAGGGCTTTTTTTATTGCTTCTCTTCTGTCTAGAATTCGAAAAGCATCAACCCCTTCAGTCTTATTATTTTCCAAAGCTTGGCTTTGAGGAATTCTGAGAGCTTCGCTCGAAGAAGGAAAAAGCCGAGCTTTAGGAAAATTGTTCCCAACTACGCCCTCAAACACTTCATTGATTATTTGCATAGGGTCCTCGTGATAAGGATCTTCGTTAGTTACAATTACAAAATCTGCCTTCTTCGCCACAATCTCGCCCATGATCGGCCGTTTTCCGCGGTCTCTTTCTCCGCACGATCCAAAAACGGCGATTATTTTCGAGCCTTCTTTTTTGATGCCGTCCAGATAATCATAAAGTTTTTCAAGTGAATCGGGCGTCACGGCATAGTCGACAATTATCCCCAGACCCCTCTTGTTTTCGATTTTTTCCATCCGTCCCGGCACGCCTTTTATTTTCCGGAGCGCCGCGGAAATATTTTCGAGCGGTATATTTTCGGAAAGTCCCACGCAAACCGCCGCGAGTGCGTTCTCAATATTGAACTCGCCCGGCATATTGAGCGTGAATTTTTCTCCGTTGACCAGGAATTCGGATCCGTTGATCGATTGCCTGATGTCACGCGCGATTTCGAGCTTCAATCCGGCTTCTAGCACGCAATTCGGGCTTTCCGACTCCAAGAAATACCCGAATTTGTTTTTGGCTCCGTATCGGAGAAACACATCCGCGAATTCCATGTTCAAATTGACGATTGAAGCGCTGTCTGAATTTTTGGAAACCATCCAAAACAATCTCGATTTCGTCTTCGCATATTCCTCCATTGTTTTGTGATAGTCGAGATGCTCGCGGGTCACGTTGGTGATCGCCGCCGCATTGAAATCCATTCCCCAAACCCGGTTTTGATCAAGGGAATGGGAGGACACTTCGATCACTGCGTATTCGCATCCGGCCTTCACGGCCCGGCGCAAAAATTTTTGGAGCGCCCAACTGGAAAGCGTCGTGAACTTGCTTTTATTCACCCATTCTTTGCCGCCCAATTTGAAATTGATCGTCGAAGCGACCGCAACCTTGAAATCTTCTTCCTCCAATACTTTTGCAATCATCTGAACTGTCGTCGTCTTCCCGTTCGTCCCCGTCACCCCGATGACTTTCAATTTTCGCGACGGAAACCCAAACCAAACATTCGCCAAGATCGCCTGGAATAAGTGATAGATATTCCTGATGGATTGGGGGATCAGTTTTTTCATAAATTTTTTGTTTGTCATCCCAGGCTTGACCCGGGATCCAGAAAATTTTGATTCCCTATTATTCCTGGATCCCTGCTTTCACAGGGATGACAATAAGGAGGTATTTTGTGGCTCGCAATATTACCTTAATGCTACCTTTTATTTGTCAGGTTTTCAAGTTTTTAGTTTCTCTGTTAAAATAAGAAAAAATTCATCACAAGGAGGGCTTCGCCAATGTGCGGAGGCGGAAGACTAATTGAAAGAGCGTTCCCGCCTGATCAAACAGTGGCAGGCGTGATTGTTCGCATGAGCAAAGGATACATATTTTATCCGGCATATCAAGGGGGTATTGAAGGGGCACGAACTCTTTCTCGGAGAATATGTGTCAAAAATCCACTGCATAAAATCGTGTATTCCGGAAGGCCACATCAGCTACAGACGAGGATAAAGAACCTCAACAAGGTCGACGGCCTGAAAGGCTATAGTCCCGTGGAAGACTTCTACCATGTCCGCGGCGGAATCACCTAATTTACGGGAGGGGGCAACTGCCTCCTCCAAATCATTTATGAAGCAGAAAAAAACAATACGCATATTCGGCAACCCGCTTTTGGATTTTGACAATTTACCGATCAAGCTTACTCCGAAACTTAAAAAAATTTTTCCGGATATTGATTTCGTCATCGCCGATCCAAACGAGAATCTCAAACCAAAAAACAAAGAGCTGATTATCATTGATACAATTGAAGAAATAAAAAAAGTCGTCCTGATAGACGACATTGAAAGGCTGCAAACTCAAAAGCTATACTCTCTTCACGATTTTGATTTGGCATTCAACTTGAAGCTCCTCCAAAAAATCGGGAAATTGATGAGTGTGAAAATCTTCGGCCTGCCGATGGATGGAAATGAGGAAAAAATCTTAGAGGAACTAGCCAAAATAATAAAAAGCAAAGTATAGGGTTTCGAAAATATTGCGTATGCCCGTCCGGCTTTGCCGGCGGGTAGCCTATTTGAAAAATCTATACTTTGTTTTTGGAAATCATGTCCAATTCACCCGCAAAAAGTGCGAGGCGCAGGACATACAGGGATCGTAGGCGCGGATGAGTTTCGAGACTTCGAAGATTATTTTTTTTTCCAGTAGAGACGCGATTAATCGTGTCTCTACACCAGCGGCGTCCGTCGCGCAAAGGCCGGACACGATTTGCTCGACGTCTTTTTTCATATTGACCAGATTCTGCGCCGTCGGGATGACAAGCTTCAAGTTCTTCACTTTCCCCTCTTCGATTTCGAGCGCGTAATACAGCGTTCCGCGCGGCGCTTCAATCGCGCCCGCCCCTTTTCCGGTCAATCTTTCGGGCTTGGCCGGTTCTTCTTTTTGGAATTTATTGCTTTCGAGCAGTTCGATTGAATGATCGACTGAGTGTAAAGTTTCGATCGCCTGCGCCAGATTGTTGTCATAAACATTTTCCGAGGGAAATTTTTCCAAATATTTCGACGCATCCCGTTTGGTATCTGTGTGCAGATTTTCTTTGTTGAGATTGAGGCGCGCGAGCGACCCGACCATATATTCTTTTCCCTCAAACTCAAATCCAGTCGCCTGCGAATACGGGAGAACGATCTTGTGAAGGTGATCCCAATAATCCTTTTCTTCGATCACTTCTCCCGTCGAGCTTTTGATTTTCCCTTCGAGAAATGAAAAGTCCGGTGTCACGAGTGCCACAAAATTCGTTTTCCTCTTGAACTCCCAATCGCAGTTCGCAAATATTTCGATCAGCTTCAAAATTGTGGGGCGGATTTTTTTCAATTGTTCGACGATTTCCGGGATTTTTTTCTCGTCGATCTCATGGCTGAATCCTCCCACCTGCTCGAACGGCGCATGCACCGCTCGCCCGGCGACGAGCTGCGACAGGTTGTTCCCCGCTTCTTTGACCGCGAGCGCCTCGTGGATGAGATCGTGCTTGTCTTCCGGCGCGTCCAAGAGTGAATCGATTCCGAGCATATCCGGCATCGCAAAAAAATAGAGGTGCAAAGCGTGGTCGCGAATCATCATGCTGTATACCGTGAGCTTCCGGAGGATCATCGTCTGCTTGCTGGGTTTCACGGCCAAAGTTTTCTCGACTGCTTCGATGCAGCCCGTGAGGTGCGCGATTGAGCACGTGCCGCAGATCCGCGAAACAAGCTGCGGCACGGCGGCGTATGACTGGCCAACGACCGCCTGATTGAAAAACCGCAGGTTCTCCATGACTTTCAGATTTACCTCTTCCAATTTTCCGTCACGGATTTTGATATCAAGATCGGCATGACCTTCAATCTTTGAAAGTTTGCTGATTTCGACGTCCAAATTACATTTGTGCATTGATTTATAAATATTTCTCAAATACCTCAATAAATTTCCCTTCATCAATCGGGCATCCAGAAATCGAGTCATCCACTTTCACAACTTCTTTGAGCGCCAAGGCTTTCGAGAGAAATTTGTATTTTTCAAGATGCGCTTCGATTTCTTTGAGCTGGTTGATGTTGAAATTGTTCCGCTGGCCGGACGGGAGCGCTGTCATCGCGCAAGTTCCCATCGCAATCAAAATTTTCGTGTTCGCCCGGATCTTCTCGATGCCCTCTTTGTCCCTCTCACTCGTCACCACGCCTTCCACCAGCGCAATATCCAGATCTTTGATTTCCGTTTTGTCTTTGATCGACAAAAAATACACCAGCTCCATCCTTTCGAGCCAGGGAATCAATTTTTGATTGAAGATTTCCGTGAGAAAAATGCTGCACCCTTCATCACAAGTGAGCGAAAATATCCCGACGCGTTTTTTGCTGTTTATTTCTGCCATTTCTAAAAAATTCTTTTGATTTTTTGCAGCACGCGATACAAATTATATTTTGCCGGCTTCAATATTATATCATAACTTCCCGGAAATTTTGTCGGTTTTGTGTTCGGCGCAAAGCCAGTCTTGAATTTCGTGATTCCTACCCAAGAGTTTCCCCTCTCCTCGATAAGGAGAGGGTCGGGGTGTGGTTGAATCCGCACACCGCCTAGATCATACTGCCTGCAACCCCACTTCTTTGCATCTTGTATTTGCTGCCACTGCAAAAGATACGGCGCCATCACGCTTCGATGCGCGTTGTCCGACGCCCCGTGCATATATGTCGCCGTCTTCCCAAAAAACAAAACCAGATTGGCCGCAATCACTTTTCCTTCATATTCGGCGATATAGAGTTTTAAAATATCGCTCGGAATAGCTTCAAACATCCGGCGATAATAATTTTCCGGATGAGGAGTGATCTTGTCCCGCTCAGATGTAATCTTCACCAATCTCAAAAATTCATCGATATATTTTTCTTCCCGCGAAGCAGAAATTTTAACACCTTTTTTTTCTGCCAGCCGGATATTGTACCGCGTCTTCTGCTTCGTTTCAGCCAACAAATTTTCTTCACTTTCAGAAATATCGAGGATTAACACTTCTCTCGGCTGCATATCCACAGCCGATTTTTTGATTTTTATATTTTTAAGGTTAAACCTTAAAAATTCCAAAACACCATCACTAGCCGGCTCAATCCTAACCCATCCCGCATTGTTTTTTCTAGCTATGTTAAGTAAATCAGAAAAAAAAGTTTTGAATTTTTCGTTGTAGTTTTTCGTTTTTCGTTTTTCACTTTTCGCTTCAACAACCGGTCCTCTCGGCATATAAAAATAATCCCCCACGATCGGCAGGGTATGCGTGACAATGCTTACAAAAGCAATGTCAGCAGAAAGCATGAATGTCTTTCGTCCCACGCTCTCTTGAAACTTCCGCCAATGTTCCGATTGCAAAAAGCCCCCGTCGGGGGAATTGGACTCAATGAAATTATTATATTCGTTATTCATAATTTATAGCCTTCTCCCCTCAGATGAGGGGAGATGTCCGAAGGACAGAGGGGTGTTGAGAGTTCAGCAAATTGAAGCAACACCTCCCCCTGCCCCCTCCTCACCTGAGGAGGGGAGGACTAAAAAATCTCTATGGCGGAAAACAAAAAAATTATCATTGGTCTTGTTGGAGAATCCGGCTCCGGAAAAGATACGGTGGCGGACTATCTCAGCGAAAAATACGATGCGATCCTGATGCGTTTTGCCGACCCTCTGCGGGAAACCTTGAGCCTCTATGTCGATCATATCTCTCGTGAAGATTTGCAGTGGTTTTCATTCGCTCTTCGGAACCGATTCGGCAACAAGGTTCTTTCCCAAGCGCTTCGCAAGAAAATTGAACCGATCGGTGAAGGAATCGTGTTTATCAACGGTATGCGGGTTCCCGAGGACTATGATTTTGTGAAAAGTTTTCCGAATTCGCATGTCGTCTATGTAACGCTGGATCAGAAATCCCGTTGGGAAAGAATATACAATCGGGGAGAAAAATCAGATGACAAAGTCAGCTTCGAAAAATTCCAGGAAATGGAGCGGGCGGAGATTGAAGTAAATATACCCAAAATAGGGGGAAAAGCCGATTTTCGCATCGAAAATACCGGGACGAAAGAAGAACTTTTCGCGAAAGTGGATGAAGTGATATCTTCCCTGCAAGAAAAGTGATTTTTAAGGTCGAACCTTGAAGATGCCATTGAATGAAGAATAAATCGTGCTTATTGCGCGATTTTTTCGTTTGCGGTAATATAAAAGCAACAATTTACGCCTAAACTTCGCGGAAAATTTCCGTGGGGCATGGCAATTCAAAACATTACTACATGGAAACGGCTTTCCGTTTCGCTATCATGTAGTAATGTCGCTGCTCGAAAGGGCAGTGGACAGCTCCGAAAGGGGTTGTCGGCGAACGGGAGGCCTTTTGTGTTTTCCAGGTGCCGAAAAAAAATAATTTTTTTATTTTTTCCGAAATTACTTGGTGTTGTTTTGGAAAAGCAAAAATCATGGAACAATTCAATCCATCTGATCCAAGATACAAAGAGGTTGGGGATCTTCCGGAGGAACAGCGGGAAAATTTTGTCGATGTCGAAAGTGGGGGATTCGCTAGAAAAGAGGCAGAGGAGAAATATCGGGAGGCAAGAAGCATAGCTGAATTTGTGAATAGTATGAGGTCTGTACGGCTGAAGAAAATCATTGAAGATGTCGAGATCCTTCACTTGTGTGATTATGATGACAGAGAGAAAATTACTTCCGATGTTCAAAGAGCAATGGAGGTGAAATTGACCGCTGCAGATATTCTTCACGCCGAGGGGGTTAAGTATGATGTTGACAAACCGATCACAATGAAGGGGGAGTTTTTGAGACAGGGTTATTGGGATCTTGAGCGAGCTTCGGAAGATTTGAGAGCCGACAAAGATATTGTAATGACTGCAATCAGCGAATGCGTTCGTGCGGGCAGAAACTTTTTCAGTCTGGATTTGGCCTCCGAAGAACTTCGAGCTGACAAAGATGTTGTATTGGCTTCGTTTGGAGCATCAAGCGATAATTTCAGATATGCTTCGGAAAATCTTCGCGGCGATAAGGAAGTAGTGCTTGCTGCAATAAGAGCTGGTGGCCACGGAGCTAGTTTGGATATTTTAAAATATGCTTCCGAAGAAATGAGAGATGATGATGAAGTGGCAACAGTTGTCTTGCATGATAAACATGATACAAGGAAAAATTTTGAATTTTTATCCGAAAGACTCAGAAGCGACAAGGGCATTGCTCTCGCGGCGCTTGCACATCGTGACAACGGAAAACTAATTTGCTTAGTCTCTGAAAATCTTCAGGGAGATCGGGATGTTGCAATGAAATCAATTCTCAGCGGAAATATAAAACTTGAAAACATTTCCGAAGAACTCAGAAGCGATAAAAATTTTCTTTTGGAAGTTATGGATAAGTTAGATGGGTATGATTCTGTAAAGTTTTATACAGGTTTATCACCTGAAATGCAAAAAGATAAAAAGATAATAATATCTCTAATTAGTTCGCACCCGAGATACTCAATCGATATCCCTGTCGAAGCGTTGAAGGACAGAGACATTGTGCTTGAAATTTTTAAATACAATCCTTCTATAACATCGGCGTCAGATATTCCAAAAGAATTCAGGGAGGATGAAACTTTAATATTTGAGGCGATGAAGTATCGAAGCGGAGCATTTTGGAAGGCGGGCTTGAAATTGAGATCCGACAAAAATTTTATATTGAAGGCGATTCAAATGAGTGATGGAAGGGCGATGGAGGCGGCCTCGGATGAATTGAAAAATGATTTTGATTTTGTTTTGCTCGCTTTCCAGACAAACAGCAACACCATCGAGTATGCTTCTAAAGAAATACTGGATAAATTAGAAAAATTTATGCCGGTAACTGTAACTGGTGAAAAGGGAAGAATAATGGTTTTTCACGAGACACATAGTCTCAAAAAAATAAAGTAAAAGTTTATGATATTGGAAATTAAGCTTTTACAAAAACGCCCCGTGGGGCGTTTTTGTATGCTGGGCGCGGGATTTTTTTGCGGGTGCTTTTTGTGCTAGAATGGAAATATGACAAGGAGGGAAATAAAAGTTTATAAGGCAAAAACGAAAAAATTGTCCGGAACGGATTTTCGCGAAGTCAACCGCAAAGCTCACGAGATCTACGCGCGGATAAAAAAGAAATCGAAGCGTCGTCCCTATGTGCGTTCGGCCTATTTCAAAAAAGAAAAAATATTCTTGGAGTTGTTCTGGACGCATCTTTACGGCAAAGAAAATTGGCGGGACAGGATGCGGCGACTGAAATATTTTGACTGCATTGTCGAATTGATCCAAAAATCGCGCTTTGCGCCGACCTCCAAAGAAAATCCCAACAAGCCGCGCGAGATACTTTTTCGGTTTTACGGTCTCACGGCGGAGAATGAATTGTTTTGCGTTCAGATCAAGGAAAATACCAAAACTAAACAAAAATTCCTGATCTCGGTCTTTCCGACTGAAGGTCCGTGGGATTGGGATACTTAAAACCAAAAAAGGACCTTCCGCTATGCGTGGTGTATAAACCACAGGCCGAAGGACCTTTCTATGGATAATACTACCAAATTCCGAAAATTCTGTCAATGGCCGGAGAAATGACTGGCTCTTGACACGATTTTGCGGGTGATATAAGATAAGAAAGCGATGAAAAGGCAAAATAAAAATAAGCATTAGGGCGATTTATGGTCAATATAATCAAAAATTCAAGAAAAAGAAGCGGATGATCCTTGCCTATATTTTTGATTGACTCGAATCCGCTTTGCCCGAAGCGGCTTTTTAATTCTTTACGAACTACGAATCTGTACGAATATACGAATTAACATAGAAGAGTGCTGAGGTGTTGGCTAATAATAATTTATTATTCAGCATCTCTGCATTAAAAGGACTTTAACAATCGAAACGGAAAAATCACGGCCTAATTATTGAGCCGAACAGTGCAGAGCTAATAATTCTGGTGTGAAATTTCAAAAGTAGGTTAGGCAATTAGCGATTGCTAATTGCTGGCTATTGTCCGTCTCTTTCGAGGGACGAGACAAATTGCGATAGAGCGGTAAAATATCCGGCCTCGATTTTTTCAAAAACCGAAGCTGGGTAACTCATGGCGTATGGTGGATGCCTTGACTCGTGTAAGCGATGAAGGACGTAGTGATCTGCGATAAGCCTCGGGGAGCTGATGAGCAAGCTTTGATCCGGGGATTTCCGAATGCGGCAACGCATCTCGATTTGCGTCGAGATATCGTGAACTGAATACATAGGTTCACGAAGCACACCCAGGGAACTGAAACATCTTAGTACCTGGAGGAAAAGAAATCCAAAAGATTCCGTAAGTAGTGGCGAGCGAAAGCGGAGAAGCCTAAACCCGACCGCACCTCACTGTGTTCGGTTCGGAATTTCAAAGTCTAAATTTCAAATTTCAAATCAAATCTAAATGATAAAATTTTAAATTTTAAAAATTGAGTCATTGAAAATTATTTGAAAATTTAAAATCGAAAA
Organism: Bathyarchaeia archaeon; assembly: GCA_035297345.1. Taxonomy (GTDB): domain Bacteria; phylum Patescibacteriota; class Minisyncoccia; order Moranbacterales; family UBA11712; genus JAPLXD01. The sequence continues at coordinate 11,681 of DATGZC010000078.1, forward strand.
TTGAAAATTCCACCCGAGCGTAGCGAGGTGTGGCCGGGGGTTGCGAGGTAATGACGTCCTATCTTGTAAAGCGGCGGCTATAGTTGCCGATGCTTTACTCGACGGGAGTAAAGTCAAAAAGTGTTTTGTTAGCAGAACAATTCTGGAAAGTGAGACCAAAGAGGGTAATAGTCCCGTATGCAAAAACGAAACACCTTTATTGTTATTATTCTCAAGTAGGGCGGGACCGGAGAAATCCCGTCTGAAGCCGGGGCCACTATAGCTCCAAGGCTAAATATTACACGAGATCGATAGTGAACTAGTACCGTGAGGGAAAGGTGAAAAGAACCCCGATGAGGGGAGTGAAATAGAACTGAAACCATATGCTTACGAAGAGTTGGAGCCGATGCTTGCATCGGTGACAGCGTGCTTTTTGCAGAACGAGCCAACGAGTTAATTTTATGCGGCAAGCCTAAGTAGCAAGAACTACGAAGGCGCAGTGAAAGCGAGGCTTAATCGCCGAAAATAAGTCGCATGGATTAGACCCGAAGCCGGGCGAGCTACATATGAGCAGGGTGAACGCAGAGTAAAATCTGCGGGAGGCCCGAACTCACGCGCCGTTCAACACGCGGAGATGACTTGTGTGTAGAGGAGAAATTCCAATCGAGCTCGGCCATAGCTGGTTCTTCCCGAAATAGCTTGAGGGCTAGCGTCGGGGAAAATGATCGCGGGAGGTAGAGCTACTGAATGAGGGATCGTGGAGCAATCCTAGGTCTCTCAACCAAACTCCGAATACCCGTCGATTTTATCCCGGCAGTCAGAACGTGGGGGCTAAGCTCCACGCTCAAAAAGGAAACAGCCTAGATCGCCGTCTAAGGTCCCAAAATTTATGTTAAGTGGGTAAGGAAGTGAAGTCTCACAGACACCTAGGAGGTTGGCTCAGAAGCAGCCATCCTTTAAAGAGTGCGTAACAGCTCACTAGTCCAGAGATTTCGCGCCGAAAATTCAACGGGGCTAAACATAATACCGAAGACGCGGATTCAGTGCTACGCACTGGAATTTTGAAACTCGAATTTTGAATTTCGAATGAATTTTTAATGATTTAATTTTTAATAATTGAAACATTAGAACATTCGAATTTGATTCAAAATTCAGAATTAAAAATTTGAAATTCCAATGCGTAGCATTGTTTGGTAGGGAAGTGTTCCAAGTGCAGCGAAGCCAAAGGCGTGAGCCATGGTGGAGCGCTTGGAAGTAAGAATGTTGGCATGAGTAACCGCAATGTGAGTGAGATCCTCACACGCCGAAAGTCCAAGGTTTCCTGGGCAATGTCGATCAACCCAGGGTTAGGCGGTCCTAAGGCGAGGCCGAAAGGCGTAGTCGATGGACAGCCGGTTAATATTCCGGCCCCGCAATATTATTCGATGGAGTGACGCATCCTAGTAGTCATTGCCCCTTATTGGATTGGGGTAGCTGTGCTTAGGTGGCAAGACAGGCAAATCCGTTTTGCAATACACCAAGGCACGACTGGAAGTCAGCTTCGGTTGGCGAACGATGATGAGCAGGGTGCCAGGAAAAACTTCTAAGGTTCGTAATATTGCGTCCGTACTTAAAACCGACACAGGTGGACTGGTAGAGTATACTAAGGCGAACGGGAGAACCTTCGTTAAGGAACTCGGCAAAACAACTAGACGTAACTTCGGGACATGTCTCGCCACCCTCAGGGGTGGCCGCAGTTAAAGATTTCAAGCGACTGTTTATCAAAAACACAACTCTCTGCAAACCCGCAAGGGGACGTATAGGGGGTGACACCTGACCAGTGCCGGAACGTTAACGGGAGCGGTGCAAGCCAATCCCCGAAGCGCCGGTGAACGTCAGCGATAACTATAATCGTTCTAAGGTAGCGAAATTCCTTGTCAGGTAAGTTCTGACCCGCATCAAAGGTGTAACGACTTGAAAACTGTCTCAACGAAGGACCCGGTGAAATCGCAATGACGGTAAAGATGCCGTCGACCTACAGCAAGACGAAAAGACCCCGTGGAGCTTTACTACAACTTGGTATTGGGTTGTGGTTTTGACTGCCAAGAATAGGTGGGAGGCTTTGAAGTCTCGATTTCGGTCGGGATGGAGCCGCCAGTGTTATACCACCCTGTCAAGACTGCAATTCTAACCCTGGTCTGTTAGTTGGATTATATGTGATCAACTAATGGTACTCGGAAAGAAACAGTAAAGAAACACAAGTGAGTATCATTATTGATGATCACAATTTTCACAAACGAACGTCCAATATAATTCAGCTACCAGACCGGGGACAGTGCCTGGTGGGTAGTTTGACTGGGGCGGTCGCCTCCCAAAATGTAACGGAGGCGTTTACAAAGGTTGGCTAGGTCCGGATGGAAATCGGGCTGATAGCGCAAACGCACAAGCCAGCTTTACTGGAAGACCCATAAGTCGACCAGTCACGAAAGTGGAAGTTAGTGAACCGACCATCGCTTATAGGAGCGTGGAAGATCATCAGATAAAAGTTACCCCGGGGATAACAGGCTGATCCCTCCCAAGAGTCCACATCGACGGAGGGGTTTGGCACCTCGATGTCGGCTCATCGCATCCTGGGGCTGGAGAAGGTCCCAAGGGTTTGGCTGTTCGCCAATTAAAGCGGTACGCGAGCTGGGTTCAAACCGTCGTGAGACAGGTTGGTCTCTATCTGCTGTAGGCGTCGTTGCTTGAGAGGAGTCTTTCCTAGTACGAGAGGACCGGAAAGAACGAACCTCTGGTGTACGAGTTGTTCCTGCCAAGGGCAATGCTCGGTAGCTAAGTTCGGAAGGGATAACCGCTGAAAGCATATAAGCGGGAAGCCCACCTCAAGATTAGGCAATATAGATTCCTGGAAGAAGACCAGGTTGATAGGCTTCAGGTGTAAGCGCAGCAATGCGTTCAGCCGAGAAGTACTAATAATCTTATTTACCCTTTATTGCAATTAACCCTGTTAAATGCTGCTTTGCAGCAATTTCGCTTGCGAAATTATTTAACAAGGGTAAAGCCAGCAATTAGCAGTTTCTAAATCGTGTGACGTGAAACGTAAAATGCATAACGCTTTGTTTGTTTTTACGTTTCACGTTGTGCGTTCCATGTTATGCGAGAATACAAGCAGAGTTTTGTTTTTGCGTTTTTGATCTTAGCCGTTATTACGTTGTCCGTCCTGTTTTTCATCTTCACCGCGCCGGTCATCAAGGCTTTTTGAAAATCGACCGCAGCAAGAGCCCGACTCTTGCTGGTATAATATTTTGTTCAGTATGCTTGGCGTTTCTAGCGACAGGGGTACACCCGATCCCATCCCGAACTCGGCAGTTAAGCCTGTCAGCACCGATGGTAGCCTCAAGGCAAGAGTAGGACAGTGCCAAGCATTTTGAACAAAATCCACAAAGACCAAAAATCCCTTTTATAAGGGATTTTTTTGTTATTTGATTGATTAAATACTTTTCTTTTGCTAGTAATCAATTAGCAAAATTGCATTCAAAAAATCCATATAGGAGGGCATGCGATGTCCAGATTAGGGAAATTATTGGAAAGAACCGACAAAAAACAGCATGAGTACTATGTGCTGGCTCGTCAGTGCGAGGCGTTTAAAAGGTCCGCACAGATACTCCTGGATCCTTTTAAGGAGTGGCTCGGTGAAAAAATCAAAGAAATCGCCGAGGCATCTTTTCCGGTTCTTTTACAGCTAACTTTCCGGGGTACGCATTGCGTAGTCACCCAATCAGGTACCGTAAACGTTGAAATCGTTTATTACGGTTATTTGAAGAATAAGGAGGAAGAAGGGAAAGGCGCGGCTTTGGATAAAATAGACAATTTTTTCAAGCTTGTGGCGGCAGAAAAGCTAGGTATTCCGGAAAAACGAATTAACCCCATCCTTATCATCAGAAAAGAATACTAACCAAAAATGGAGGTGTTGGAAGAAGCGGCCAAAAGAAATATTTTAGCCATTTTGTGCAAGAGCAGAGTTGTACTCTGCTCTTTTTGTTGGCGCAAATCGTGAAACATTCGGAGCAAGGTACAACCTTGCTCCTGCCATTAGACGCCCCAGCGGGGCGTCTCTACTGTTAAAACAACCTTATCTTTATCTCATCCATCACACCTTGCAACTTGCCCGCAATATTTTCATCATAGTCAATTCGATAAGGCGTCTCAAGCCGTCCTTGGGATAGTTCGAGGAAGACTTTGCAGTCGCCGGCGGGGGCGGTGCCGAGGACGGCTGATATTTGGCGGAGGAGTTCGGAGGAGGCGTTGGGCGGCAAAGTTAAATATAGTTTTCTTTCATTCTGTCTTTGAAGTTCTTCTTTTCTCCGCTGTTCGGCGAGGACACCGAAGCGGTCGATTTCGTCCTGATTCACCAGGCGGGCACTGTCCGCGAGGACTTTGAGGGTTCCGTCCTTGTCGGAAATTTTTCCCGTCACCAAAAGAATATTTCCTTCTTCCCAAAGCGCGCCGTACTGCTCCAAGGTTTTCGGGAAAACGATCGCTTCCATCTTTTGGCCGCCGGCGTCTTCAAGCTGGACAAAAGCCATCGTTTTTTGGGACTTCAAAAATATTTTTTTCACCTTGTCGACGATTCCCCCAATTGTCACAGTGTTGTTGACCGAGGCTGCGTCGATCTGTGAGATCGGGGTCGAGCATTGGCGAAAAAAATCGAAAAATTCCGACAAGGGATGCTCGCTTACATAGAGTCCGAGCAATTCCTTCTCCCAGCCGAGTTTGGTCATTTTGGGCGCTGCCTCGGTCGGCTCGAGGCTGATTTCAGGCATTTTGATGTCGATTCCAGTGCTCCCAAAGAGGCTCACTTGGTTCGACGATTGGTTTTTCTGGAAATCTTTCGAGTAGCTCAAAATTTTCTCGCAATTTTCGAGCAACTGGTTGCGCTCGCCGAGACCGTCCAGCGCGCCGCATTTGGCGAGACTTTCGAGAGATTTCTTGTTCAAATCTTTCGTTTGGATGCGTTCGACGAAATTGGTGAGACTGGTATATTTTCCGTTCTTCTTGCGTTCTTCGACGATTTCATTGGCCACGTTTTTTCCGACGTTTTTGATCGCGCCCAAGCCGAAGCGGATTTTTTCTTTCTCGCCGGGATTTATAATAGCGGCAAAAGTGACGAAACTTTCGTTGATGTCCGGCGGCAAAACTTCGATTTCCATTATGCGGCATTCCTCGATTTCGATTGCGATGCGGTCGATGTCGTTCTGGTCGGCCGTCAGCAGGGCGGCCATGAATTCGGTCGGATAGTGGGCTTTGAGCCAGGCCGTTTGGTATCCGATGAGGGCGTAGCAGGCGGCGTGCGAACGGTTGAAGCCGTATCCGGCAAACGGTTCAATGAAAGCAAAAACTTTTTCGGCGATTTTTTTCTCGACTCCGTTGGCGACGCATCCGTCAATAAATTTTGATTTTTCTTTCTGGACGAGTTCGGGAATTTTTTTCCCCATGGCTTTTCGCAGCATATCCGCCTCCGAGAGCGAAAAACCCGCCAATGCTTGGGAAATTTGCATTACTTGTTCCTGATAGACGGCCACGCCATAGGTGTTGTTCAGCACGGGTTCTAGTTTCGGATGGACGTAGGTGATTTTTTTGCGGCCGTGCTTTCGCGCGATGAAGTCAGGGATCCAGTCCATCGGACCGGGGCGATAGAGTGCGACCATGGCAATGACGTCTTCGAAAGTCGTCGGTGCGAGCTGCTTGAGATATCTTTTCATTCCGCCGGATTCAAGCTGGAAGACGCCGGTCGTGAGGGCCTTTTGCAAAAGTTCGTAGGCTTTTTCGTCGTCAAGCGGAATATCGTCAATGTTGATCTTCACGCCTTTGGTTTTTTCGATAATCCGGAGGGCGTGCTGGATGATAGTGAGGTTTTTGAGTCCTAAAAAGTCCATCTTGAGCAGGCCTATTTTTTCGATATAGCTTGACTTCGTCGAGGAAGAATATTGCGTCACCATATGTTCCGTATCGCCGGACAAGTATTGAAGCGGCGTATAGTTCACGACCGGCTCGGGCGTGATG